>CAISOX010000080.1 GCA_903887235.1 uncultured Alphaproteobacteria bacterium | reverse complement strand
TCTCAACAACCCATACTAATAAAAAGTTTTTAGTTGCTAATATTTGTAATTTTTGTGAGCTGATTTTCTTATTTTATTGACTTTTTAGTGGTGCACTTTTGCGTGCCTATGGTGGTGCACTTTTACTTTCTTATTGACACATAGTCACTTCCATAAAATAGTTCTATATAATTTACTGTAATTCTGGCTCAACTATAAGTAAAGGTGTTTTTAAATGATTTTAATTTTCAATACAGTACTAAAGTTCGTTTAACTTGATGCCCTCTACAACTTATCCATCCAAGTATCCCTTACTTTAATGAATAAATACAAATGTATTTTTTTGTCAGTTAATTTTTCTATTTCTCTTTTGGAAATTATACTAATTTTCTTAATATTTTCTCCATTTGTTCCCAAAATAATCTTTTTTTGGCTATCTTTTAACACTGTAATGACTTGGTGTATAGTAACATCGTTTTGTGTTTCTTTCCATGATTCCGTCTCAACTTTTAAGTTGTATGGTATTTCTTTATTTAAAAATTTATACAATTGCTCCATTGTTATGTCCTCAGCAATTTGCTTAATACTTCTATCAGTTACTTCATCCTCATTATAGTGCCATTCTCCCTCTTGAGAATTAGTAATTAAGTAATTTAAAAAATCTGTCACGCCTTTATTATTTATGGCAGAAATCATAAAAATATTATTAAATCCTTTAGCTTTAGCTTCTTGGGCGAGAAGAAGTAATTGATTTTTATCCTTTACCAAATCTACTTTGTTGAAAATAATTATTAAATTTTCTTGAGAATTAAAATAAGTTACGTCAATTAATGGATTATTTAAGCAATTTTTTTTTGCTACATCAACAATGATGCAAATAAAATCAACGTTTTTAATTTCTTGAAGCGATTTTTTTGTAATAGATTTTTCTAACTTATATTTTGGATTTTTTAAATATCCAGGCGTATCTATAAATATTAATTGGGTGTTATCTTTAGAAACTATTCCCTTAATATTATCTCTGGTGGTATGCACTTTATGCGTTACTGCTGATATTTTTTGATTAACTAAAGCATTCAGAAGCGTTGATTTACCTGAATTAGGTGCTCCAATTAGACAGGCATATCCAATTTTTTTATTCATCGTTATTATTAATAAAATTTAACATTTCCTCAGCAGCTTTTTGTTCTGCCTCTTTTTTTGTTTTTCCCTGAGCCTTAAATTTATACTTATTTTTAAGTGATACTGATATGGTAAATATTGGCTCATGTGGCTCACCATCTTTATCTTCTGTTTTATATTTTGGTAATATTTTATACCTTTTTTGGATTAATTCTTGTAATTGTGATTTATAATCTTTCTGAAATAACTTGTTTACGTCAGTAAAAAATTCTGCCCACCAATTACTAACAATATCCTTAATAGTAATAAAATCACTATCTAAATAAATAGCAGCTATAACGGCCTCTAAAACATTTTCTAAATTGTTGGGATTTTGCCTGCCACCGCACTGCTCCTCTCCATTATCAAGAATAATTTTTTCTCCCATATTAAGTTTTTTAGCTACTTTAACTATTGTTTTAGAGTTAACTAGATTGGCAAGAATAATCGATAATTCCCCCTCCGTATAGTTGTTAAATTTATGATATACAACATCTGCAATCACGACATTTAAAACGCTATCTCCTAAAAATTCCATTCTTTCGTAACTTACGTCTTCAACTTTATTTTTAACAGCACTAGGATGTGTTAAGGCTATTATGAGCAGATTAGTATCTTTAAATTTATAATCATCTAGTTCTAGTTTCACAAAAAAATATCATTCAATCATTTTAAAAGCCCTGTTTGTTTTGAACTTCGTAATAAAGTCTAGCACTGAAAAATCAGATGTCCAAAATAATATTTTGGCTTTTCCAAGAATTTTGTTTTTTGGAACATAACCTACTTTTTTCAAAAATCTACTATCTATGGAATTATCTCTATTATCACCCATAAAAAAATAATGTCCCTTTGGAACTTTGTAAATAGGAGTATCATTATGATCAAAGTTATTTTGATAGCTTTTTCGAGCATTATCTGTGTATATTGTGTAATTCACTCCATTTGGCAGAGTTTCCTCAAAAATATTTTTTACATATGGAATACCATTTTGCTCTATATCAATTTTTTGCCCCTTCGACTCCCTCTTTACAGCGACATTATTAATATATAATAGCCCATCTTTAATTTGTATTTCATCATCAGGAAGACCAATCAACCTTTTTATATAATGTATACTACTATCTCTTGGCAATAAAAAAACTATAACATCACCTCTTTTTGGTGTATCAAAAAAGAATGATTCGTTAAATAAATCAAATCTATTGAGCATGAATGAAAGGGAACTATTGTTGTAGCCATAAGCAAATTTTTCTACAAAAAGATAATCACCGATTTGTAATCCTGGCTTCATTGAACCAGAAGGAATTTTAAAGGGTTGATATATAAATGTTTGAAAAATAAATGCAAAAATAAATGCAAATGCTAATGAATTTAATAATTCCTTAAAATTTTTATAAGAAAATATTGATTTAATACAATTATCAATAAGTTTCATGTTTATACCTTAGTGTTATATTTTCCTGCCGATACCTTGGCAATAGGTATCCTGAAAGGGGAGCAGGATATATAATCAATTTTTAATTTATTAAAAAACTTTATTGAAGCAGGATCTCCAGCATGTTCACCACAAATTCCAATTTTAATGGTCGGATTGTGCTTTCTACTACTTATAACCGCCATTTTTAACAGCTCACCAACAGTTTGTTCATGAATGGAGGCAAAAGGATCTTCAAAAAAAATACCCTTTTCTATGTACGTTCTTAAAAATTTACCTGCATCGTCTCGTGAAATGCCAAGGCATGTTTGCGTAAGATCATTGGTACCAAAACTTATAAAATCTGCTTCACTCGCTATCTCACCAGCATTGATAACTGCAGCAGGAAGTTCAATCATACTTCCTAATTTGTATTCAAACTTAGTATTTAATTCCTTTTCAAGCGTATTAGCAGTATCAATAATAAGATTTTTTAATATCATAAATTCTGCTTTATTCATTACCAATGGAACCATAATTTCTGGAATAGTTACAATGCCTTCTTTAATGCATCTGTGAGTTGCCCTAAGGATCGCCTTCACTTGCATTTGGTATATTTCAGGATATGTAATTGCAAGCCTGCACCCCCTATGGCCTAACATTGGGTTAGCTTCTTTAAGAGAATTGACCCTATTTTTGATATCTTTAAGATTTAGAGACATTAATTGGCTCATATGTCCCAGCTCATCTTCATCATTTTGTGGAAAAAATTCATGAAGTGGTGGATCTAGTAATCTAATAGTTACTGGCAATCCACTCATGATTTTAAACAATTGATAAAAATCTTCTTCTTGATAAAACAGCAACTGATTGAGAATTTTTGAGCGTTCTTCCAGATTTTGCGAGAGAATCATTTCTCTAAAAATGTTAATTCTATCCTCTTGAAAAAACATATGCTCGGTTCTACAAAGACCTATCCCACAAGCGTTAAAACTTTTAGCAACTTTTGCGTCTTTTATTGTTTCAGCATTTGCCATAACTTTTAAAAGTGCAAATTCTTCTGCTATCTCAATCAAATTTTCAAAGCTTTTGTCTAATTTAGTTTGTATAGTACCAACTTTACCTAAAAAAATTTCACCGCTTGAGCCATTAATTGTAATGAGCTCTCCTTCTTTAAGTGTCGTATTATTAATTTCTACAGTACCTTTTTCGTTATCAACCATTACTTCAAATGCACCTGTAACACATGGTTTACCCATACCTCGTGCCACTACAGCCGCATGAGAAGTCATACCTCCACGAGCTGTTAATATACCAGAAGAAGCTCCTATACCACCAATATCTTCTGGATTGGTTTCATTTCTTACTAAAATAACTTCACCATGCCTGGCCATTATCTCCGCTTTGCTTGAGGAAAGAGCAATTTTACCAAATGCTGCACCCGGTGAGGCAGGTAGGCCTTTACTGAGTAATATTTTTGTTGCTCTTGGATCAATACTTGGATGCAAAACTTTTTCAACTATTTCTGGCTCTATACTATCTAGAGCTTGTTGTTTAGTCAATATACCTTCCTGCATCATATCCACCGCTATTTTTATAGTAGCTTGCGCCGTTCTTTTACCAGACCTAGTTTGTAATATCCAACATTTACCATTTTCTATCGTAAATTCGACGTCTTGCATGTCTTTATAATGTAACTCAAGCTTATGAAGAATGGTTTTTAGTTCCTGATAAGCCTTTGGCATTAATTCTTCAAGTGATTTTTCATCCTCAAAACACTGCTCTTTAGATTTTATATTTATTGGGCTAGGAGTAATCACACCAGATACTATGTCTTCACCTTGAGCATTAATAATATATTCTCCAAATATTTCATTTTCACCAGTGGATGGATTTCTTGTAAATGTAACACCTGTGGCACAATCCTCCCCTTTGTTTCCAAAAACCATCGCTTGGATATTGACTGCAGTTCCAACATCATTTGGAATATTATTCATACTTCTATACTTGATAGCACGCGGTACATTCCAAGATCTAAAAACTGCAGATATAGCACTCCAAAGTTGATCGGTGATATTTTGAGGAAAATCCTTATGTAGAATATTTTTAACTAAATTCTTATACTCATCAATAACATCTTTCAAATTTTCTTCAGTTAAATTTTGATCTTTCTTAATGCCAAGAAGAGCTTTTTTGTTGTGTAAGATAGCCTCAAATTTTGACTTGTCTAATCCAAGCACTACATTGCTATACATTTCAATGTATCTTCTATAAGAATCATAAGCAAATCTGGGATTTTTTGTAACTTTTGCAAGTCCTTTTACTGTTGCATCATTTAGTCCTAAATTAAGAATTGTCTCCATCATTCCCGGCATTGATATCTGAGCACCTGATCTAACTGAAATCAACAGTGGATTATTCTCATCTTCAAATTTTAATCCAATAGCGTTTTCTAGCTGAGTCATAGCGCTAAGAACCAACTCCTTTAATGATTCTGGTAGTTGATTAGAGTTATTAATGAATTCTTTGCATATTTTTGACGAAATTGTAAATCCTGGAGGTACTGGTATTTTCATTTTGCTCATCTCAGCAAGACCAGCTCCCTTATTACCTAAAATACCTTTTAGATGATTTCCTCCTTCGGCTTTATTATTTCCAAAAGAGAAAATATATTTTTTTGACTCTTCTTTTTCTTTGTTCATCAATCTGCATTACTTATAGAAATCTCATCCAATTTTTCTGGATTAAGCTCTTTAATTTCCAATATCCTATCCTTAATCTCCCGTGATATTTCAGGATTTTCCTTTAAAAATACCTTGGCATTTTCCTTACCTTGTCCAATTTTTTGATCCTTATATGCATACCATGAACCTGATTTGTTAATTACATCTACGGTAACTCCAATATCAATGAGCTCACCTTCTTTTGAAATTCCTCCACCGTACATAATGTCAAATTCTACGACCTTAAAAGGAGGTGCAACTTTATTTTTTACAACCTTTACTCTAGTTTGATTGCCTATAACAACATCTTTTTCCTTTATGGAACCAATGCGCCTTATATCAAGCCTTATAGAGGAATAGAATTTTAACGCATTCCCCCCGGAAGTTGTTTCAGGACTTCCAAACATTACACCAATTTTCATTCTAATTTGGTTAATGAAAAATAGTATGGTGTTTGTTTTGGAAACACTAGAAGTTAATTTGCGAAGCGCTTGACTCATCAATCTTGCTTGTAACCCCACATGGCTATCACCCATTTCTCCTTCAATTTCTGCTTTAGGTACTAACGCTGCAACGCTATCTATTATAACCATGTCAAATGCTCCTGACCTGACCAATGTATCAGTTATCTCGAGCGCTTGCTCACCAGAATCTGGTTGCGATAAAATCAACTTATCTATATCAACACCTAATTTTTTCGCGTATCCCCTATCAAAAGCATGTTCTGCATCTATGAAAGCGCATGTTCCACCCTTTTTTTGGCATTCAGCTATTGCATGAAGTGTCAATGTCGTTTTTCCTGAGCTTTCTGGGCCATAAATTTCGATAACTCTTCCTTTTGGGTAGCCTCCCACTCCTAAGGCAATATCTAAACCCAATGAACCAGATGATATTGATTCAATGTTTTGAGCCTCCATTTCGCCTAGCTTCATAATAGCGCCTTTCCCGTACGCTTTCTCTATTTGACTTAATGCAGCCTCTAATGCCTTTTCTCTGTCCATAAGCTTGAATTTTATTTGTGTATAGCTTTACTCAATTGCAGTATAGATAAAGTATGAATAGTTTCAACAAATTTCTTTTATTTCTCAACATGATTAGCGATCAATTAGAATTTATCCAATTTCAGTTTATGAGATTGCCAAGGATATTTTAAGAATTTGCATTTTTATATTGCTTAGCTTACAATTTTCCAAATATATTTTTATATTACATGATTGGACTGACACTTGATACATCATATTTATATGCATCTATAGCCATATCTGAAAATGATAAGGTGGTGTATTTTAAAAATAACGAAAAAGTAAACAAGCAAGCAGAAACGCTTAATTTGATGATAGAAGAAGCTATGAGCGATTTAAAATTAAGCTTTAGCGATTTAAATTATATTGCGGTGGCAACTGGTCCAGGCAAATTTACAGGACTCAGAATTGGTATATGTGTTGGTAATGCATTGCATTTCGCCTTAAAAGTGCCGTTATTGCCTATTTGCAATCTAGCTACAATTGCTTTTAATCACAAAGAAAAGAATGTTGGTGTTTTACTTGAGGCAGGAGTAGAAAAATACTATTTTCAGGAGTTTGATAATAAAATCAATACGTCTCCAATCAAAATAATTACAAAAGATGAGATAAGTAAAATTAAAAAGGAGCTTTATTTGGTAGGAAATGTTGATCAAGTTAATGATAAATTTCTTTTAGATGCAAGGCATATTGCCAAATTTGCAAATCATAAATTAAAAAATTTAAAAAATTTGGTATCAAATTATTTAAAGCCACAATATATTATTAATAATTATCTCGCTTAAAATTTAACTTATAGGAGTTTAAAATGATGAATAATAGAATTACTGTAGCATACGGGGACGGAATTGGTCCTGAAATTATGGAATCAGTTTTGCAGATTTTAAGCCATGCTAAAACTGGTCTAGAGGTAGAAACTATAGAAATTGGTGAAAAAATTTACAACAAAGGTTTTTCCTCAGGAATATCAGATGATGTGTGGGAGGTGATCAAAAGGAATAAAGTCTTGCTAAAAGCTCCAATTACAACTCCGTTAGGAACAGGCTATAAGAGTTTGAATGTTACATTTAGAAGAACGTTAGAGCTATTTGCTAATATTCGCCCTTCTTTATCTTATTATCCATTTGTTGGTAAATTTAAAAATATGGATGTTGTTATTGTCCGTGAGAATGAGGAAGATTTATATTCTGGTATAGAATATAGATTTACTCAAAACGCAACGATTGCAATGAAATTGGTTTCTACATCAGGGTGTGAAAAAATTATTCGATACGCATTTGAGTATGCAAGAATCAATAAACGTAACAAGGTAACTTGCGTTACAAAAAGTAATATTCTTAAAATTACCGATGGTTGCTTTCAGGAAATTTTTCTTAAAATTGCTCCTGAGTATCCAAATATAAAAGCGGAGCATATGTTGGTGGATATTGCTTCAGCAAAACTTGCAAATAATCCCGAAAATTTTGATGTTATAGTTACTCTCAATTTATATGGAGATATTATGTCGGACATAGCTTCTGAGGTGTCTGGCTCAGTTGGGCTTGCAGGAAGCGCAAATATTGGGAAAGAATATGCAATGTTTGAAGCAGTACATGGTTCAGCACCAGATATTGCAGGAAAAAATATTGCCAATCCCTCGGGATTGTTAAATTCTGCCATAATGATGCTAAAGCATTTAGGAAAAAATCATGAGGCAGAAATGATTTATAACGCTTGGTTAAAGACTATTGAAGAAGGGCTGCATACCGCCGATATGTTTAATTCAGAAAAAAGTATAAAAAAGCTTTCAACTTCTGAATTTACACAGGCAGTTATTGATAATTTTAATAATAAACCGAGCTTGCTGATAAGTAAATTTCAACCTGCAGCTAATGAACGAATCTCAATAAAAGAGACTCTTAATAGTAATGAAAAAAGCGAACTAATTGGAACAGATATATTTATAAAAATTCAATTTACGTCTGAATTGATCGCTCAATTGCAAAAACTAGATGATATTTTGAAATTGTATATGGTATCAAATAGAGGTTTATTAATTTGGCCAAAAGTATTGACAACTGCGGAAGTAGATTTTTACAGATTTAGATTTCTCAAAGCAAAAAAAGAATACAGGATTTCACAAAGCAACGTATTAGAATTATATAAGAAAATAGTCGAATTAGATCTTGACATAGTGTCGATTATAAATTTATTTAGTTATGATGATAACATTGGTTTTAGCTTAGCTCAGGGAGAGTAGAAATTTTGACACTACAAAATTTGGATATAATTAAAGAATTGAAAAATTTTGGTAAGTTATTGAATAGTAAAAAGGCTGACGATTTTAAATTTTCATGGATTAGGCTTGCAAGGACTAAAAATGTTGGCTCAAAGACATTTGTGCAACTGCTCAAAATGTATGGAGATCCGGAGACTGCTCTACAAAATGTTGACACACTTGCTAAAAAGGGTGGCTCTCCAATTGAAAAATTAGTTCCGTCTAAACAAATTATTGAAAAAGAAATAGCAGAGACCAGAAAATATGGTGCGGAAATTATACTTGCATGTGAAGAGAATTATCCGAGCTCATTATTGCATATTCCTGATTTTCCACCAGTGATTATAGTAAAAGGTAATACACAGCTTTTTAAAAAACCAATGTTTGCTATAATAGGAGCTAGAAATTCCAGCATTAATGGTAATAAATTATCATTTGAATTTGCAAAGGAGATTTCAGATGCCGGTTTTACTATAGTATCAGGTCTCGCTAGAGGGATAGATTCATTTGCACATAAGGGAAGTTTAGATAATGGTACGATTGGCGTAATTGCAGGGGGGATCAACCATGTATATCCTAAAGAAAACATCAAGCTTTATGAAGAAATATATAATAAAGGGCTTATAGTTACCGAGCAACCAATCAATTCTTCAGTTTTAGCGCAACATTTTCCGCAAAGAAATAGGATAATAGCCGGCTTAGCCTCAGGAGTGCTAGTTGTTGAGGCCACTAAGAAATCTGGAACTTTAATTACATCGAAATTTGCGCTAGAATACAATAGAGAGGTTTATGCCATACCAGGCTCTCCATTAGATGCAAAGTCACAAGGCACCAATGCACTTCTAAAACAAGGTGCTAATTTAGCACTTGTTCCACAAGATATCGTTCAAGATTTAGCTAAAATTACCAGAAAAAATAACACCTATATTTCTGATCAAAATGATAACTTTACAAGTAACTATGTGAAAAATATACCATCTGAATTGGAGCTTGGTACGTTTAGAATTAAGCTTTTTAATTCCCTTTCTTATTCACCAATAGAAATTGATGACATTGCAGAGCAACTGGAAATACCGATAAATGTAGTGAGTTTTCTTCTATTAGAGCTTGAGCTAGCAGGCAAAATATCAAGATTATCGAATAATAAGGTGTACTTAATAGCTTAATTAACTAAGCAATTTAAGAATCATATTTATAAGTATTACTCGCCAACCCATCCAAAGTATTTGACAAGTACTTAAAACGTACTACACTATAGAATAAATAACAATAATAATAAATAACTATAAAGGAGCCATATGAAAAAAGCATTATTAGCTGTTTGCTCATTAGCACTACTTGCTGGAGTTGGGTGTAAAAACAAATCACATCAATCAACCAATGGTACTGATGGTAGCACACTTGATTCAATATCGAAAGCAACTTTTGAAGAGCTTGAAAAGAAAGTAGGCGATAAAGTATTTTTTAGCTACGATAATTCTGATTTATCAGATAGTGCTAAATCAGTACTTGATAAGCAAGTTGAGTTTATGAAAGATAAGTCTCATCTTAAATTTGTCCTTGAAGGTTTTGCTGATGAAAGGGGTACAGTTGAGTACAACCTAGCGCTTGGAGAAAGACGTTCAAATAGTGTTAAGAAATATCTAGTACACCATGGCATTAATCCAGATAGACTGATTGTAATTAGCTTTGGTAAAGAAAGACCGGCTGTTATTGGTCATACTGAAGAAGCTTATAAACAAAATAGAAGAGTAGTAACAGTAATTAGATAATTTCTTATTACTAACTACTATCGATTTTTTAAAAAAAGAGTGAACACATCTATAGTGTGTTCATTTTTTTTTTTAGGTACTTATCATGAAACCTATTAGGATAGCAAAAACACTTTCCAATTATGGCGTTTGTTCTAGAAGACAGGCTGAGGTGTTGATTTTGGAAAATAGAGTAAAAGTAAACGACCAGATACTAACTTCACCAATTTATTTAGTTCAAAATTCAGATCAAATTTATGTTGATGGCGTTATTGTTTCAAAGCCCATAAGGACACGCTTATGGAAATATTTCAAGCCAAAGGGAGTTATAACAAGTCACAAAGATAATTTTGGCAGAACAACATTATTTGAAGAATTACCAAAAAATATTGGGAGAGTAATTTCAGTAGGCAGATTAGATTACAATACTGAAGGTTTAATTTTATTAACAAATACTGGCGATCTAGCACGAAAATTAGAATTACCATCTACTAAGTTAAGGAGAGTTTACCTTTGCAAGGCATACGGCCTTATGCCAGAAAACATGATTAAAGAACTATCTAGGGGAATAGAAATTGATAAAATCCAATATGGACCTATTGCTGTCGAATTACATAAAAAACAAGGAGCCAATTCATGGTATAAAATTGCTTTGTATGAAGGAAAAAATAATGAAATTAGAAATGTTTTTCTATATTTCAAACTCCAAGTTAGTAGATTAATCAGAATTGATTATGGAGATTATTCTGCCCATAATATGAAGCCTGGAAATTTAATTGAGCTGGATTATAAAGAATTTTCCAAATACTTGGAATAACCCAATATTGCTTCAAAATTCAAGAAAAAAATCGTAAATATAACCCAACTTGGGAATAAGGAATAAGGCTGAAATCCTATACCCTCTTTCAATTATAAATTTCTTTTAACATGATGGTGCCTCTGTAGTTTAAACGTAATATTTAGCATAACGATGAATATATGAAAAAGCTGGTAGGTTAATATTGGGGCAATAAAGTTTTTAATCTACAAATAGTTATTGAAAAAGTGCTACTAATGATATAGAAATAGGTAAAATTTATTATATATTGATTTATGTTTGTACAAGAGGTTTTAGCAGATGCATCAGCTGGCTCCTCAGCCGGTTCGATGCTTACTAGTATGGCTTCATACACTAGTATGGCTCCATTGCTACTGATTATAGTTGTGTTTTATTTCTTAGTTATTCGTCCTCAACAAAAAAAACTGAAAAATCATCAAGATATGGTGAATAACCTAAAAAAAGGTGACCAAATTGTTACAGCAGGTGGAATGATTGCTACTGTATCTAAAGTAGAGACAGAGAGCGATATTTTAATTGTTGAGATAGCAAAAGATGTAAAGGTAAAAATTAAAAAAGATACCGTTTCTCAGATTTTATATGTTGATAAAAGCGCTAAGTGAGTAAAGAATGCCAAAAATTAAGTTTGTTTATGATAATGGCGATGTTAAAGAAGTAGAGGCGTCTAACGGTTTGTCCCTTATGGAAATTGCTCACCAAAATGCTATATATGAAATAGAGGGGGCATGTGGTGGCTCTCTGTCATGTGCTACATGTCATGTTATTGTGGATAAGAATTTTTATGATACACTGGAGAAGGTGATACCAAAAAAAGAAGATGAGGATGATATGTTAGATTTGGCATTTGGTTTAACTAAGACTTCAAGATTAAGTTGCCAGATAATAATGCAAGATGAATTTGATGGTCTTACTGTAAGAATACCTAAAGAAAGATAGTTATATGAACATGCAATTATATTTAGAAAATTACCTATCAATATTAATTTTTATAGTAATAAGTTCATGCTTAGCTTTTGTATTAATAATTTTGCCTTTTGTGGTGAATAAGTTAAATCCCTACAAAGAAAAATTATCTACTTATGAATGCGGTTTTGAAAATTTTGGAAATGCTAAGAAAAAATTTGATGTGAGGTTTTACTTAGTGTCTATCCTTTTTATTATCTTTGATTTAGAAATAGCGTTTTTATTTCCATGGGCGATTGTATTAAAGGAAATAGGGCTTATTGGTTTTTGGTCAATGATTATGTTTATTATCACGCTGACAATAGGATTCATATATGAGTGGAAAAAAGGAGCATTGGAATGGGAATAAATATACATAACGAGCATAATAAAATTACATTAGGTCAAAAACAAGATGAGCTTTTAAATTATGCTATAAAAGATGTTAAAAACAGAGGCTTTGTTACTGCTAAATTAGATGATTTAGTAAAGTGGGCTAGAGCTGGCTCTTTATGGCCAATGACATTTGGTCTTGCGTGCTGTGCAATTGAGATGATGCACACTGCGTCTAGTAGGTACGACATGGATAGATTTGGGATGCTTTTCAGGCCAAGTCCACGTCAATCTGATGTTATGATTGTAGCAGGTACACTAACTAATAAAATGGCCAGTGCCCTTAGGAAAGTCTATGATCAAATGCCTGAGCCAAGATGGGTTCTTTCGATGGGTAGTTGTGCAAATGGTGGTGGTTATTATCATTATTCATATTCTGTGGTAAGAGGATGTGATAGAATAGTGCCTGTGGATGTATATGTTCCAGGTTGTCCACCTACGGCAGAAGCATTGCTCTATGGCTTATTAATTTTGCAAAGAAAAATAAAAAGAACAACCTCTTTGGAATAAGCAAAACTATAGTTTGGGTCAGATAGGTAGTAACAAGGAGTGATGAGCGAAGTGTAGTTAAAACCTACATAAGCGAAGAATGACGATGTCAATAATTATCTAAATTATGCTATAAATGAAATAGAGCTAAGATTTAACGTTCTCTTTAAACTTACGTAAACATTTTTAACTAAAAAATCTAATACTAGCTGAAAAAATCAGTTTTAGTAACACCAGTTGTTAAATTATTGATATTATTTACTATAATATATGTCTCTGCTAGCATGGCAGGAGACATAAAACAAAATGCAAATATGAGAATTATAGATTATTTTGAACATGCTATTAACATTATGTATCCTCCAATCTGCATTATTTGCAAGTCAAGTTGTTGGATTTCTAATATATTATGTAAAGAATGTTGGGAAAAAATTTCATTTATAACTAGGCCATTCTGCAAAAAATGCGGAACTTCTTTGACAACCTCCAGCAGCATGATTCTTTGTACTGATGATTTTTGTATTAATGAAAAGCATTGCTATAATTACACAATATCCATAATTGAATATAATGATTTTGCAAAGCAAATAATCAAAAAATTTAAATTTCATGCTATTTTTAAATTAAGAAAATTGTTAAAAAATTGGCTTACGTATATTTCAGCTACATTAGAATGTAAAGATATAGATTATATATTTCCAGTACCACTTCATAAATCAAAATTAAAGCTACGTGGGTATAATCAATCAGCCATCATTGCAAAAATAATGGCTGACATAACAAAAATAAAATATAATTCTAAAATTTTAGTAAAGATTAAAAATACAGCTAATCAAAGTGAATTAAGTAAAAATCTAAGGGAGAAAAATCTAAAAAATTCATTTTACATTAGTGAAAATAATAGAAAATTAATTCAAGGAAAAAAAATATTATTAATTGATGATGTAATAACTACTGGCAATACTATTAATGAGTGCTCAAAAACCTTAATTCAGCACGGAGCAACAGAGGTTATTGCGATTTCTATTGCTAGACGTTAAGATTATCCTTTACATTTCAGGCATTTTCTTATTTACTTTGGGAAGTGTGTTAAAAAGACAATTTTTATGATAGCGACTATCTTCATTATATTAATTATGGCGTTATGCTTGGGATATATAGGCAAAGTAGGTCCTAGTCTAATTTTATTTTTTATGTGCTATGCAATTTCTGTGGCTTGGTTCATTCACCATGCAACAGATAAATTAAATTTATCTTTTTAATTTTTATACTGAAAAAATGGCAAATAGACACATTCAAATAACAGATTTTATAATATTTATTATAGCAATCACAGCGAATATAATTGCTCTTTTTTATCAATTTGCATTCCATGAGCTTCCTTGTCCTCTTTGTTTATTACAAAGAGTTGGGTTATTATTTATAGCATTTGGAGCTATAATGAACATGCGGCACGGTAATGAATTTAGATATAATTTGATAATCATCATTTCTAGTATATACAGCTTAATCGTGGCTATGAGACAAGTGTTGCTACATATAGTGCCTGGTGATCCAGGGTATGGATCAAAATTCCTCAATTTACATTTTTACACTTGGAATGATATTGTTTCATTTTCATTAATTATTCTAGTCTCTTTAACACCAGTATTAAAAAACATAAAGTTTAATAGCATATTGTCATACTTTTCAATATCTGATAAATTGCTCAATAGGCTTTTATTTTTGATATTATTAACCATATTATTAATCAATGTCATTTCTGTATATTTGGAATGTGGTTTTATGCAATGTCCTGACAATCCAGTTGAATATAGGAACAGATTTTAGCCTAACCTTTTTTTTACTAGATAAAATAGATTTTCATTGGTATTAAAACAATCTAATCAACAAGCACAAGCTTCAGGCTTCAGGCTTATGCATCTTTGCTGGTAGTGAATAGGTCTTTGTTAGATTTTAAATAATCTTTGTAATTTTGCAAATTACCGAAATTAGCAGTGTTCACTGCTTGATAGCCATAAATCTGATCCTGATTAAACCGTTTCCCACCTGAATTAAATACGGGTGAACCTTTATTATCCAAAAGGATTTTATCAATAATATTTCTAATGCCACTAAAAGTGGTTGCCTTAATTTTTTCACCATTTTTGTCAGTAGCAACTACTTCATAAGTATATTTGCCTGATTTTGCCAGATCATTAGATTTTTCATTATCTTTTATTAATTCTCCATCCCAGACGAATGTATTCATCCCTTTATTTTTTTCAGCACTCTCTACTTCAGAAATTACTTTTCCTTTTTCATCTTTAATTGAAATTTTAACTTTGTCTGCTTGATCTTCTAACAGATAAATTATATCTGCCTTTAAAACTTTTTTACTATTTTCTTCAGATTCAATAAGCTCAATGTCGTTACCCTTAATTATTACTCCTTGCCCTAGTTGATTAACGGCACTAGATAATTTGGCTTGATCACTCTCGTTGAATGCATCGTATAATAACCCTTTAATATCCATTAAATTAGTTGTGTTTTGGTATGACAACATGGTATTAATCACATGAGAATGATCCATTGGAGAAGTAGGATCTTGACCCTTTAGGGATTCCACAAAAAATCCTAAAAACCTTTTTTTCTCTTCTGCTAAAGCCTTTTTTTCTTTTACAATTTTATCAACAGCAGCGTTATCTGAGGAATTAATGATTGATTTTAACGACTCTACTTCGGACATAAAGCAAACCTGAAAACATTACGTAATCTGACTATACCCATACGTCTACTTTTTTGTCAATATTAAATGGCATAAACACAAGTGACATTCTGTGTTCTGTAACACCATTTAATAAAGTATTATTTTTTCCTTCAACTGATATTCGTCCTTTTTGTAATTGGTCGTCTCTATCAGCACCATTTTGACTTAGATCTTTATAATTAAAAGAAAGATTTGTTGTAATGTCATTTTCAGAATCGCCAGACTTAATGCTACCTAAAAATTCATCACTATGTTTTTTCAATAGCTCAAATGTTGATATTTTATCAGAATTTACTATGATGTTTCGCTCCTTTCCCTGATTACTTACTATTATTTCAATTTTTCCAAGCTCTGCAGGCTCTAACTGCACTACAGTATTGTTCTCTTTTTGGTTAGTTGTGGCAGATATGAAAAAATTTACCTGATTAATCAATTTACTATCTAAACTGCCTAAAGAAAAATTTATTTTTGCATTTGTTATTGATTTTGTACTGTTAAAGTATGCATTGTGTCCATATCTGTAATCTGCATCAGATAAGGTTTCATTAAATTTAAAATTTAAATCAATAAAATCAAAACTTTTAACTTCCTTTGTGTCAACTCCAGATGAAACGAACGGTAAACTATCACAAGCTTCTGGTTGATTTTGAGAATATGTCTCATATTCTGAATAATTTAATTGAATCTTCGGAAAATTTAATTCAATATTTGGTCCTATTTTAATGAATCTAACATCTCCACCAGTAAATTCAGTAGCTTCTATTTGTAATTGCGGTAACTTATTATTATCATTGTTACTCTTCTGATTTCCTCCATGATCTTCATATGATAGTTGCACAGTTGGACAAAAGAAATTCAGCTCAGCTGATTTGTAAATATCTTGCGCACTACTTGCATTATTAATTGTGGTATTTTCCGCTAAAGTTAAAAGACTTAAATCAGTTTTAATTCTAGTATCAACACTTACCTGCCTAGGGGTAATTTGCAAATATTCCTCAATTTCAACGTCATTAATGCTTGCACTACTATAGTTAGTATTATCGTTTTGAATGCTATTGTCACAGGCTTCACCACCATCTATTACTAACTGAGAATTATCTTCATTATGGTTAACTTTAGTAGACGTACCAGTAGGTGCATTTATACTTTGCAATATTTTATCAAAATTGGCACTAGTATGATGACTACCACTCGATGAATTTAAACAAGCCTTTTGCGCACTATGTGCATTTGAGCTTAGTTGGTTAATTTGTATAGATGCTTCTGCCATTTATATTTATATTATCAGTGCATATATCTATGAGCAATTAACATGCCAAATTTAAATACTGAAATTAATTTTATCCTTCTCAATTGACAATACATTCTTGAAACCAAGCTTTTTGAATTTTGCTTTTAAAAGATAAATATGCGTTTCAATAGTTAATGTTTCTGAAGTAATATCGTACCCCCATAATTTTTCAAGAACCTCGGTTTTGTTGACAGTAAAAATTGGACTTTTTAAAATAAAATTTAGCAAGCCAGCTTCTTTTTCGGTCAATTTAACAGTTTTTTCATCATTATTAATTAATAATCTCTCATTGTAGAAAAAAGAAAATTTATCTGGAAATATATAATTATTTATTTTTGCTAAGCATTTAATAATGAGAAGATTTAAACCTGAGATATGAAAAGGTTTTGTTAAATCTGTGCCCTGAGCTTTTGATATAGAAATGCAAATTTTATATTGATTATTAAAGCTCGCAACCTCATCTAGTATACAAATTCTACCTTCTTCTTCTAATTGGCTTTTGTCCTGTGTTGTTACAATCTTTAAGCTTTGATACATCTGGAAATTTCTTAAAGCTTGCTCTAGGTGCGTATTTTTACTAAATATTACTATCATTAATGTTGTATATTAATCTCACATCAAATTTAAAAATCAATTTGCACCACCCTTTTGAGCTTTTGAACTGAATTTACCTATATTGCTTGCAAACTGCTCTAGTACACCAATTTTATTTCCTTTTATCACGATTTGATCTGAGTCATAATTCAAAACATTTGCATCTTTTGAATCATATACTGTTACTTTTTTGATTATATTTTTTGCATCCAGTTCTATGGCGACAATTTTTTGTTCCTTTAATTTCGGATGAAAAAATGCAACTTGTTCATATTGGCGTTCCATATAATAGTAAATCTTTGGACCAAAACTTGATTTGGTGGTAGGTTCTCCTAAGGCATTCAGAAGATTTTGCTCAGAAGTTTGATTGATTTTTATAGCGTCCAGCTTTTCCTTACTTAAAAAATAACCTACTCTTTCCGTTTTTTTACCGCACGATATCAAAATAGCTGACAAGATTAATATCACAGCTAACTTAGTAGTTTTATTTTTCATAATTTTCTCACTGTTTTCTTTTTTATTTTTTGATTTTCTTCTCTTAAGATTTGCTCTCAAAGCCTCAGATAGCCTTTTTATTTTTTGATCATCTTTCAGATTTTTCATGAAATATTGTTTTTATATTTATTATCTATCATATTTTCAAATTTTCTTAAATTTCTTTCGTCCAAATTACTTACTTTCTTCATCATTTTTTGCATTTCTAAAAACTGTTTCAACAATTTATTAATATCTTGAACAGTAACCCCAGCTCCCTTGGCAACTCTATTTTTCCTTGATGCATTCATTATTTTGGGGTACATCTTCTCTTTTTTTGTCATAGAGTCTATTATTGCCTTTTGTCTGATTATAACACTTTTATCAAATTTATCTGAACCCAAAGCTTGCTTAATTCCCTTAAAACCAGGTAACATACCCATAATTGAAGATATTCCCCCCATTTTTTTTAAATTATTGAGCTGTTTTTTTAAATCTTCCATATCGAATTTGCCCTTTTGCATTTTTCTAGCTAGCTGTTCTACGTCCTCTTCGTTCACTGCATCTATAGCTTTTTCGACTAAAGTAACAACATCTCCCATATCAAGAATTCTAGATGCAATTCTTTCAGGATAAAATTTCTCCAAATCAGATATTTTTTCTCCATGCCCGATAAACTTGATAGGGCATCCTGTGATATATTTTATGCTTAGCGCTGCCCCACCCCTTGAGTCACCATCAACCCTAGTCAATACAATCCCAGTTAAATTTACTGAATCGTGAAATTGCTTCGCACTACTTACTGCATCTTGTCCTGCCATAGAATCTGCTACTAATAAAGTTTCAATAGGATTAGTAACACGTTTTATAGAAATGATTTCATCTATTAATTTTTCATCAGTGTGCAATCTACCTGCCGTATCCAGAATTATTAGGTCATATAATCCTGCCTTACCTTCTTGTAGCGCTCTTTGAGCAATATCCAGAGGAAGTTGCTCATAAATAATAGGAAGAGTATCAATGGAGACTTGCTTGCCAAGTGTCTCAAGTTGTTCTTGAGCAGCTGGTCTATATATATCCAATGATGCAAGCAACACTTTCTTTTTTAATTTTTTTCTTAGATATACTGCTAGCTTAACAGCGGTTGTTGTCTTACCCACACCTTGTAATCCAACTAATATTATCACCGCAGGGGGCGAGACTTTCAAGTTAATATCTTGCTCCTCTGTTCCTAAAATATTTTTTAATTCATCATGAACAATCTTCACTATCATTTGCCCAGGTGTTACGCTATTAACAACTTCCTGTCCAATGGCTTTATTTTTTACATTTTTTATAAACTCTTTAGTTACGCTTAACGCAACATCAGCCTCGAGCATAGATATTCTTATTTCACGCAGAGCCCCTTCTAAATCATCTTCTGATATGGTTCCTTTGCGCTTAATTTTATCAAGAGCTTTTATAAAATTTTCACTTAAAGAAGCAAACATCGCGTATTTATTATTTCATTCTGACAAATATAGTGACGAATATAATGCTTTGCAAAACACAAGTAAACAAAAAATAATATCATTTTAAATCATTTAATTGCCTCTTATAGTAGTAAATAAAACTATTAGTTGCATATTCTATTTATACGTGCTATAACAAATGAAAGTAGCTGAAGTGGGCGAGTGCACATTTAGCGCATCCTTATCATCAAGCAAACCTTCCCACTACTCATTAGGATGCGCTAGAAGTGCGAAATACGTTATTAATGAAATTAACTGACAATAATTTTTCACAACTTTGATTTTTTTACATACTATTTATTATTATTTATAACAACATTATCTCCTATACTTTGAATTTCAAATTATTTAGATACATAATTGAGAACAAATATTATCCAAATTATAATGATCTTTAGCGGCAGTTGGATTGGTAAATAAATCCTGAAATTTATATTGTGGATCAGCTGCATTACCGTATACCCTATCTATTGTTGCTTTTGGATTGGTTAATGCATTTAAGATTGCAACAAGTAAGAAAAAAATAGCTTTTTGTGGATCGCATGAAGCAGATGGAATCCTAAATTCCAATCTTCTACTACTTATATCGCCATCTGGAATTCTTACAGCAGTAGTTCGATTGTTATTTCCCCAACTCAAATTTACTGGAGCCATAAAATTTGGTGTAAATCTACTATATTCTTCAAAATCATCGCCACATAATAAATAAATTGATTGATTAAGGATTAAAAGAATTGAATTAACAACATTGCTAAGAAATTTATTTGTACTTATAGTATCATCTGAAAATAAGTTATGATTATGATTATCATACAAGCTTAGGTGAAAGTGCATGCTAGAACCATATGTGCCAGCAAATGGTTTAGGGCTAAATATTATAAGCAAATTCAACTTATTTGACACTTCGTGTAAATCAAGTTTGATCTTTTTAATTAATTCTATTAATTCTAAACAGTTGCTTGAAGCTTTGAGTTGAGTCTCAAACTGATCCAATCCTCTTTCATCAGATATCGCTAAATTACGCTTTTTGAGTTCTTCTTTAAATTTGTCAATTTGCTCTGGGCTTGCTAGTTTACCATTCTTGTGCCTTAAGTAAAATTCAATCTCAACACCAAATTTTGGTATGACATTAAACCTGTTCTTTAACAATGAGCTAACCTTTTCAATTTGGCTTCTAAAATCTTTCAAATCCAATAATGCCATGGTTACCCATAATATATTAATTCTTCTTTAAATTTTCTGGTATATTAGGAACATCAGCAAGAGAATTTTTATTATCCTTATTATACACCTCCACAGCTTCCTTGGAACTAATAAAAGGGTTTTTCGGTACCTTGATTTTATACCCTCCATTCATAATGAATTCATTATCTCTAGGAAAATGTTTATTTTTGAAATTTTTCTCAGTTGTTCCATAGCTTTTGCTTTTTTTTGAGCAACCACAAAACATTATTGGAAAAATTAATGTTATAAAAAGTATGTATTTCACCTTATGCATAATTTTGAATGGAAATTTTAATGTTTATCATAGTCTTATTAGGATTTTAAAGCTATCAAACTAAAAAGCAATCATTTGTTTGAAATTTTCAATTGTAAAATTGTTCATTTGTTGATATCTAGTAGATCCAATAAATGTTTTGTATTTCAATGAAAGCTTTGTTTTGGCTATTAATAGTGATAGCGCCCGTTTTTTTTATTATGTATACATCAGCAAAAGCTCTGTTTTGGTTTTTAGTGATTTTAACGCCAATTGTGTTTATTCATGAATTGGGGCATTTTTTATTTGCTAGACTGTTTGGGGTGAAAATTGAGGTGTTTTCAATAGGATTTGGAAAGCCACTAATCAAGTGGAAAGATAGTAAGGACACTGTTTGGCAAATTGCCCTTATACCTCTTGGAGGTTATGTAAAAATGTTTGGCGATGAAGGTGCTGCGAGCACTCCAGATAAAGAAAAAATAGATAGTTTATCAGACAAAGAAAAAAGTTTATCTTTTCATCATAAAAATTTGTGGCAAAAATCTTTGATTGTTTTTGGGGGGCCATTTGCTAATTATCTACTGACAATTATCATTTTTATTATTTTATCAATGCATAGTGGGGTAAAGGAATTTAAGTCTGAAATTACCGGCCTACAACAAGACTCTCCAGCTCAAAAAGCGGGTTTGGCAGTGGGAGATTTAATTGTCGACGTTAATGGATATAAAGTAGACTCTCCAGCTGATCTAAAGTTAAAATTAGATAAAAGTGAAAATATTAATATTGAAGTAGGAGTTATTCGCCAAAAATCCTATTTGACAGTGAATGTTGCGCCCAAGGAAGAAGAATATAAAAATATATTTGGTGAAATTGTTAAATCACGCATGATAGGTGTTTATTTTGAAAAATTCACTTTTAGGAAAGTTGGGGTTGCAGAGTCATTTGTAAATTCCTTTTACCAAGTGGGAAATATGTCATATATGTTCGTGAAAGCTATTTGGCAAATGATAACTTTAAAACGTGGAACGGAGGATATTGGAGGTCCCATAAAAATAGCCTTATACTCAGAGAGCATGGCAAATCAGGGATTTGTGGCAATATTGTATTTTGTCGCAATGATATCGCTTAATTTAGGTTTGATCAATTTGTTCCCAATACCTATGTTAGATGGAGGGCACCTATTTTTTTATGGAATAGAAGCAATAATTAGAAGGCCAATTAATCATAAGGTTCAGGTTATTTGTTTTAAAATTGGCTTTTTTATACTGATAGGATTAATGTCGATAGCTTTTTGGAATGATTTAAAGGCTATCGAATTCTTTAAGAAATTAAAATTATTATTAGGCTGAAAATATTATGTATTTAGTTAGAAATTTTATTTTTATAATTGTTTTTTCACTTCAATTTTTAAATGTTATTGCGTCTGAAAATGTTCAAAAAATTGAAGTAATAGGCAACAAGAGAGTTCCTACAGACACCATTTTATACTACCTAGATTTCAAAATAGGGGATAAAGCTACTAAAGAAAATATTGACAAATCAGTTAAAAATTTATACTCCCAAGGTTTTTTTTCTGACATATCGATTAAGCAAAGTGCAAAAAATGTCATAATCATTAAAATCGAAGAAAATCCTGTAATCAGAAAAATTATCATTGAGGGTAATAAAAAATTAAAAGCTGCTACAATTAAGAAGGAATTACAAGTTAAAGAAGGTAATATCTATTCGAAGTATCAATTGGATAGTGATGTTAAAAGAATAGAGTCTACGTATAAAAAAATGGGTTATTTTGCTACTTCTGCCCAATCAACGATAAAAAAGCGAGGACAAGATTCAGTTGATGTTACAATTCTAATTAATGAAGGAGAAAAGCCAAAAATCAAAAAAATAATTTTTTATGGCAATACTAAATTCTCTCAAAAAGATTTATTAAAAATCATTGCTTCAAAAGAAGCGGCTTGGTATAGATTGTTTTCTTCGAGTGATTTATACGACCAAGATAGAATTATGTTGGATAAAGATTTACTCAAGCAACATTATATGCAAGAAGGATATGCTAATTTTAAAGTTCTGTCTTCAACCTCTGAAATTACTCCTAATGGCGAATCATTTTTGTTAACATACGTTATTACTGAAGGTGAAAGGTTTAATTTTGGTAAATCATCAATTGATTGCCAAATAAAAGATATTGATGCAACCGAATTGAAAAAATTCATCGATTATAAAGAAGGAGAAATATTTAATGAATCTTTAATCGATAAAACCGTATACCAAACTACATCATTTTTGGGAAATAAGGGTTATACTTTTATAGATGTTGATTATAATTTGGAGAAGGATGAAAAAAATAAAATAGTAAATATCAGATACATTATAAACGAAACTGCAAAATATTTTGTTAAGAATATTAATATTATTGGCAACACAAGAACCTTGGATAGAGTTATCAGAAGGGAATTAAAAATCTATGAAGGTGACCCGTTCAATTTATCAAAAATTCAAAGGTCTAAACAAAAAGTTGCCAATTTGGGTTATTTTAGCTCAGTTGAGTTTGAGAACAAGCCAACTTCTGAATCTGATAAATTAGATTTGGATATTAAAGTAAAAGAGACATCTACGGGCTCTATGCGTTTTGCAATTGGGTATAACACTGCTTCAGGCGCAATTGGTTCAACAACATTATCTGAATATAACTTTTTGGGTAAGGGGCAAATTGTAGAATTTGATTTTAGTAAAGCTAGAAAAAGCTCTGATATATCTTTTAGTTTTACTGAACCAAAGTTTATGGATCGTAACTTAGCAGTTGGTTTTGATATTTTTACAACATCTCAAGATAGGTCTGATCAAAGCTCTTTTAGTGCTAAAAGCAAGGGCCTGACCCTTAGGACTGGTTATGATATTAACGAGTACTTATATCATAATATTAATTACTCTATCAAAAATGAAAAATCAGATAAGAGCAAAGATGCATCAATATTTCTAAAGGCTCAACCAAATAAAACACGTGTGTCCTCCATTGGTCATTCAATTACATATGATAAATTAAATAGCAGGATTAGCCCTACAAAGGGATATATGGTTAAACTTACGCAAAATTTTGCCGGTGTTGGTGGTAATGTAAAATATTTGCAACACCAATTGCATACGAGTTATTTTAAGCCATTGTATAAAGAAAATATTATTTTAAATTTAATTGGAAGAGCTGGTAATATTCGTGGTATTGGTGGTAACAATGTTAACGTTAATGATAGCTTTTTTGTTGGAGAGGATTATATCAGGGGGTTTGATGTATCAGGTATAGGTCCAAGGGTTAAAAAATACACAGGAAATGATGATCGGGCATCACTTGGAGGCAATACTTTTTTCGCAGGCACAGCTGAAATACAATTTCCTCTAGGATTGCCAGAGGAATTTGGGATGAAAGGAGCTGTTTTTAGTGATTTCGGTACTTTGTTTGACACTGATGCAGCAAAATATAAATGTGAAGGAAAAGATTGTGAATGTAATTCTGGTGTAAATGATCGAAAAATCAGTTCTAAATCGCTATGTGAAGGAGGAAATTTAAATTCTGACTACATCGATACAAATAAGAAAATTAGGGCATCTTATGGCGTTGGTTTGGTATGGGATTCACCCCTTGGCTTTATCAGACTAGATTATGGTACCCCATTCAGAAAAGAATCGTTTGACAAGACCTCAAGAGTAAGGTTTAGTATTGGAACAAACTTTTAGTAATTGTATTTTTTGGAGTATAAAATGAAATTTTTAAGATTTCTATCAGTGTTTTTTTTAGTGTCTTGCATAACCTTCATAAATGATGTTTATGCTCAAACTAAAATTGGAGTAATTGATACTAACAAAGTAGTTGAAAAATGTACCGCATATGTGCAAGCAAAAAAAGTGATAGAAGATGAATTTAGTAAATCTGAAAAAGAAGCGGGAGAAATGCAAGAAAAATTTTCTAAAAGGGCTGAGGATTTAGAGAATAAGAAAAATATAATGTCAGCAAAAGAATACAATAAAAAAAGAGAAGAATTAAATAAGGAAGCGCAAATTTTACAAAAAAAGTTTTATGACAAAAGGATCAATCTCGACAAGGAATTCAATAATATTAATAAAACTCTTAATGATAGCTTAACTGACATTGTTAAAAATTTATCAGAGAAAAATCAAATAACGGTTACCCTAGATAAGGGAATGGTGTTTTATAGTGATGAATCTACGGAAATTACAGATGAGGTGATATCCGAAGTAAATAAAAGACTAAAATCAATTGACGTAAATTTACCTCAAAGCAAAGACAGTGATTCAAAATAAGTTACTTAGAAATTTTGTAAAATTTTTACTCTTAGTATTAATATTAGCATTTGCTTTTGGTGGATTAAGGGATGTTTTCGTCAAAAAAGAATTAACATATGCATTGAAAATTGCAGATATTGAATATTCTTTTGCCTATGTTAATAAAATATTTCAAGAAGCCATTAAGGAGTCTAGAATAAAATATGGTAAGGACTTATCACAAAATGACATAAATAAGTTGAAAAGCGACATATTAGGGAATATTGTTGACAGTACTTTGATTATACTAGAAGCAAGAAGATTAGGTATAGTTGCTAATGATAATATGGTCAAAAAAGAGATTTTAAAAATCCCAATATTTTTTAAAAATGGTAAATTTGACAAGGATATATTTGAGCAGGTGATTAAGCAATATGGAGTATCTGAACAGGGTTTTATTGACAAATTAAAGGAGGATGTAATTAGGGCTACGTTTGTCGATTCTATATCTGCGAATAAATCTGTTATTCCAGGTTTAACAGAAATTATATTAGAAGATGTGTTGCAAACTAGAGAGCTGGAATTAGTAAAAATTCCGTTTTCTGCATTTAAAATACCTAATAAACCAGAAGATTCAGAGCTAAAGCATATTTATGAAGAAAATAAATCAAAATTTAATATTCCAGAAAAACGCAAAGTAGAGTATATGACAATTTCTTCAGAACTATTTGAAGATCAATCTAGTGAAGTAACTGAGGAGAAATTAAGAAAAATTTATGAGGAAAAGAGCTTTTTATTTGTAGAGTCAGAAAAACGAGATGTTAAACAAATTCAATTTAGCTCCTTAAATAATGCTAATAAAGCACGAGAAGAGATTATTAAAGGTGTAGGTTTTGAAGAGGTTGCAAAAAAATATGCTCCAAATTTTAATAGCTATAATCTAGGAATTATCACAGCAAAGGACTTTGATGGTGACATATCAGGAAAACTTTTTAATCTTAAAGTAGGTGGTATTAGTGAAATAATTGAAACACCCCTAGGACTATATATTTTTAAAATAGAAAAAATAATTCCGGAAAAAAAGAAAAGCTTTGATGAAGTTAAGGATTTACTAAAAAAAGAATATTTGAAAGATGTTAAGTTTAATAATTTTTTGGACAACATAAAAAAGATTCAAACTGAACTAAAACAAGGAAAAACATTAGAAGTAATCGCTAAGGATTATAATCAAAAATTGAGTTTGGCGGAAATTATCAATTCTGTTGATGAAAACGGTGATATAACTCATACTAAGTCATTTATTGAAAATTCTTTTAATACTAAATTAAATCAGCAAAGTGAAATATTTCCAATTGATTCAGATAAGTTCTGTATCCTCAGGATAATTGGAATAACTCCAGAAAAAAATCAAGAATTTGATGAATTAAAATCCCAATTGCAACAAATTTGGTATAGCAAGGAATTAATCTCATTTATAAATCAAATTAAAATTTCTGAAGAAGGGAAGTTAGATTCAGAAGCTAATACAAAGCTTATTGATTTTTCGAACATTCAGCTATCTAAAATTAGACTTTCAAGCAATAAATTTAATAATGAAATACCACTGGATTTTTACAAAGTGATTTTTGATTCAAAAATTAACTATTATACAAAACCCTTTATTGACTATGTTCATGAAGAAGTGCTATTGGCTAAACCCACTAAGGTCGATTTACCATCTAAATATGAGATTGAAAAACATAGGTTATCATATGATTCGCAAGTTAATCAAATTGAACAAGAAATAATTTTAATGGATATCTTGAAGAAATTAAAAGATAAATTTAATGTTATTGTAAATCCTAAAATTTTTGACCATATAGCATAATTCAGAAAGGTATTGACATCGTCATTCTTCGCTTATGTAGGTTTTACTGCACTTCACTTATCACTTCTTGTCCCTACCTATCTGACCCAGGCTATAGCTTTTAGATATTATCATAGAATATTTGGTATTATTTATTTTGAGCTAAAATAAATAGTGCTAAGGGTGTAAGGGGCAATCAGTAAATCTGTAAATTCATTATTTAATTGGAGAACTGCGTTATAATATGCTAATATAGCTAATATTAAATACATTTTTAATACGTTTATGGTGATAGAAGTTTTAATGCCTGCACTGTCCCCTACAATGAAAGAGGGAAATTTAGCTAAGTGGCTTAAAAATGAGGGTGATACAGTTGAAGCAGGTGATGTTATAGCAGAAATAGAAACAGATAAGGCTATAATGGAAGTTGAAGCAGTTGATGAAGGAATTTTAGCGAAAATATTAGTAGAGGCCGGAACAAAAAATGTCAAAGTTAATGATTTAATTGCAATTATTGCAGAAGAGGGAGAAGAGATAAAAGATGCTATAGGCAAAATTCAAAATTCTTCTATTAAAGAGGAGCATGCAGTTCAAAATATTAAAACAGAAATATCTGCGTATATTGATGCTAAAAAAGCTGATGAAACACCTAATCAAAATAAAGCAAAAAATAAGGTAGAAGATGTGCCAAATAGGGTTTTTGCATCTCCTTTAGCAAAAAAGATTGCCGAGCAAGAAAATATAAATATAAGTAATATACAGGGTTCTGGACCAAGAGGAAGGATAGTTAAATCAGATGTTGAAAATGCTATTATGCATAGTTCACGTCAAAATTTTGAAACTAATATTATACCAAATCGTGATTTAGAAATACCTCTGACTAATATGAGGAAAATTATAGCTGAAAGATTAGTTGAATCAAAACAGCAAGTGCCTCATTTTTACTTAGATATAGAGTGTTTTGTTGATAAGATTTTGGATTTTAGAGTAGATATTAACTCTTCTGCTAAATTAGATGAAAGTGGTAAACCTGAATTTAAAATTTCTATTAATGATATGCTGATCAAAGCATGTGCATTAGCACTGTTTAAAAACCCCAAAGTTAACTCTGCCTGGTATGGAGATAAAATAGTCCAATTTGGCAATGTGGATATTTCTGTTGCAGTAGCTATTGACGATGGTTTGATGACTCCTATAGTGAGAAATGCCAATCAAAAAAGTTTGATTCAAATATCAAATGAGGTAAAAGAACTTGCAAAAAAAGCGAAATCCCAGAAATTGAAACCTGAAGAATATCAGGGTGGAGGTTTTACCATATCAAATCTTGGAATGTATTCAATCAAGTCCTTTTATGCCATAATTAATCCTCCGCAGTCGTGTATTTTATCAATAGGAGGCACTAGAGAAATACCAGCATATGGTAAAAATGGTAATTTGGAGAAAAAACAAGTTATGAATATTTCATTATCCTGTGATCATAGAGTTGTTGATGGTGCAACTGCTGCAATTTTCTTAAGTGCATTTAAACATTTTGTTGAAAATCCATCATTAATGCTTTGTTATTAACTTTTAGGGAAACTATATGCAAAACAATTTTGAATATGATGTTTTAGTTCTTGGATCAGGTCCCGGAGGTTATGTAGCAGCAATAAGAGCATCTCAATTAGGCTTAAAGACCGCTATTATTGAAAAAGAAAGCCTGGGTGGGATTTGTCTTAATTGGGGGTGTATACCAACAAAAGCGTTACTTCGTACGGCAGAAATATTGCACTATATAAAAAATTCAGAAGAATTTGGGATTAAATGTGAAGGGTATAAAGTTGATTTTGCAAAAGTCATTGCAAGATCAAGGGAAATATCAAATAAGCTTTCAGGCGGAATTAAACATTTGCTTAATAAAAACAAAATTTCAATAATTGAAGGATATGGGAGATTTTTAGACAAAAACTGTATTGAAATATCAAAGGATAATAAATCTTTCAAGGTAACTGGGAAGAATATTATTATTGCAACAGGGGCAAAGGCAAAATTTTTGAAAGGACTATCGCCTAAAGAGAGCGATATGATTATGGGATATAGGGAAGCGTTAATGCCTAATAAATTGCCTAAAAAGCTTTTGGTAATTGGCAGTGGCGCTATAGGAGTTGAATTTGCAAGTTTTTACAACGCCTTGGGAGTAGATGTTACAATTCTTGAGGTTGCAGACAGAATTTTAATCAATGAAGATAAGGAAATTTCGGAATTTGCTAAAAAAGCATTTGAAAATCAGGGAATTAAAATTTTGACATCTGCAGAAATTAAAAGATTTACCATCAACAAAAATGATATTAATTTTGAAATTAAAAGCAATTCAAAAGACACCAATGCTTCATATGATGCAGTGATTTCTGCAGTAGGAGTTAGCGCAAATATTGAAGATATTGGATTGGAGAAAATCAATGTAAGTGTTTCTGATAAAAAATATATAGTTACGGATGAATATTTACAAACTAACGAAAAAAATATTTATGCCATAGGAGATGTTGTTTCTCCTCCATGGCTTGCGCATAAAGCAAGTCATGAGGGTGTTATAAGTGCTGAGGTTATTGCAGGTAAAAAACCTAAGCCAATTAACCCTTTAAATATTCCGGGGTGTACATATTGTTACCCCCAAATTGCAAGTGTTGGATTAACTCAAGCAAAGGCAGAAAGTGAATTTGGTAAGGATAATATTAATATTGGAAACTTTCCATTGACTGCAAACGGCAAAGCCTTAGCGTTAGGCGATTCCAATGGATTCATTAAAACTGTATTTCACAAAAAAACAGGGGAATTATTAGGTGCGCATATGATTGGAGCAGAGGTTACGGAAATGATATATGGTCTTGTTCTAACCAAACAACTTGAGGGAACTGAGTTAGATTTAATGAACACTATATTTCCACACCCTACGATATCAGAGGCAATACATGAATCAGTTTTAAATGCTTTTGGAAAAAGCATCCATATTTAAATTTTTCATGCGCATTTCTGCCAATAAAGTCTTTCGCTTAAAGTATTTAAAGTCATTGGCAACAGCATTAACCATAGGTATTAACAGTGGATTAGTATATGCTTTTTTTGTAACCACAACTACGGCATACTTTAAGGATATTGGATTTTCTTTGGTGGTAATAGGTTTATTGTCAATAAAGACAATGCCTTATTCATTTAAATATTTATGGTCACCATTTATTGACAGTTACAGCGTAAAAATATTTCCAAAAAATTTTGGTTTAAGAAAAAGCTGGATAATATCTATGCAATTTATTCTATTTATCTCAATAGGAAGTTTTGGTTATATTAATGCAGAAAATAATATTTATCTATTAGTAATTATTCTCATTTTTATTGGATTAATTGGAGCAACATATGATATTGCTATGGAGGCCTATAGAATTGAGCTTTTTTCAAAAAGTGCTTCAGGAATTGGCAATGCTTTTGTAGTATATGGATTTAGAATTGGGTTTGTAATATCGGGAATATTCGGTTTATTTTTATCTACCATAATAGAGTGGAAATATGTGTTCGTTATTTTATCTTTATTTATTTTGCCGTGCATTGTAGTGGTTTGTTTTTCTGCCGATAAAATTCGTTATAACGAGAAAAAGAAAAAATTAAATTATAAAATTTGGTTTGCTAATAAATTTATAGAACCAATAAAAATATTAATTACTATACCTAAATTTGTTTTGGTTTTAATAACCATCGCTTTTTATAAAGCAAGTGATGCATATTTAGATACGATGTCCATACCGTTTTTAATGGATATTGGATTTTCCAAAAATGAAATTGCAGGTGTGGCAAAAACTTGTGGTATTATAGGGGTTGTAATTGGAACTTTTATTGGGGGGATTTTAATAATAAAAACACAGTTTAAATTTAACTTAGTTTTTGCCGAAATTTTAGCTTCAATTACGAATTTACAATTTTTAATTTTTTTAACCATAAAAAATAATATAGTTGTATTAGGGATAATCAATTTAATTGAAAGTATTAGTTACGGAATGAGTAACATAATATTAATCACGTATATGAGTTCATTGTGTAATAAAAAATACATTGCAACTCACTACGCAATATTAATCTCTTTTTCTGGATTAATTAGGTCATTTTTAGCGCCAACATCAGGTGTTGTTGTAGAAACTTATGGATGGCATAATTTCTTTGTTATATCATCTTTACTTTCTATTCCTTCTCTTTTTTGTATTTATCTCTTATATTGGTATAACAAAAGACTGCCAGAGAAGTAAGTGAAAAACATAGCCATAATAGTTGCCGCTGGCAACTCAACAAGATTTAATTATGAGATTCCAAAACAATACTTTGTAATAAACGGCAAAGCTGTTTTAAACTGGACAATCAAAGCTTTTTTAGCAAGTGATTTTATAGATAACGTACTTGTTGTAATTAACAAGGAACACAAGGATTTATACTATAAATCGATTGAGGAGCTTAATATATTAAACCCTATTATAGGTGGAAAAACAAGGAATGAGTCTGTGTTTTTAGGGTTAAAAGCCCTCGAAGAACTCTATCCCGAAAATGTTTTAATTCATGACGCAGCAAGACCATTAATTTCAACAAAATTAATAGATGAAGTTGTGCTGCAACTTAAAAGTTACTCTGCTGTGGATGTAGGAATCAGTTTAAATGATACAATTAAACATAATGATAATAACGATAATATTACGATACTCGATAGAGAGAAACTATATGCAACGCAAACACCGCAAGGATTTAAGTATAAAACAATTTTAGATTTACATAAACAAAATAACATTGACTATACTGATGATATAAGTTTATGCATCAAGAATGACATTAATGTTTGCAAAATTGAGGGAGATAGGAATAATGTAAAAATCACTAATACTTCTGATATTGAATTTTGTAAACATATTATGGGAAACGTTATAGGAGATGAAAAAATTTATCGCACAGGTATAGGTATAGATGTTCATAGATTTTCCCAGCCATTTGATAAAAATATTGAAATAAAAATTTGCGGGATTGGAGTTGAGCATAATCAATCTATCATAGCTAATTCTGATGGCGATGTTGGATTTCATTCTATTACAGAAGCGCTTCTTGGTTCTATGGCATTAGGAAATATTGGTCAATTATTCCCTTCAAATGACGAAAAATATAAAAATATGGATTCAACTTATTTTTTGGAATACGCTAAGAATTTATTAAGAAAGGCAGGAGCCGAAATAGTCAATATAGACCTAACAATAATATGTGAGAAACCTAAAATTATGCCACATAGCAAAGTTATGCGTGACAATATAGCTAAAATTTTAGGAATACATACTAATATGGTAAGTGTCAAGGCTACTACTACTGAAAAAATGGGATTTTTAGGAGCTCAAGAAGGGATTGCTGCTCAAGCCGTATGTAGTGTTGTTTGTAATAAATTTAATGACGAATAATATAAGTTATATTTGAATAAAATTATGAAAAGAAGATTTAGCCTTGATGGCATTATAAACGCAAGAAAAATAAGAATAAAAGTTCCATTTTCTTGGTATTCTGTTATATCGACATGGTTTTACATAGGTAAATTGCCCGCATCAGGAACATTTGGATCTATCGCTACGTATCCTATTTTTTACTATATATTGATGCATTCATATTCATTTGCTAATGCTAAATCTCAATTATTACTAACGGCATTAGTACTGTTGGTTGTTGGCCTAATTGCAGTAAAAAAATTCCAAAAGGCCACCAATACCTATGATCACAGCTATATTATTATTGATGAAGTCATTGGTCAGTTATTGACGTTATGTATTTCTTTAGATTGGCTATTTCACCTTTCTAGCCTTATTCCTGTTAACATATCAAGTAAAAATCTATCATTCTTAATAGCTTTAGTAACCTTTAGATACTTTGATATTAAAAAGCCTTTGATTATTGATTACGTTAATAGAAAATATAAAGGAGCATTTGGAGTAATATTTGACGACATACTAGCAGCTATATTTGCATCAATATCTATTTATGTAATTAATTTGATAGCGAATTTATTTACTTAGGCACCATTAAATCTGCCTAAAAATGTGTTGAACACTACCTTCCTGAACAGACACTGCTCGTCAAATAATATTGTTATTGATTGTCACTCTCTAATACTTTCAATTCCCTTGCCCTTTCAATAATTTTTGTTTTTATTTGCTCAGCTAACTTTGGGTCGTAATACTGATTATTCCAATTTCCATTGTTACCTATAACCCGTTTATACACAGTCACCTTTAAAGAACTTGATGCTAATTCTTTTTCAAATATATAGATATTAACCTTATATCTTTCTTTGGAATTGTTATTTATGCTATACCAATCAGTAATAATGGTTCCACTCAGAGAGTCGGTTGAATTAAGTGGCATAAAATTTACATGATCAATAGATGCTCTCCACAGGTAATTATTGATGTTCATTTGGCTTGTGCTTGAAGAGGAGCCTGAGGTAGATTTACCAAAAGTGATACCATCGCCAGTTAATTTACCAATTCTATCTTCTTCTTTTTGTTGTCGCGTTTTTGGGTAATCCTTTTTTATCTCAATTTTTGAGCATGCAGACAGTGAAGTAATTGTAGCTAAAACAACGATAAAACTCAAATTTTTGTATAACATATGGTAAAATTTATACTAATTAGTGAACGCTAGACTAATAATTAATTGAGCAAATGTCAATTATTCAATATTGAATAAAATAAAATAAAATAAAATGCAAATAGTGATAAAATAATTAAAATAAGTGAAACAAATACAGGTATTAATTTTTCTGATATACAGTAGCAATTTCAGCTTTTAAATTATAACTCATCTTTTATGTGGTCGTTACATAAAGTAAATTTTAGCTCCGTGCCACTATGAAGAAAACTGCTAAATATTGGATAAGTTAATTCTGATAATTTTTTTTGCTTATCACTGCAATCTTCATTCATTACTACTTGGGCATTTTCATTGTGCAAAAGATATTTTTCAAACTGTTTTAAAGAATTAAATGTACTCGGATTAGAAATATTAATTTTTTCATAATCACTATGTTGAGTGCACTGATTTTTAACCGCGCTTTCATCATACAACTGTGTCATTTGCTTAAATATATCAACTATGAGTTTTATATGATAGTTTTTTTCAGTATTGTCATTATTTGCAATGTTATTTGAAACTCCATATGTTACTGAGGTAGTAGTTAGATTTTTAGCAAATATATAACAAAAGATTGTGTCTTTCAATTCTGAGATATTAATTGACTCCTGGTTATTATTTTGATGGTACTTTTTCATTTCATGAAGAATATTACTGTTCTTAAATAGAAAAGCGTAATCCACTGGCTTTAGGTGCTCTATTTTATCGTTAGCAAAATATAAATTTCCTGCACATTCAGCTCCTAATAATTCCGTAAATACGTTTTTAAGACCGAAAGCTACCACTAAATGAAAAAAATTAAAATTCATAGCATTTTCTTCACATACAATCTTTTCTTCTTGTAATTTTTCTATAGCACCTTCTTCATCTTTTTTTTCAATCAGCTTGAATATTTCTAGTTGATAAAACGTCTGTAATTTATAAGCTATTTTTTCATACTTACTTCCCTTTAAAGCAAATAAAAATTCTTGCAATGATGATTTATTGGGAATACTAAATTTATATTGAGAATTAATTTTTTGTGCGGTAAGAAGGCCAGTATTTAGTAATAAATATGAAAAAAAGAGTTCATTATCTATTTCGCTCCACCAATCATAATCAAATAGCGAAACGTAATTTTTAAAATCCATTTGAACCGAACCATGCTGTGCAATTCCATCAAGTTTTTCACTAAAATTATTATTTTTATTTGCTTCTGAAGCTAATAGTGTTTGCAAAAGAGTATATCCTTGACCAAATTCAAAATATTCTTTATTTTCTCGTATAGACTTGAGATAATAAATGGTTGCTGCTGGGATGCTTTTGCGCACCTGCGAATCAGCAGGTACAATATATCCGCCATAGACATTTTTTATAAAATTGATAGTTTTTTCACTATTAATAGGGGAAAGTTGTGCAACTAATTTATTAATTTCTTCATCAGAAAATCCAAAACTTTTGCTAAAATACTCATCACTAATGCTATATGTCATTATGCTATTGCAGCCCATTTCATATTCTATTACTGTAGGATCAAATGTCCCTGTTAAAATAACTTTTTCAATATGTTCATTATTTCGTACAGTTGCGCACACAACACTAGATATTAAGTAGCCAACTTCATCAATAATTTTGTCCTTGAATAATATTTTATTTCCTATGTAATTTAGAAATAAAAATTTTACTGGTGCATCATAATCATCGACCAACATATATACCTTTTTTCCATAATGCATAAATAATAATTTACTAAGGAATGTTAGGCTTTCTTTTAAAGCATATGAATGAAAATTAACCGAATAATCTTTATAGACATATTTTTTAAAATCCAATTTTTGATCATCACGGAGCTTATCGCTATCAGCTAAATATGAATGTTTCTCATATAAGGATTTTATCAAGTCTTTTAATCTTTCTTTTACAGTAACAATAGAATTTCCAATAACATTTTTTAAATTAACATAGATTACTGGATATGAACCTTGGTATTTCATATAATGACCAGAATTAACACTATAAATGAAAAGAGGTTTAAATATGTCTTTATTGCAAGTAATATTTTTATCAATTATCTCGAGATCACTTTTTTTCCAAAACCAAAAAAAATTACTAAACCAACTATTATCCATAGTAACAGATTTCTCTTGCCTGCAATCTTCATTTTCCAGCTCAAAAAAAACTTTTAGCATTTTGAGATTTAGAGTTTTACCCCATCCTTTAGGATATGTAATTAATATTGATTTTTGGCTGTTATCGATAACTTGTTGTATAAAAAATGTCTTATCAACAGATAAACTACCTTTTTTTGCTAATTCTTTGAAATCCGTAACAGTATCAATATTGTCTTTATTTTTTTTTGAAGAAGACATAAGTAATAAACTACACACAACCTAACTTGGATTATACTATCTAAAACTGTGATTATCAAGACAATTTATTTTGGTGATTGGTATTGCATATCATCCTTCAAATCCTTTGCAAAAATCATCCACTTCACAAAATCTTCTGGTATAATCTATTTCTGAGAGCATTTTCCTTACCATATAATTATCATAACTATTTTATAGTAGGCTTTTGCTCTCTTGTATATCCCATTTCTTATCTCCAGCTCGGGTTATGATACTGTCCAGCTTTAGACTTTTATGGAAGGAGGTTCTTATCAAGTTACCAGGCTTAATGCCTTGACGATGCCGTTTGTGGAGCAATGATAAATACGTATATTATTATAGTTAGGCCAAGTAAAACTGTAATTATAACTGTTAAAGGGATAATAGTTCCATTAAAAAAATAGCCTGCTAAAGCTATAGCAATTGCTACTAAAAGAGTTCTCATAGATGCAATGATTGATGAGCTTGCACCTTTAATATGAGGGTGAAGTGACATTGCATCAGTGAATAAAATTGTTATCAAAATTGCAAAGCTTGCACTACATATCATCATGCTTAATGTAATCAAATACGGGGTGGTTGATATATAAGCAGTGTAATTAAGTAAGGTGCAACCAACAAGCATCAGGGAAAATCCTATTTTTTTTGCCAAAGAAATATTTGTAAATTTAATAATATAGCGCGTTAAAAAACAAAATGTACCAAAAACAGCCCATACAGCTCCCTGATAATATCCATACACACTTTTACCTACTCCCAGATGGTTTATATATAAAATTGAAGCACCTACGGTAAAGGTGATTATACTGCATGCCATAAATCCAAGGACAAAAAGATAAGCCACCATTATTTTATCCGAAAGTAAAAAAACATAATTTTTGTAAATTTGATGTAGATTATTAATTAGGTAATTTTCATTTTTTTGAGAGAAATTTGGAGTAACTTGGTAAGTTTCATCAATAAATATTGATACCAATAATATTGATAGGCTTGTAAAAATTGTAATCAATAAAAAATTAAACTGCCAATTTATGAGCAAACCTAAATATCCTCCTATTACTGGTGTAATTGCTTTGCCAAAAGTTAATATTCCATTTTTTAAACCAACAAAAGTTCTTGCCTTCTCCTTATTGCAAACATCAAATACCATCGCAACGCACACAACCATTGGGGCAGCTGTGCCAATCCCTTGAAAAAATCTAAAACATATTAGATAATATATGTTTGAAGATAGCATACTACCGATGCAACTAGTTGTTAAAAGAGCTAGTCCAATTAATAATGTCTTCTTCCTGCCTACATAGTCAGAAATAGAACCTAAAAAAAGGCTACCTATAGTTACTCCTAAAGAATAACTGCTACTTACTAGATGAAATATCTTAGAGTTTGTGTTAAAAAATTTGATCATATCAGGAAATGTCGGAGAGATAATATCATTTTGCACGTGCGCAACTACGAAGCAAATGGCTACTATAATAAAGAAAAATCTTATAAGTTATTACCTAAATTTTTCTTCTTTGTATTACAAAAAAAGTAAAAGTAAAGAGAAAATACCAGTAGAATAAAAATTTTTCAATTTGAGTTGTATACTATATAGTGGTATAAGGTAATAAAATTAATTTATGTATTTTATGTTAGATCATATCAGAGAATTTATCCCAAGCATCCATAAAGAGGGATATTTTTTTATAAGTATCTTTGCGATAATCACGTTAATATTTTTTGTATGGTCCCAACCTTTGGGTTGGATTGGAGTTATACTAACTCTATGGTGCATCTTCTTTTTTCGCGATCCAAATAGGGTGATTCCCAAACAAGAAAATGTAGTTGTTAGTCCTGCTGATGGAATAGTGCAAAAAATTGAAAGGGCGACATTACCAGAGGAAATAGCAAACACACAAGATGAAATGAACAGAATAAGCATATTTCTAAATGTATTTGATGTGCATGTTAATAGAATACCAATAGCTGGAGTAGTGAAAAAACTTAATTATCACCATGGTAAATTTTTCAATGCATCGTTGGATAAGGCTAGTGAGCATAATGAAAGACAGTCGATCCTTTTAGAACTAAGTAATAAAAAGGAAATTGGTGTTGTTCAGATTGCCGGGCTCATAGCTCGTAGAATAGTATGCGATCTAAAAGAAGGGAAAAAAGTAACAACAGGAGAAAGATTTGGCATAATTAGATTTGGAAGTAGAGTGGATCTTTATTTACCAACAAGCTTTGATATCAAGGTATTAGAAGGGCAAAGAATGATAGGTGGGGAGACAGTTATTGGCGAATTTAAAGATATGAAAGAAATGAGCTTAAAAAATTCTATGCCTAAAAAATCAGTTAGCTCAAAAGAAGATGATAAGACTGTGCCTGTAAATATTACCAAAGCTAAGGTTGTAAGAAAAAAAGTAAGCGATAACAAATAAATAGTTATGTAATTTAAATGTCTATAGCACCTAAAAAATTAAACATACCAATACAGAAGCTTATACCTTCCATGATTACAATATTAGCATTATGTTTGGGTATAACATCCATTAGGTATTCATTGGATGGAAAATTTAATATAGCTGCAGCATTAATTGTAATTGCTGCATTTCTTGACGGTATTGATGGTAGAATTGCCAGGTTATTAAATTCTACTAGTGAATTTGGTGCTCAACTAGATTCTTTAGCTGATCTATGTAATTTTGGAGTTGCTCCTGGTATTGCAGTTTATTTATGGTCGCTCATAGAAATACCATATAAAGGTGTTGGATGGGCTGTTGTTTTGCTTTATATAGCTTGTTCAGCGTTACGACTTGCTAGATTTAATGTGCAAAATAGTGATAATGAGAATGATGAAATTAAAAATAATTTTTTTATTGGAGTTCCAATGCCGGTTGCTGCAGGTTTGTTGTTGATTCCAATGATGTGTGGTTTTGAACTTTTTACTGATAAATCATATATATGTTCATATTGGTATAATGCAATATACATGACTATAATAGGTCTTTTGATGATAAGTAAAGTTCCAATTTACTCTGCTAAAAAAATGACGGTACCAAGGGAAAGAGTAAACATTATACTTATAATTTCGGGCATTATTTTTACTGGTATTATCTTTGAGCCTTGGGTTCTTTTGCCAATAATAGGGCTATTTTATATTGTTTTAACACCTATAGTAAGTTTTTATTATTATAACAAGATAAGGAAAGGAAGAGGCTCTGATATTTTGGCTAAAGCTTTAGTTGTTTTTATTATGTTTGGCACATTGATTGGTTCAAATTTAAAAACATCAAATGCATCAGAATATAATTCCTCTGATGTATTGCATTGCTTAAATGCAATTAAACTTTTTGAAAGAAAGTATGATATTCCCAAGAATTTTTTATATTTAATATCTTTGGTGGAATCTGGAAAGTATGACAAAAATTCAAGGAGGCTTCAACCTTGGCCGTGGACTGCTAATATAAATGGAGAATCGAGATTTTTCAGCACTAAAAATGAGCTAATCAAGGCTCTGAAAATACATATAGCAAATGGTATAGAAAACATAGACATAGGTTGTAATCAGATAAATTATAAATATCATAAACATAATTTTTCAAACATAGAGCAAATGGTTTCTCCATATCATAATGTTGGATATTCAGCATATTACCTGGCTAGCAATTATCAAAAAACCAATAATTGGCAAGATGCGATAGCAATGTATCATTCAAAAAATCCTCTTCATAGTAGTAAATATATGACAAAAATTAATAAAACAGCTAAGAATAGTGGCGGATTACTTATGGCATTAAATGATAGTAATAAGAAAAATGGCATGGCGAGTAGAGCGAGTAGTAGTATCATGAATAGGAAAAGTGTCGAGCAACAAATACTTAATAAAAAATCCAGAGCTGGTATTATAGTCTACAGTAATTCTAAAGAATCTTATATTGCGTCAAGTGGTGTGATCAAGATATCTAAAGAATTTGGATAGTCAATTATAGAGATAATTTCAACGGTGCGTCTCTGCCAATTGCATTAGCAACTTGTAAAAGTTCAAACAGATATTGGACTTTAAGGTAGGTGAAATATATAGCTTATGAAGAAGAGCTAAGTGTCAGTGCTAATGAATAGTGTACCACCTGTGCTAATGAAAATTGTACCACCAAAGAAGAGGTTCAATAAAATAAATAACGTATACTTTCTGGTAATATAATTAAGCTGGAAAGTTAACAAATGATAGGAGTAGCAAT
>CAISOX010000079.1 GCA_903887235.1 uncultured Alphaproteobacteria bacterium | reverse complement strand
CAGTAAGTTTATCCGATTTAAATACCTGAACCCAATCAGAAAATTGAAGGTTTGTCGTCATTATTAGAGAGCTTGTTTCATATCGTTGATTAATAATATCATACATTAATTCAGCACCTGTATTAGACAGAGGCACATATTAAAGTGACCCCAAGTCGTCATACCAAAATCTACTCAAAAAGAGAGATAATTTTATAGCAAATATTTAAATAATGTTATACAATTGCAATGCTGTTAAATAGAAATTAAAGAGGTTAAACATGTCTCTAGAAATTAAAAATGAAGAAAAAGTTGAAAAAAATGATATTTCAGAAAAAGAAATACAAGAGTTTCAAAAGAATTTAACTGCACATATTCAAGCAATTATGGCAGCTAATAATGAAGAGATTGAGAATAATGTACATGATTATTATTTTAAATCTTTAAATGAAAGAATTAATGAGCATTTAATTAATCTTGAGCAAAAAGGCGAAGTATTACATGTGTCTGCTCAAAGTCAGCAATATTTCTTAGAAGCCATGGGGGAACTTAACGATTCAACAGATAATATAGATCTGTAAGTTATATGTTTAATCAACTGTATTATGATAAATTTTCTAAGGCTGATGCTTCTCAAATAGCTATAACTAATAATCATCTTGATGGCATTAAGTATATTTATTCAGATCAAAAGAGTTATTTAAGTTTTTATGATCAATATAATAATACACAGGCATTAAAAATAGCTGAACAATTAATAGATGTAGAGGGTATAGAGTATATATATAAAAAGACCAAAGGAAATTATCTTCAATATATATATAATAAAACTCCCCAAGAAAATATAAATAAAGCACAAACTTTAAATGATTTAAAAGGATTTAAATATATCCTTAAACCTCTCAATATGAATTATTTAGATCTTCTGTATAAAATAAATTCTACCTCTAAAAGCATTGAAACTGACATAACAACTAAGCTATATTATGCTTCTGTTACTTTGCAAGATCTTGATGGAGTTAAGTACATATTCAATAATACTAAAACTCTTAATAATACTCAATTAACTAATATACTCAAAAATAATACCCACATAATCAGAGACGTTTATCATAAAAATAAGCTTGTTATAGCCTATAAATTAATAGAAGCTGGCGCAAAATTTGATAAAATGTATATTATTAAACCTGTTCATAATTTAAAGTTAAATTACACAGTATATGAGAATCATATAAACAAGCTTAAGAATAATAGTTATATAACAGATGAAGAACATCAACAAACTACAGCATTGCTTGAGACGTTATTTACAGATCCTATAAAAAAATTAGACAGTAAAGATTTAGGATATAGTTTGTACGAGATGCTTATAAGTACAACCTATATAGCTGGGTCTTTTTTAGCAAAAATCCAAACAATTTTTGATAAATTTATATCTTCAGAATATAAGCCTGTACAAGATGTCATTAAGCTTGTTGCACTAACAAATTTAGATAAAAAGCCTATAGATATAATATTACCAACTAATGGTCAACATGCTGATCCACATTATTCTGGTAATATTATATTAAACCCTCATAAAGACTATTATATATATACTCCCATTAACTTAAATGAAACTACATCAGCTTTGCTGCATGAAATGGGACATTTTCTCTTTGACGTGATGTTTAATAACTCAGCTAAAGTATACACAGGTTTTGACTACAATAATAAAACAAAGCAATACCAAGAATTTCAGATAGCTGCCAAAAACACATTAGTGAATATTTTACAACTCTTACAAAACCAAGATAAAATAATTGCTAGTAAAGAATTTACTGAGATAGCTAAATACTTAAAAACTTCAGGTGAACTATTACTTAACCATTACATATATGACGCACATAAAGGAGTAATTAATACTGCACTAGAGACTAGTTTATTAACAGCTTTTGGCGGTGCTGACAAAAAAGCATTACAGAAGGCACTTAGTTCTTCTCAAGCTGAAAAAACACAAATATTAGAAAACATTCATAAACGCTTTAATTGGTCTAAAGATGATTCTTATTTACTTGAACGTATTACAGACTATGTAGGTAGAGATGAAAAACAATATGATATAGAACTAGTCAATAGATTACCTGAATTACAAATTATAGGCTTAAATAAAAAAGCACTTAAGCAGCTAAAGCCTCTATCAAAATGGTGGAAAGATTTTATTACTCCAATGGTAGAGAAATTAGTAAGCAACCATGTAGATCAATGTAAATCATGGATTAAATCTGGCAGTATAATAAATAATAGTAAGGAATATTGTATTTTAGATCTTTACAATAAAACTGATGTTAAAAATTTGCTATTGAATCCTCAAACTAGATGCAATTTAATTGAAACAAAAATTAATAGTTTTTCTTACAAAGATGGCAAAAAATCTGACGCATTAATTCAATCTAATGCTGAAAAAGAATTATTATACAGCGTACAAAATAATGAACAAAGCAAATGCATAGAATCAATTGTATCAAAATTTAATATATCACAAACTTTAATAGATCAAGCTTTTGTAAAAGCAACTGAAAAAGGTTATGCTCAATATGCAGAGTTTTTCCTAAAAAGTACAAATATCTCACTAGAGACTCAAAAAGAGTCATTGCAAAAGTCAATTAGTCAACTGAATCAATGCATTCCAGCTAAGAGTTTTGATGAATTTTGTCATAACATTTATGATAGTTACTTTTTAAATTCACCAGACAAAACCAAGGAATCGCATGAACACGTTAGCTGCATTCTATACCACAATATAGCATCTTTATCTACAAGTGATGTGTTGGAAAACCTAATTATAACGTGTAATGGTGAAATGATAAATCACAATATAGGCCACAGCGAGCTTTAAAATAGTAAACTCAACGTATTTTGTTGTCTATAGGCCTATCGGGGTTTCCAGTCAGAAGGTACGAAAATTTTCACTAGTAAGCTAAAGAAGTGGTATAATGGAGCTTTGAAGTGCATACAATATGAATTTTCTCAAAATTTATTTTTCAATAACTCCCATAGATTGCTGTTTTAAGGACCAGTGTTAAGGTACGTGTGCTGAGGGGCCACCCTTTAGATATGGCGGGTTTAAAGGTAGCTACGTTCAGAACCCCCCACCCTAACAAAAATTATTCAACTAATTCGCTAGCTTCCTTTTGTTCTATCCAATGACAGCCTGTAATTAGTGCTAAAGCGTTTTCTCCACCACCATTTTTATAGTACTCTGATTTATATTCACTATCGATATTTGGAATAAGATCAGTTCCAGCATAAAAATTTTGATAAAGAGATAAAGAATATAAATCTTTTTCATTTACCATCTTATCAACAATGATAGGAGTTAATAAATCTTTATCTTTTATAATATCAGATGCCCATTCATAAAATGATTCCAATTTTCCAAGTTTTATTGCAGTGGAATACAGCATATACTTCTCTTTATATTCCACAATAAACATGTTAAAACCATCGAAAAATTCATTTAATTTTGGCTCCCCTAACTTTTCTATACTTCGATTGGCTAAATTCTTTGCTACTTCTTTGCATTTGTTAATATTAATCATAATTACCTCATTATTAAAATTTATAAATCTCCTTTCATCGATGCTTCTTCTGTATTCATAGCGTCTTGTTGTTCATCAGTAATGCCAGCTAAAATATTTACTTCAGGAATAATATCGTATTCATCTTCAAATTCGCATATTTGTAGAAATTTAAAGATGTCATTATAAACCCATTAGAAGAAGAAGCAAAAGAGTTATGCGAAGTAGGTACACAGCTTTCTCCATATAACATTATGCCCAATCTCCATCAAAATTACTCATAAAATTATCCATAAAACTATCCGAACAGTTTGATGTTTTATATGCTGTGCTCATAAACGCATTTTCGTGTGAGTAATGAGCAACATTAAAACTTGATTTCAATTCGTTTGGCAAAGAAAGGTAATCATCATATTTTTCACATAAATAGCTAAAAAATTGTGCTATATATTCGGTACTAGCTTTATCGGCTGTAGATCCATAATCTTGTAAATAAGTCAACGTCAATGAAAAATCATATACTTGTTTAGTTTCATCTACTGTTAAAGGTTGCTTTAACATTTTTTTTTCAAATAGATCTGTAGGTGGTACAGCAATATTTTCAATACAAAGTTCACTTTTAGACATATTACCTCTATACACTGTGGGGAATACTAAGGCATTCTACTATAGTAATGGCTCTATTGCAACACTATGTACAACTTCAGAAGATATTGGAATTAAAAAATATAAAATTTTGAACAAAATATGAGACACCGTTGTCATTTTTCAAAGACGAGTTCAGCAGATTATCAAAGTGCAGTTCAGCAACAATTTGTTTTTTAATCTGGTGATTTAGAATATTGAAGTTCACGATAAAGAGTAGAACGACCTAAGCCTAATTGTTTTGCTACTTTAGTAACTGGGTCCCCATCTTTTATGAGTTTTAATGCTGTCTCTATTTTCTCCATATCAAGATTTGGCCTGCCTAATTT
>CAISOX010000078.1 GCA_903887235.1 uncultured Alphaproteobacteria bacterium | reverse complement strand
ATGAGATTAATACGCATAATACTGTAAAAACAGTAATTAGTCAATATATTATTTATATAATTCGCGGCTACAAATAAGCTTCAATTCCTTGTATACATCTTTTTATCATTATTAGCAAAAAGTCAATAGGGAAACTTCTGTTGTATATTTCAGTAGTTCACTTTGCCGTTTCTGCAATTAGCCACTCACCAGGCCAAGTAGGGGATTTTTTCAAGGATCGTCAGTGCGTTTCACGTTGTGGATTATACGGGTGACGTCATTTTACCAGGTGCGTTTTGGAAGGTGGTGTAGGGACCCATCAAACTGCTTTAGCAGCATGACCATAAGGCGCCGATTGGACGGTAGAAAAGATGCATGAAGATGAGAGAAGCCTGTTTGTGGAAGGCAGGATTTATCTTGCGCTTGACAAAGGAATGGAGGCGCACATTTTGATCCAAAATGGTGTGCTGAATTCCATGAGCATTGGCAATGATGTGGTGGATTGTTATTACAAGGGGCAGGTTCGGTGCATCACAAGGTTTAATCTTTGGGAGATCAGCATCGTCACATTCCCTGCGAACAAGTTCGCGGAGATCATGAGTGTGAAAAAAGCGGAAGTTTAGTTTAATCCTGTAGATGAAACTGAGTTATTGGGTGAATTATTGTCTCGTTTTTTAAGCTTTTCTACATTAGATATTTCGTCTTGCTTCAAAATCATTTTTTGATTCCAATCCCCTTAGAGTCTGATTTATCTTGTGCTCCTTCAAACTTTTTCATAATTAAGATCATGGCATTACGCAGCGCAACGTCCGATATAGCTTCAATCGCTTCACGAAATTTATCATCGTCACGAAAGCCAGTATAGCGCTCACCTTTAATTGCATTCAGTGCAGTTTTACGCACCCAAGTTGGTGGTTGTGCTTCAAGAGCTTGCCTTTTGTCGTATAACTGAGCTAATATATCCCTGCTATTTTCATTTATATTAGGGTATGCATCTGATAATTTCTTATATGCACTTTCGATAAACTCTGTTTTATTCTTTGCAGCTTTGTATATATTATCAATCACCTCATCAATTTTGTTATAAGATTTTGCAAGAGTATTCGTACCATAATACAGTCCCAGGTCAACAAGTATTCGGAGTATTGGATCAACAGTATCTCTCCATTTACCATCGCTTCCCTGCTGATTGTCTTGCTGATTTTTCTTACAATACCAATGATTAACAAGTCCGTAAGCATAAGCTAGAATCGGCTTTTGACCTGTTATAGTTAAGAGAGAACCTTTTATGATGGGGCCGATGATAAATTTTTCCTCCATGCTTCCGCACAAGCTGGTGCTATCAGCTGGATTGCTTGTTTTTGGATTTTCCCCAAAAATGCGATCTACAGTTTGATCTACCATAAATTTCGTAGCTTCATGAAATGCATTTGATGCAATTTGATGAACAATGTTGTTTGTGAGATTTAATGGATTTACGAAAGGAGAGAGACGATTCATTGTATCTCCGGTGAATATCAAAGGTGCAATATATCCTCTTTTGGAATTAAGATTCTCAGTGATTTTGTTTACCAAAGGGGGAGGAGTATTGTAAAATTCAATCCAAGTATTGACTGCCTGATCAATAGCTTGATCATTCTGATTTGCAGAGGTGACTCTTATTGTAGGATCAAGAATATGGCGTAGTAAAGGACTAGTTTTATCAACCCTCTCTGTTTTATCTAATCCATTAAGAGTTAATAGCAGAAAATTCCACAGTTTCATTCAATCACCACCACCCGTATTTTAATCGATAAATGGTAATACTACATTGATAAATGTCAAGATCATATTTTTTGGATATTGAAATAATGGTGGGTGATAGTGGGCTCTAGCCAACTGAGGTAATCACTCATAGTGAAATCATTGTCTTTTTGCGGTGTTGCTCTTTGCTTATTTAGGTGAACTAAACCTCGTTCATCGTGCTTAGCAAAAAAAACAAAGCTATAACACTATAAACTAAAATTCAGTTCTCAAAATATTTCGAGTGCAACAGAAATTCCTATATGGAAGCTAATGATTTTTATACAGAAATACTCTTTGCCTTTCAAGAATTAAAGGTGATCATTGTTAAAACCATCACTCATTATAAAATTAGTTAATTATTTAAATTATTTAATTAAAATGGTAGTATAAATTTTAATTGGTCAATAATTTTAAGATTATATTGCTGATTGCTAAAAAAAAGATTGTAATATGTAAATTTTTACTATTGAATAATGTAAAAGGATTATAACAAATATTGGGAATAAAAATGACTAATAACATAGAGAGGTGTATAATCCTTTTACAATCCTTATCATACAAGCAAACAAGGTCGTAACAATTCAGTTACTCGCGCAGTATAGCAAACAATTTCTTAAAAGTCTTCAAAAATTTTCTATTTTTTTTTAAAAAAGTGGTATATATTTCAGAATCCTGTACCTATTGCACCTAATGTGGTTATGTTTCATGTATAAAAAAGTAATATTTGCCACACTATTTTTTCTACTGATACAAAATTTAAGTGCCTCAGAATCTAATATACTAGACATAGATATCGACAATATTCAATACAAAAATAATGCATTAGAGTTTGATCTGGTGATAAAGCTAGATAAAGATTGGAAGCTTTACAGTAATCAAAAATCTGATTTTGGCATTCCACTTAACATAAAGATTCTGAAGAACAACGTAATAATAAATAACGATATCGCATATCCACCTTCAAATAAGGAGGTAAAAATTTTAAATGGGAAAAAATATGTAAGTAGTATCTTCTCAAATAATGTTTTGTTAAAAATAAGATTAAATGCAATTAGTAAGTACGATTTAAAAAAACTTTATTTAGAATTGAAATACTCCGCGTGCAACAAAAAGTGTATTTACGATACTAAGATCGTTTGGCTTTGGGAGTATTTTGCAACTAAGTTGGATGAACATGATAAAAAGCCACATATAGCAGAGATTTTATTCTATATATTAATTTCATTGGCGGGAGGATTTATTTTAAATTTTATGCCATGTGTACTTTCTATTTTGAGCCTGAAAATTTTAAGTTTTATTAAAACAAAAAACGATTCTCATACAGCATTAAGACATAGCATTTTTTATTCAATATTAGGAATAATTAGCTTTTTTATATTATTAGCTGTTGTGACAATTATTTTTAAGGCAATTGGTATCAATATTGGTTGGGGAATGCATTTCCAAAGCCCAGTTTTTATAATGTTATTAATTATAATATTGCTAATAATGGCTAGTAATCTATGGGGTGATTTTGAATTCATTTTACCTTCACGATTTGCTTCTTATATGCTTAACATGAACGTAAATAGTAAAACATTGAGCAGTTATTTTAACGGGTTCCTTATTGCTACTTTATCAACATCATGTACAGCTCCATTTTTATCCACCGCTATCGCATATTCAATGACTCAAAATAACATGTGTATTTTGCTGTATTATTTTTTTATTGGTCTTGGAATGTCTATTCCTTATGTATTAATTTTTGTGAACCAAAATTTATTAAAATGGATCCCTAAGCCAGGTAATTGGACTGTTAAATTAAAAAAATTCTTTGCAATAGTTTTTATTATTAACGTTGTTTGGCTTCTATTTATTTTAAGTAATCAAGTAGAATTAAGTTCGGTATTAATATTTATTGGATTTATTGTGATATTCAAAAAAATTTTAATGCTTACATATGGTTATTTTAACAACCACAGCAATAGATATTATGCTATTTTTTTACTTTTTGTTCTCCTTTTGTTTTCAGTAAACTTAGTTATACAATATGATTCTACTGTCAAAAAAGAAGATATACTAATTGATAATAAGTGGAGGGATTTTGAACCACAATTGATTAAAAAGGAAATTGAAAAGAATAATTTGGTATTTGTTGAGGTTACTGCAGACTGGTGCGCTACTTGCAAATTAAATAAGATGCTAGTTTTAGACCACAAAACTATTTATAAAATTTTTGAAAAAAATAATGTAAAACTTTTTAGGGCAGATTATACATTGGGGAACAATATGATTTATGATTTTTTAAAAAAGAATGAAAGATATGGAATTCCACTATACATTATGTATGGACCAAGTAATAAAAAGGGCTTGGTCCTAAGCGAAATATTAACTTTTAATAAAATTGCTCAGGCTATAGAAGAGGTCAAGTGATAGTTATAATATATAGTAGCATTTTACCCGAATTTTAAAAAATTGTTATTTTTTTGACATCAAATATTTTATTTAAAGTAGAAAAAGCTTGAATTAATAAAAAATAATTAATACCGTTAACGTCATAAATTTGTCATTTAGTTAAATACAATCATGACTACAAAACTTACAAGAGCGCAAAAAGAGGCTGTTTTTTTACTTTCGATAGGTACATTATTAGAATACTTTGATTTAATGCTATATGTGCATTTGTCGACGATACTAAACGATTTATTCTTTCCAAAAACAGATCCAATGATAGCTAAATTACTTGCTGCTACTGCTTTTTGCATGACATTTATTTTAAGACCAGTAGGAGGTTATGCTATAGGAAGAATTGGTGATATAATGGGTAGAAAAGCTACCATATTAATCACAACTTCTATGATGGCAGGATCCTGTTTAATTATGGCAATGTTTCCAACATATGCAGAGGTTGGAATCTGGGCAACGGTCGCGATTCTTTTATGCAGGATGTTACAAGGGTTTTCAACCTTAGGAGAGATAGTGGGAGCATCTATTTATTTAGCTGAAACCTTAAAATCACCAAATAAATATGTTGCAGGTGGAATTATAGATACGACATGCACTATGGGAGGTTTTTTAGCTTTAGGAGTTGCATCACTTGTGCTTAATTCAGACTTCAGTTGGAGGGTTGCTTTTTTTATAGGAGCTGGGATTGCAGTGATAGGTTTGGTGGCAAGAACAAGACTAAGAGAAACACCAGAATTTGTAAATTATCAGGCTAGGATGAAGCTACAGAAGCAGCTAATTAGTACTAATTTATTTGATAAGAAAATTAATAAAAAAGCTCTTGCGGGATTTTTTTTAACTGTGTTAATTGTACCATGTGCATTTTATATAGCATACGTATACCTAGGAGATTTTATGAAAGATACTCTAGGAATGACAGCTGAGGACGTTACAAATCATAATTTCAAATTTTCTATTTATGCAGTTTTGGGCTCTGCTTTGATGGCGTTTCTATGTTACAAATTTCACCCAATTAAAATAGTTGGTATAAGTTGTATTGTCGGTGTCATTGCAACTATATATGCACCTTACTGTCTTAATAATGTGAACTTAGATGGAGGGGAGAAAATGATATATTTTTTACAATGCATAATATATATGCCAACATTAAACGCCATAATTACTGAGATTATTTGGTTTAAATACTTCTCAATTTCTAAAAGATTTACAGTAGTTGCAACGACATTTGGTATTGCCAGCGCTTTAGGGTATTCATTACCAGCATATGGACTAATTCCACTTACTGCATGGTTTGGGTATTACGGAATCTGGGTATTGTATGCACCAATCATTATTGGCTTTATATGGGCATTGAGTTATTTAATGAAGCTAGAGAGGGTAAGCGGTGTTTACGATAGCTATCCAGACGAACCAAAAATTAAAGACACTGCCGTAAAAGAAAGGGATTTTAATTATGAGCTAGATGACGAATATGATGCTCAGGCTATAGAAGAGGTCAAGTGATAGTTATAATATATAGTATATTTTACCGAATTTTAAAAAATTGTTATTTTTTTAACACTAAATGTTTTATTTAAAGTAGAAAAAGCTTGAATTAATAAAAAGTACCTAGTAGCGTTAATTCCATAAAATTGTTATTGGGAAATACAATCATGGCTAAAAAACTTACAAGGGCGCAAAAAGAGGCCATTGGCATTCTATCAATAGGCACATTTATGGAATATTTTGATCTGATGCTATATGTGCATATGGCAGTTGTTTTGAACGAGTTATTTTTTCCAAAAGATGATCCTGTAGCATATCAATTACTTACATCATTCACCTTTGCTTCAACTTTTATCATCAGTCCGGTAGGCAGCTTTGTTATCGTGTCAATACGCATTGAAAATTGACCCACCTACAGCTAAATATTCAGTTTTATTTTTAACTAGCTTTTACATTGATAAGTTTCATATTTAGCGAGATTGCTTACACTTTTATTTCATATCAAAATATTGATGAATTTTTTTTACAGAAGTGAGAATATTTAGCTGAGCGAGCCAGAGTGTAGCTCAGGCGAAGCTAAATATTCTCCAAGCGCTGGATATGGTTGCACTTTCCTCTCATATCCTTCTTTTATTTGCTCCTTGTTTCTTACTATACCTCTAATCGTATTTCTCGATATTTGCGCCTCCCTACTTATTTGCCTTATCTTTTCTCCATTTCTGTACTTTACTAGTATTTTTCTTTTTGTCTCCATTAGTAACATCTCCAATTTTACCTATTATTAAATTATAAATACTAAATTTAATAATAGTGTAGGTTGTTTTAGATATTAAGCATTTCCACTTTTTACATGGGTCAATTTTCAATGCGAATTATCTTTCTAGTGGGTCATTATTGCATGCGAATCAACATCCATATGGTTTAAACATTTTCCAGTGGCTGCACGCTTTAGAATTGCAGCTACTAGTTATGCTATAGGTAATGCTTTGGGATTTACGATTGTATCTTTTTGTTTGGTTCCATTAACTGATTATTTTGGATATTATGCACTTTGGGTACTTTATTGTCCCATTATTGTTGGTTTTTTATATGCTATGAATTACGTCAAAAAACTTGAAATAAAGAAAGGTTTTTATTATGACTACCCAAATGAAAATCCTGATAACAAAGACACTGCCTTAGAGGAAGGAGATTTTAAATATGAGCTAGATGGCGAATATGAACAATTTAGCAGCAAATGCGAATATAGCACAGACCTGCTGAATAAACTGGAGGCACTAAGTGAGGAGCAAGATGTGAAGCTAAACATGAAGGTGATAGAAAAGGCAATAACCTTTACTAAAATGTGGCATTCTGGACAGATGCGAAAAACAGGGGAGCATCCATTTTATTGGCATCCT
>CAISOX010000077.1 GCA_903887235.1 uncultured Alphaproteobacteria bacterium | reverse complement strand
ATAATTGTAATAATATTGATGCTAGCATGTAATATAGAAAAAGCAATAAGCGAACCATGTGTAGGAAAATTTGTAAATCCAATTAAGGATATTTGCTGGAGCTGTATATTCCCAGTGAAGCTAGGTAATGCTGCGATATATAGTGGAGGAAGAGAAGATACAGATAACCCTAGCAATCCAGTATGTATATGTCCTGCTGATATAGGAGCAGGAGTAAAAGTACCGATGCCAGGGTTGGCAATATCATTTTGGGAGCCAGTGAGGCTTGCGGATGTAACGAGAACGCCATATTGCATGGTGAGTCTTGGAGGGTTCCAGATAATGAAAAGTGCAAAGAAGCACGGGACTGTAGCAAGGAAGAGTGCTAATGAATCACTTAAACATAGTTTTTATCATGTGCATTACTATATATACCCACTGATATATTGGTTAGAATTACTTACAGATTTTATATGTTTGGAAGAGGCATCAGTTGATGTTGCATATATATCGGCCCCAGGTTAATAAACGTTCGGAAATGGCAATGAGGTTCCATTTGGTATAAAGGGATGCGGCACTCATACTGGAAAATTGTTAATAATTTTGTTATATTCATTTTGTGCATCTGTTATTGATAATTTAGAATATATTTCTAATGATTTCCTTGAATCATGTCCAGAATAAGGTTGTATTAAAGCATCATCAACCCCTTGCTTTTTCATCCATGTAAACAAAAAGTGTCGTAATTTATGTGGAGATATAGACCTGTCCATTCCAGCTGATTTTGTGTAATTCATCAATATTTTTCTAATTCCTCTTTCTGAATAATGCTCTCTTCTTACAGATTCGAATAAATATTTCCATTCTTTTTTTTCTGCAGCACTTATATGCATTGCTAGTACCTCTTTAAAAGTTTGCGGGAATGGCACGACTCTATCTTTATTACCTTTTCCATTCATAACCTTTATAGTCCCATTATCTAAATCAACATCTTCTATTTTCACTTTTACCAATTCTCCCACTCGCATCCCTGTATATAATAATACTTTAATAATTACCATATTTTGTATGTTTTTTGAATTCCACACCTCTTGATAGTATCTTTTGATCTCTTTTTCTGTAGGCACATATGGTAACCTCTTAGCTTCCTTCTGCACCTTTACATCTAATTCTTTTCTTAGATACTTAAATATTTCTTTTAGATAAAAATAATCAGGCCTTTCCTTTCTTAATTGCTTAGCTAGTTGTTTCGCTTTTAATGGAGCTGAAGTTCGAGTGATACTCATATTACCAACCTTGTTTCCATGTTGAGATCAAATGTGCCATATGGATTGATGTGAAGGTGAATCAACGGAGATAAAGCTCTCTTATCCACTATAGTTAGCTTATTTAACCATTCCTTAGTTTTTAAAACGCTTTGAATCATTAGTGTATTGATGTACACAAGTGATGCTTGTAGCAAATGTAAAGCTAAGATAGCCTCTTCTTGGCTAAATACGTCATTTTTTGATATCGTGCTTTTTTTACCATAGTAGATAAAGTCATTTACTCCATTCCATCTTTCTACCACATTTAAGCCTTCATGTATTTCCTCCCGTAACTCTTGTGAGCATAAATATCTACAAAGAAAAATAGTTTTTATCACTCTACCTAATTCTTGTAATGCTAAATATACAGGATGTTTTAAGTTATTTGCTGTATATTTTTTTAATATAATATCAGGCGTTGCTTTCTTAGATTTTAGCGCAATTGTATTTTTTATTATTTCATCATAACCTTGCTTTATTCTATCCCACTTTATTCCTCTTTCTATTACCTCTTTTATATTTGGATAATTACCAATATCTTTAGTGTTTACTGCAAATAATTTTTGACTACCTATTGATTTGAACCTCGGTAATAAATCAAATTTTAACATATAAGAAAAAGCAAAGGCGATTAGGCTTTGTCCATGAGTATCGACATAATTTTTAGCCACTTCTGCTGTAGTTGCGTGATACAAGATACCCTCTATCATTGAGGCAACTTCTGATGACGAACATGTTTTTAATTGTGAATACACACAAAGTGCCTTTTTATCAACATGCCAATAGATCATCACTCCTCTTCCACCATAACGTATATGCCACTCAGTCATTAAATTCTGATCCCACGCACTAAATTTTTTTGAATCTGAAGCGCAACTGATTTCACTAGAGCCAAATAGCTTTGGGTCTCTTATCTTTAAATTCTCATTGATTATTTTTACAATTGCATTTCTTATATTACCCTTATTTATATAACGTCTTTGAACATATCTTAACTGTTCTAGTTCCTTTTTATCCCTAGAAATTCTTTTTAATCCGGTGTTAGTAGCAAGTGCAAATATGCACAATAATATTCTTCTTTTTAAATCTCTTGGCTCTATTGACTCTTTACTTGCAGCGCTCCTAAATACTTCTGTAAGATTAGTTCTGATTTCTGTTTCTTTCAACACATCAAGTAAAGCAATTGGCCATCTTTTTTGTATCTCTTGCTTCAGTTGCTCTATATTTTCTGGCTCTTCTCTTTTTTTAATAGGAGAAACTTTTACCCAGCTTTTTTTATTCCTTTTGATTATCTCTACTTTTTTATTACCTGTAATATTATTATTAAATTTCTTGAGCCAATATTCTAAATCTTTTTGCAGAACCTTAATTAGCTCTTCCGCATCTTCTGTACAACCTAATTCTTTACAATATTCTGATTTTTTCTTTTCGAAATCTTGCGGTTCATATGTGCTTGGACTACTATATTTTCTACCTTCTTTTATCCATATATCTTTACATCTTAATCTTGCTCTAAGGACCATCATGATCGTTAACTCATAGTTACTTTTATTTATTCTTCCATTATTCAAAATAATACTCTTTAAACTTTTATGTATAATACCCTCTTGAGGTATATATTCATCTTCAGGATAATAAGTTAATCCTTGACCTATATATTTTTTTACTAGCTTTATTGCACCCAAGATGCTTTCACTGCTTTTGCTATCAGAATAAAATTCAAATATATTTAAAATTTCAACTAACATCGCTTTATAATGATGAATGTACGAAGAGCGCATATAGTGATATTTGCGCTCCCTACTAAATTCTTCATAACTTTGTGATCCTGTAAGTATTTTCTCCAATTCCTCTTTACTGACTACAGGATATATCTTTTCTTCTATAATACCTTTTGGATTTTTTATACTGACATTTGCCATACTTTTTAATAACTCACCCTTATTGTATATAATTTTTCGATTATTCCAAAATTCTTGTAGTAATTTTTGTTTTGCTCTTTTTGTTATTTTGTGTGCTAATTGTACAAACATATCAATAAGGTAATCAGCTGATTGCATACTTCGTACAAAACAAAAACATCCAAGTACAGCAACTTTCTTTACCTCACTATATTTCCTTATTTGACTAGGAGCTGCTATTAAAACATGATTATAATGTTTGTTAATTAAGGTCTCTGATAGACTACTATATTCACCCAAATTATAACTTTGTATTCTTCTAATCTTTTTACCTTCTTCCAAAATTTCCTTTAACGACAAACCTTTTGGTTCTTTTTGCAGATAGTTTAGAGAAAATTCACAATTCTCTTTTATTAGTTGTTTGATATTTTCTCTGGATTCTTTACTCAGTGCAGTATAGGCCTTTTGGAAAAATTCTTCTTCATATTGATGTTTCCACGTGCTTAAATATTTATTTAATTCTTTTTCACTAAATCTCTCTATTCTCCTTTGATATAAATCAGCATAAACTTCTTCATTTAGTTCATCATAACTTGGATCATATGTTAATTTTTTATCAAACAACTTATTTTTAATATTTTCTAAATCATAATTGGTTACTTTTTTAAAACCTAAATATTCTCTGATCTCATTATTATGCTGCCTTGAAGTTCTATTATCCAATTTATAAGCAATATCATATTTTTCCCTAGTATGAAGCTGCTTGTCCACATAATCCACTATACAGTCTGCAATATCATTCCAATTATTGATTAACCCTCCATAAATCTGATAATATTTTAATTTTATTGCAAAACCCAATGCATTATCTATTTTCTTATCTAATATGAAGCTTTTTTCATCTGAATTTAAATACCATAAATCTAAAAGCTCCTCTTCGCTCCAATCTTGTTTCATACTATTATTCATTGCCTAATTGATTATTTAATTGCAACGCCTTTCTCTCAAACGCCTCGCGTCCAACTCTTATCGCCATATGTAATTTCTTTTCTAGTTCATCTTTTGGTGGTAAATCCGTAATATACTGCGCTACATGTATGCCTGTTTGGTCCATTTTCATGTACTCAATATCTTCCTGATCTTTCCCAGCACATAAAATAATTCCCAATGGTTTGTTTTCATGTTCTAATTTTTCATTGGTATCTAGCCAATTTAAATACCACTCCATCTGACCTTT
>CAISOX010000076.1 GCA_903887235.1 uncultured Alphaproteobacteria bacterium | reverse complement strand
TCAACAACCCATACTAATAAAAAGTTTTTAGTTGCTAATATTTGTAATTTTTGTGAGCTGATTTTCTTATTTTATTGACTTTTTAGTGGTGCACTTTTGCGTGCCTATGGTGGTGCACTTTTACTTTCTTATTGACAACCTACTGTTGCAAAATATTTTAATGTATCAATCATAGCTACAGAATGGATTAATTTATCCTTTCTGTTAGCTCTTGCGCTTTCGATACCTATTAGTGGATGGGTAAGTAATAGATTTGGCCTTAAAAATATTTATATCCTCGCAATGTTAATTTTTGGTATTAGCTCAACATTATGCGCTTTTGCTACAACTCTAAATCAATTAATCTTTCTAAGATTTGCGCAAGGTATTGGTGGGGGAATACTAATACCAGTAGGAATGACCATAATTTATCGTGTCTATGATAAATCAGAATATGCAAGTATTACTAGCTTTACTTTTATTCCATCACTTATAGCTCCTGCTATTGCTCCATTCTTTGGAGGAATATTATTAAAAACTTTTAGTTGGCAGTTTGTTTTTGTATTCTCAGGACCAATTTGTTTATTACTAGCTATTTATTCTATTATTCATTTAAAAGAAGAATCTCATGAAGTTAGGTATCCGCTTGATCTAATGGGATTTATTTTATCATCAATTATTTTAATTAATATATTCTATAGCTTATCTCAACTTAGTAAATTTGGCTTTTCTTTATCTATAATATTTAGGTTAATGGCTTTAATACCACTTTGTTGGATATTTATTAAAATTGAAAAAAATCATAAATATCCGTTAATTAATTTAAAATTCTTTAAAAACAATAATTTTGTACGTGCTAATTTAATTCAATTATGCTTTCAAATATGTCATTTTGGAGCTATCTTTATGATAGGATTATTTTTGCAAGTAGGGATTGGATTTTCTGCTATGATATCGGGACTATTAATGGGTATACAAGCTGTAGGAGCAATAGTTACAAGTCGATATTCAGTCTATTTATTCAATAAACATGGAGCAAGTCTACCTATTACAATAGGATTAATTGGAATTGCTATTTTTACCCCTATGATTATGTTAATTAATAATTCTAACATGCCTATCTTTGGCCTTATTTTATTTTTTATAAGAGGGACATTTAGTGGATTATGTGGCACCCCAATTCAAACAATGAGTGTGCTTAATTTTAATAAGAAGGAAATTAGCACTATTAATGTTATTTTCAATGCTTGTAGACAAGTATCAATTAGTTTTGGCGTTGCGATCTCTTCTCTATCAATTTCGTTAGGAATGTATATTGCTAAAGTACCATTTACTTCTTATATTCCAAAAAGAAAAGTTCTGGAAATATTTACTTATGGATTTTGTGCTATTCCAATTATTGCAATTATAGGGGTATGGATAGCTTCAGGAATAACTAAAACAAGACCCAGTTAAAAATAGAGTGTGATAATGACGGTAAATGCCGCCGCTAAGTTATGTTTAGAGTAGTTTGCATCTTTATCTTTTTTAGTAATTTACACAAAGTATATTGCACCCTCAAATAATACGAAGTAAATATAAACTATGCAACAATACAATGTTCGTAGAATTGTTCTACGCATAGAGGAGTTAAGAATTTATCACCCATTGCATTGCATGAATCCATTATGCATTTAATGCTATTATCTGTAACACTTTCGGGAAATACGTTCATATCCTTATCTTGTAATACCTCACTAACATAGCGCATTTCAGGTAACAAATTACCATCTTTTGCTTCAAAAGCTGCTTGCAATCTAAATCACGATAATAACCAGTTGTGAGAAAGCCACTTACTTTTGCAAAAAATGAACTGTCTTGCTGATACTTGTATTTTATAATTTCTTTTTTCTCACATACTTCAAGAGCTAATTCATTGCTAATCACACCGCTCTTGCTATGCAAATCTTTAGCATCTCCCTGTAGCCATTATAAATAGTTCGCTCAATTCGTACCCCATAAGCTTTGTATACCTTCTTAGCTTCAGAGCGTACCACTGTAGCAATAATACCTTCTACTACTACCCAACTATTACAGCTATTATAATTTTACCAGAAGAAGCATCATCTTCTGCTTGCTCTTCATCACTTTTTTTGTTTTTCAGACGCTTTTTGATAGTTATTTGTTGTACTAAAATCATAATAATTAATGCTATTACCACCATGGTGGTAATTACCTTCGCTGCCAGTATATCTGCCACTATAGGCCTCATAATTTGGATTACCGTATCTGAATATTCGCTCCTACTTCCTTTACCAAGATTTCAGCCTCTTGTTTCAACCATCCACCGATTCACTCCTGAGTGAATCGCATTGCAAAAATCTCCTCTCTTTTTACCTTCACTTTATTAATTTACTTAATATCCTTTCAAAAATAGCTTTTATAATCTTATTATCCATGAGATTAATTAAGGTTTTATTGGATAAATCTTGATCAAGGGGTATTTGTTCTATAAACCTTATTTTCTTATCTTCGCAATAATTTGATAAACTATTTTTGCCAAAAATATATTCATTTGTACCACTTGCCGAATTGGTATAGTATGCCATATTTTCAATAACTCCCATTATATCTATTTTTAGTTTAAAAAACATATCCACTGCTTTAAATGCATCTATCAACGCAAGTTTTTGAGGAGTTGTAATCACAATTGCTCCATCTATAACATAGTTTTCTGCAATACTTAAATGAATATCTCCTGTGCCAGGCGGCGTATCAACTATTAAATAATCTAAATCACCCCATGCTGTCATTTTAAAAAGTTGGTGCACAGCCTTTGTAAGCATTGGTCCACGCCAAATCAATGCAGAACCCTCTGGGACTAAAAATCCCATAGACATCAAACTTATTTTAAATTTTTTATGGGGCTGTAATAAACCTTCTACAACCTCAGGCTTATGATTGATTTCAAAAATTCTTGGGATAGATGGACCATATATATCAGCATCAAGTAATCCAACTTTATATCCTAATTCTACAAGTGCAATTGCTAAATTAGCTGCAATTGTAGATTTTCCTACTCCGCCTTTGCCAGAGGCTACTAGAAGTATCTTTTTAACATTTTCAAGTTTTATTTTCTGTTTTTGTTGTTTACCTGTAAACATTATTGTTAAATGTACTAAGTTGATGTGAGCCCATGCTAACACAATTTTATAACTAGCCCGAGTTAAAATTTAAATATTTTTTTATTTTAAATACAGTTACCACCAATACCAGAAGTGGTCATTAAAAAACTGGACAGGAAGGAAAGGCATGAACCGTCATATATCTAAATTTTAGTTTTTTGCCCGATTTTACATATAAAAATAGCTGATATACTTATAATGCAAACAGACATTAGAAGCCATGCCACTGAATCTACCCCTGCTATGTTCTTTATTGCCCACATAGATAATAAAGGAGCGGTTGCTCCAAAAGCTATAGAGGTAAAATTCCAACAAAATGATATACCCGTTGCCCGTATGCTAACTGGAAATTCTTCAGCAACTAACGGGTTTAACAATGATTCTGTCATACCTATAAATATCCCCAACAACATAGACATGAATAATATATTATACAAATTTCCCGATTGCAAAGAGAGTATAAACGGATATGCCGAGAAAAAAATTCCAATGATGCCAAATAAAATAATAGACCTTTTATTAATTTTACTAGAAATATAGCCAGACACAAAGGTGGATACTGTATAACTCACAACGGTCAAAAGATTGAATTTTCCAGCTGTCTCATTGCTGTATGATAAAAATTCAATCATCATTGATTTACCAAAAATAAAAACAACAAAAAAAGAAACCTGTGTCGTTAGAAATATAGCAAATAGCTTCAATAATGAATATTTATAATTTTTAAATAATTCATATATTGGATTTTGTACAAGAGATTTGTTGAGTTTGGCTTCGATAAAATCAATTGTCTCGAGTAATGAGCTCCTAATATATAGAGCGATTATAGCTCCAAATACACTAATAAAAAATGGTATTCTCCAAGCAAAATCATAAACTTCTTCTTTAGTAAAGATAGATTCAATTAAAAAAACAGTAGACGCACTTAAAACTAATCCCAACCCCACACCAGTAAGAGGTAATGAACCATAAAATGATCTTTTATTTTGCTCAGCTGATTCATATAAATATACACAAGATGCTCCAAATTCTCCGCCAAGAGCAACGCCTTGTAAAATACGTAAGGTTACTAAAATAATAGGCGCTAACACTCCAATTGAATCATAAGTAGGTAGCATACCAATGCATAAAGTTGGAATAGACATCAATAGCATTGTAATAAATAGCATTTTTTTTCGACTATATTTATCCCCAATGTAACCAAAAATTATTCCACCTATAGGACGCGCCGCTAATCCAACTGTAAATGTTGCAAATGTCATTAACATCCCAACATATAGCCCATGATTTGGAAAGAATAACGCGCTGATTACTGTAGCAAAATATGCATATAAGGTGTAGTCGAACCATTCTAAAGTGTTACCTATCAATGATGCTATAATTGCACGAAGCTGGGATTGTTTGTTATGAGCTTTCATAAAATTTTCCTATAAGCATAAATTTTTCCATAAAATTCATGTTAACATAATTTTTATGGAATGCAAAACACATGAAAGTGTCAAGAATATGATTTATTCGAAATTTTAATTTCCTTCTTTCATGAAATTTACCCAGTATTGATTCTAGATCATAATCCTTTGCTAACCTTTTTTTACGACACACGAATCCCCCCATTATCATAAATTTTACTAGTCCCCGTTCATTTGCAACACACCATATTGCATAAGTTTAGGTTAAATTTATAAATCTTCACGCGGAGCGCTACTTATATCATCACCATATTCAGCTAATACTTGTACTGTATTATCACAATAAAAAGCAGCTGATTTTTCATAAAGAGCTTCTAACTTTTCAATATCCTGTTTTTTATCAGCTATTTGATTAGCTAATGCTTGAAAAAATTCCTTAGATAAATCAATATATTTATTTGTGCATGCCATCATCTTGTTAAAATCTAAAAGATCTCCTTTTTTTGCTTTATCATATATTATATGCTGAATTTCTAAGGGTACTGAAAAATCCAATTTATAGAATTGTTTGACAAATGTTTTAATTAATTTATCAAAAGGTTCTTTTTGAATTTGGTTAGCAATGCTTAGAAAATGATAAATATTTTTCAAAAATGTGCTGTTATCCATATTTTTTAATACATGCTTAGCATTTCCAATCGTTGCACCAATAGAAACTATTAACGATTCTTCTTTGGCAATGTTATTTTCTTTATTAAAAATATGTGGTAATGCCATAGGGAGTGGCGAAACTGCAATTAAGCCTCCATCGTAATCTTTTAATACCGCATCTTCTGTTTTTGTGACTTTAGAATTAAAAAGACCAGGGATAGCTATACTTGCTTTAACAGCATCTTTTAAATAAAGATCTTTTTTAGAATTAGCTTTAGCATCAAGAGTGCTCCATATACGTGGAGTAACATTATCAATATCGTAAGATACTATGTTAACTGGAATTACAGTTTGACTTAACTTAGTATTACCACACCACTGATCAATATAAACCATATCTTTTTCTGCTAGTAAATGGTTTTTAAATCCTAAAAATAATGAAAGCTTATCCCAAATATTGATACTGGAATTAATAGAATTCAGAGCTTTATTAAAAATTTTTATACATTCATCAACAGTGTATTTAGGCTTCTTAGAATTATTATCTGATGGTATTACAAGGCATGAGAGAATTATAGAGCCTACAGAAACTGATACACCAACATCAAAAAATTCTATAAGATTTTTTTGAGGCTCTATCTTTTTGAGGTGACTTTCTAGTGCCTTTGCAATTCTAATTGAGATCTCTCCCTTCTCAGAGCCACCATCAAAAGCTAATATTTTTAATTTCTTTTTGTTGTTCCAAAACATATATGTTACCTTAATAGCTCTTTATACAATCTAAGGTAGTTATACAGCGAATAAAGTCAACGTTTATATTCTTTTGCTAAATTGACATATCTGTCTTTAGAAATATTTATATATTCTATTTCTTCTTTTTTTAATTGTCGCAAAAATTTTGCTGGAATCCCTGCCCATAGCTCATTTGTCTCTACAATTTTACTATTAGTAACTAGAGCTCCTGCTGCAACCATAGAGTATGATTTAATTTGCGCATAATCCATAATTGTGGAATTCATGCCAATAAATGAATAATCACAAATTGTACAAGCATGAATTAAAGCCTTATGACCTATTGTCACTCCATCGCCAATTATTGTCGGTCCATTATTAGTTCCAACATGAATTATTGTCCCATCTTGAATATTAGTTTCTTTGCCAATTCGTATGTAATTAACATCACCCCTTACAACGCAATTATACCAAATACTTGATTTACTATCAATCTCTACATCTCCTATGATTACTGCATTCTCCGCAATGAATGCGTCTTTAGCTATTTTGGGAAATTGATTTTTATAAGGCAAAATGACTGCCATTATCCCTTTTTCTTTCTTTTCATAACTTTAGGTTTGTAATTATCAATAAGCGCTGTTGCTTCGCTCAGATTAATATCAATTTTATCGATATTTTTTAAAGCATAGAATTTTTTATTACATTCTAAATATGGACCATATCTGCCAATTTTTACAAATATGTCCTCATTGATAGATGGGTGTTTTCCTATAGCTTTTGGTAAATTTAGTAAATTGGATGCAAATTCTAAACCAATATCCTCATGCGGATATTTGGCAGGAAGTGATGCACGCTTTTTTTTCCCATCCTCTTCCTTCTCTAAATAAAATCCGTATGGACCTTTTTTGAGTAATATATTAACTTGAGTTTTTGCATCTATTCCTAAAATTTTCTCATTACTACTTGCATCATCTAGAGGCTCATCTCCAAATAACATTTTTTTGTTATTACATTCTGGGTAGTTTGAACAACCTATAAATGCTCCAAATTTTCCTGTTCTTAACCCCAACTTTCCATCTTTACATTTACCACATTTTCTTAAACTCTCAATATCCTCAGCACCATCAGATTTAAAAATGTAATCTACTAATAAATTTTCAACTTCATTAATTACATCCATATTTTTTATTTCTAAAACCTCATTGGATGTAGTTTTGAATAGGGACCAAAAATTTGTTAATACTTCCTTCCAGTCTTTTTTTCCATTTGCTACATCGTCTAACTCATTTTCCAAATTTGCTGTAAAATCATAATCTATATACTTATTAAAAAATTTATTGAGAAAAGCATCGACAAGCCTTCCTTTAGATTCTGGTATAAAGCTTTTTTGCACGATTTTAGCGTATTCTCTTTCGATTAATATCGAAATGATTTTAGGGTATGTAGAAGGTCTACCTATTCCTAATTCCTCCATTCTCTTTATGATACTTGCCTCAGTGTATCTGGGCGGAGGTTGTGTAAAATGCTGATTAGGAGTAACTTTATTAAGCTCTAGATTATCTTCAGCTTTAAGTTTTGGAATTTTATTTCTGCTTTCATCCTGTTCATTATCTTGACCTTCTTTATATACCTTGTAAAATCCATCAAATACAAGAGTGGAACCTACAGATTTGAATATATTTTTACTATTTTGAGATGATATTTCTACAGTAACAGACTCTAATTTGGCATTAGCCATTTGGCTTGCAATTGTTCTCTTCCAAATTAGTTCATATAATCTGTATTGATCATTATCCAAAAATTCTTTTACATCACTAGGAGTGTTTTGAAAACCAGTTGGTCTAATTGCCTCATGAGCTTCCTGAGCATTTTTAGATTTTGATTTATAAATAATAGGAGTTGAAGGCAAATAATTTGGACCATAATGATTTTTTATATGGGAAACAATATTCTTAATAGCTTCATTTGATATTGTAACACCATCCGTCCTCATGTAAGTGATTAAACCTTCAACTTCGCCATTAATTTGAATGCCTTCATAAAGCTTTTGCGCAACCAACATTGTTTTTTGTGCAGTAAAATTTAATTTTCTGGAAGCTTCCTGTATTAAAGTTGAAGTAATAAATGGAGCTGTAGGCTTTCTGCTCATCTCCTTAGTCTTAACGGAAGAAACTGCATATTTCAGCTTTTCAACATTTTTTACTATTTCCTTAGCATATTTCTCATTTGTTATACTAAGTTTTTCAATTTTTTTATCATCATAGATATGAAGTTGAGAATCAAAATTAACTTTGTCCTCATTTTGAAATATAGAATCTATTGACCAATATTCTTGCTCTTTAAATTTATCTCTTTCATTTTCTCTTTCGCATAGTAGTTTTAGAGCAACTGATTGCACTCTTCCTGCAGATCTACTACCCGGTAATTTTCTCCATAAAACAGGAGATAAAGTAAATCCAACTAAATAATCTAGTGCCTGCCTCGCCTGTTGTGCGCGCACTAAATTCTCATCTAATTTTCTTGGATTTTCTATGGCATTTATGACAGCATTTTTTGTTATTTCATGAAATACAATTCTTTTTATCTCTACACCCTTATTAATAGATTTTTTACTTTTCATTGTCTCTAAAACATGCCACGAAATTGCCTCTCCTTCTCTATCGGGGTCAGTCGCTAGAAAAATAGCATCCGCTTTTTTAAAATTTTCAGAAAGTTTTTTTATTGTATCTTTTGCCTTTTCAAGCACTTTATAGGTAATTTTAAAATTATTATCTGGTTCCACCGCATCTTTGACAGATGGCAAACTCCTTACATGACCATATGAAGAAATTACTTTATAGTCTTTACCCAAATATTTCTCTAAAGTTTTTGCTTTTGCAGGAGATTCAACTATAAGTAATTTCATTATGTAAAAATATTAATTAATTATATGTTAGTTTGCATATTTGTTCATAACATGCAATATTTATTGAGAAAGATAGTAGAGGATTCTAGTATAAATTAATATCTCATTTTGACTTACGTGTAGTTAAATCTTATTTTTTATAAAACAATATAAGTCACTGATTTATTAATTTTATTAGAGATATTCCGCATTATAAATGACTAATGACTAAAAAAACTTACATGATAAATTATATGGAGTATTTCTTCGAAATGCTTATTGCTGAAAGAGGAGCAACAGAAAATACAATATCATCCTACAAAAAAGATATCAAAGATTTGTTTGATTACCTAGAATCAAATCATATAGTGCTAGAAAAAGTAACCTCCTTCATAGTAAAGAATTTTATAGCAGAATTGAGCAAAAAGAATTTAGGAGCTAAAACTATAGGTAGAAAAATTTCTGCTTTAAGGCAGTTTTTCACTTTTTTGGTATCTGACAGAATACTTAAAGAAAATCCCACCCTAAACATCATTATGCCTAAAAGACCAGAATCTGTTCCAAAAGCACTTTCCAAAGATATGTTGAGTCAATTAATAGAAACAGCATATAATGATGTTACCAAGGAGGGTCTAAGAGATTACGCAATGCTTGAAATATTATACTCAACAGGCATGAGAATTTCCGAATTAGTTGCCTTAGAAATGAAATCATTAGAAGGTTTTTCTAGTGATTCAGAAATAAATCTTTTAATAGTGAAGGGGAAAGGACAAAAAGAAAGGGCAGTCATATTAAACCAAAAAGCATGCAAAGCATTGAAAAATTATTTAAACATTAGAAGTAAATTTTTATCTGCTGGAACAAAGGCAAATTGGGTATTTCCATCTATTTCAAAAAATAAAAAAATTATTCATATTTCTAGGCAAAGATTTGGTCAAATTCTTAAAGGGATTGCTATAAAGTCTAATATTGATTCATCGATCATTTCCCCACATAAAATTAGACATTCATTTGCAACTCATATGTTAGATAATGGCGCTAACTTAAGAATTGTACAAGAATTGTTAGGACATTCCGATATATCGTCAACCCAAATTTATACTAAAGTATCAGATTCTAAGGCGAAAAAGCTACTGCTCGATAAGCACCCATTAAGTCAAATTCCTTTTAAAAATTAAACGTCCAGGTCAATTTACGCCTTTATATTTATTTTCAATTTGGTTATGAAAAAGCTACTTTCGCAATTTGTTCTTCACTTGAATGAACTAAATCCTTTGCAATTTCTTTTATCTCAGTGTTTACAATTTTTTGCATGTATTTTCTCATCAAATTCAATACTTTTGGAGAAGCAATCAGTATAATCTCAGAAAAATCCCCATTCTTCAGGATATCTTTGGCTATCTTAGCTATTTTTTTACTAAAATCACATCTCTCTAGGTCTTTTGCTTCATTATGAGGATCAAAGAAATGCGCCATTCCACCAGCTTGTTTTTTAAATCCAGTCCTTAATGATTGTTTTTTATGATTAACTCCAAGTTCGTCTGAAGTGTACTCCGAAATTAAATTTTTTAATTGCAATCCTTCTGCTCTATAAATTTTAGCAAATTTAGAATCTACGATTAGTATCAGCTTGTGTGTCATTTTTATACCCCCATATAAATAATGTTAAATATAATAATACGTAATTTTAATTCACAAACAAACAAAAAGTTATTCTTAATTTTTAATTTAAATTTAATATTGAAATTTTAATCACACATATGTATAGTATCACCTATAGTAAAAACCATGCAGATATTTTTTGGTGTCATCTTTGATTTATTCTGCATCTAGTATAACCAAAAAGGAGTATTGAAATGTCATATAAACCTAATTTTAGTATAAAATCATTGTTAGAAGTTGGTGCTCACTTTGGGCATAAAAAGAACCTATGGAACCCTGAAATGGGCAAATATATTTATGGTGTTAAAAATAAAATCCATATTATAGATTTGCAGCAAACAGCTCACCATCTCTATAATACATTGCAAGTAATATATAGCATAGCATCTAAAAATGGCAGAATATTATTTGTTAATACAAAAAAGCAATCTACTGATGTGGTAAAAGATGCGGCAACAAAGTGTGGGCAATATTACGTCAATCATCGTTGGTTAGGGGGAATGTTAACTAATTGGTCAACAGTTTCTTCATCTATTAAGACATTGAAAAAATATGAGGAAGTTTTAGAATCTGAAGAAGGTAAATATACTAAGAAGGAATTGTTAAATTTTTCGAGAAAAAAGGAAAAATTAGAAAAGGCTATTGGAGGAATCAGAAATTTGGGAGGCCTACCTGACATATTGTTTGTTATAGATGTTAAAACTCATGCTATAGCAGTTCATGAAGCTAATAAATTGAACATACCTGTAATTGCTATAGTTGATACAAATTCTAGCCCCAAGGGAGTGGATTTTGTGATTCCAGGCAATGATGATTCTAGAAAATCTATAGAGCTTTATTGTAATTTGGTTGCAGATGCAATATTAGCAGGTATTGAAAATAGTTTATCCTCACAAGGAGTGAATTTAGAAAAATTACCAAATATGGACAGCGAAAAAAAAGAAGGAAAAAGGAATAGTAAAATATCCGATAAAAAAGATAAAGATAATCATAAAAAATAGGTAAATTTAAGCATGTCTATAGATACGAATCAAATAAAAGAGTTACGTAATAAAACTGGAGCTGGAATGCTGGATTGCAAAAAGGCTCTAGAGGAAAATAATTCTAACATAGAAGAAGCCGTTACGTGGCTTAGAAAAAAAGGGCTTGCTTCTGCCAGTAAAAAAGCTGGGAGAGATACCAGTGAAGGGGTAATAGCGATGCACATTGATGGGAATAATGCCACCATCATTGAGCTAAGTTCTGAAACAGATTTTGTTGGAAAAAATGATAAATTTTTAAGCCTTGCAGACATGGTGGTAAAAAGCGCACATAAATTTGAAGGAAGTGATTTACATAAATTTTTAGAATCTGGTAAACATGACGCAACCCCTATCAATGAGTTAATAGCAGAACATATTTCTGTTATTGGAGAAAATATTATATTGAAAAAAATCAGTAAAATTAATGTACACAAAGGAAAAATAATACCATATTTACATAATAAATTATCAGATAATATTGGTAAAATTGGCGTTATAGTTGCTTTAGAAGGTGATATTAATAATGAGATAGAAGAATTTGGTGGGCAACTTGCAATGCATATTGCCGCATCCAAGCCTATGGCTTTGAATGTTGAAAGTCTTGATCAAAGCATTGTTGAGAAAGAAAAAAATATTCTTCGAGATCAAGCTTTGGAAAGTGGTAAGCCGATTGATGTTGTTGAAAAAATGATAGAAGGAAGAATCAGAAAATTCCTTGAAGAAATCGTGTTACTAGAACAACCATTTGTTATTGATGGAAAAACAAAAATTAAAAAAGTAGTAGAAGAATTAAAATCTAAAAATAATTGCAATTTTAGTGTTTCAGGATATATAAGGTATGAAATTGGTGAATAATTAATATCAATAGCATGAAAAAACAAAACCGAATACTTTTGAAAATTTCTGGTGAAGCATTGATGGGGAAAGAAAAATTTGGTCACGACAATAGTATGATAGACCAAATTTGTGAAGATATAAAAGAAGTGTATGATTTAGGATATGAGATTTGCTTAGTAGTTGGTGGAGGTAATATATGCAGGGGAGTAACAGTAGCAGAAGTTGGAATTGAAAGAGCTACTGCAGATTATATGGGAATGTTAGCAACAGTAATCAATGCTATAGCCCTACAAAGTAAATTAGAAAGCAAAAGTTTATATACTAGAGTAGTCTCTGCAATACCTATTATAACGATAGTAGAGCAATATATCAGAAGAAAGGCAATTAGGCATTTAGAAAAAGGGCGAATTGTAATTTTTGCAGCAGGGACAGGAAATCCTTTTTTTACTACTGATACAGGTGGCGTTTTAAGAGCCATTGAAATGAATTGCTCACTTATTTTGAAAGGCACTCAAGTTGATGGTGTATACTCTGAGGATCCTAAAAAAAATAGCAAAGCAGTGAAATACAAAGAACTAACTCATGACGAAGTGATTAAAAATAACATATCCGTAATGGATACAACTGCAATTACACTAGCGCACGATAATGAAATGCCTATTAGGATTTTTAATATTGGGAAAAAGGGTGAATTTGCAAGGGTTTTACAAAATAATGGCGATTTTACAACTATAAAATAAGAATATTATGAATAAGGATTCAGAAATTTTAAAAAATTTAAAAAATAAAATGGATGGAACAATTTCTTCTTTAAATCACTCATTAAGTGGATTGAGGACTGGTAGAGCTTCAACTGCTTTACTTGACCCCATTAAAGTTGATGCTTATGGAAGCGATATGTTTCTTAATCAAATTGGTAGCATTAGTGCGCCAGACGCAAAAACACTATCGATTCAAATATGGGATAAGGGATTAGTTTCTAGTGCAGAAAAGGCAATTTTGAATTCAGGTTTAGGTCTTACTCCTAATGCCGAAGGTCAAGTTATAAGATTGCATATACCTAATCTTAATGAAGAAAGAAGAAGAGAGCTTGTTAAAAAGGCTGGTGAATATAGTGAACAGGCCAAAGTAGCCATCAGAAATATTAGAAGAGGTGGTATTGATGAATTTAAAAAACAAGAAAAGGATAAGTTAATTTCTGAAGATGAATTTAAGCTTTATTCTCAAGAAATTCAAAAAATTACAGATGATTTTATAAACAAAATTGACGGAATATTAAATGTTAAATCCAAAGACATAATGAGCATTTGAGTGTATTTTTTGCTATAATGAAGCGCTCTTTCAAAAAAACAAGAGTAAAAGTTAAGCAACTTTGATAAAATAAAAACAAAGAAAAATTAGAAAATATATATTATCATATTTATGTTAAAAGTTGCGATTGTTAGTTTAATTCACCTAAAGTAGAAGAATAGACGATAAATTTGCAATAAAACTTAACTTAATATCCTTGACATTACAAGGAGAAAAAGGTTACCCTTTCGTGATTAAATTAGAAAATGCACATGAAAATAGCAATTATAGGTTATGGAAAAATGGGCCAAATGATTGAAAAAGAGGCCGTAAAATTACAAATTCCAATATCTAAGATAATTAATAGCAAACATGAATTATTGTCATATAATTTTGAAAAAGACGAAGTTGCTATAGAATTTACTGAGCCATCAGCATGTTTAGAAAATATTGAGATCATCTCCTCAAAAGGAACTCATATAGTATGTGGTACCACTGGATGGTATAGTGACATTCAAAAAGTTCAAAAGTTGATAACTGATAATAATATTGGATTCATTTATGCATCCAATTTTGCCATTGGAGTTAACATATTTTGGGAGATTATAAAGAAAGCTTCTCTAGTAATGGACAAATTTGATGAGTATGACGTCATGGGACACGAGATTCACCATAATAAAAAGAAGGATTCTCCTTCAGGGACTGCACTTACAACTGCACAAATAATAATTGATAATATCACACGTAAAAAACAGATCATTACTGAAAGGGTTGATAGAGAAATGAAACCTGATGAGATTCATTTTAGTTCTTCAAGATGTGGTAGTGTTATTGGCAAGCATGAGGTTATATTTGATAGCCATGAGGATTTTATAAAAATCTCTCATGATTCCAAAGGAAGAAGTTCTTTTGCAAAAGGAGCATTAAATTGTGCTAAATGGATAAAAAATAAAAAGGGATTTTATACTATTGAAAGTTATATTGAGGAATTATTAAATGCCTAGCAATTATTCTGGATTGTATACTGCATTAGTCACGCCGTTTAATGAAGATAAATCAGTTGATTACAGAGCTCTTGAAAAGCTAATAGATGAGCAAATTCAAGCAAAAGTTGATGGATTGGTTATTCTAGGAACCACTGGTGAAAGCGCAGTAATTAATGACATTGAAGCAGAAAAAATTATAAGTCTTGCAGTTAAAATTTCAAAAAAAACAATAAAAATTATTGTAGGTGCTGGAAGTAATAATACTGAATTAGCAATAAAAAAAAGCAAGCAAGCGCAAAATCTTGGAGCTGATGCAATACTTTCTGTAAACCCTTATTATAACAAACCTCCGCAAGAAGGTTTATATAGGCACTTCAAACAAATAGCTGATTCAATAGATATTCCGATGATTTTATATAATACCAAAGGTAGAACTGCGGTTAATCTTGAAATAGAAACGTTGTTGCGGTTATCTCAGCATAAAAACATAATTGGTGTAAAAGAAGCAAGTGGTGATTTATCTCAGATAATGGATGTGATTAATCAAGTTGATAATGATTTCTTTGTATTATCAGGAGACGATGCTTTAACATACCCTATAATGTCTTTAGGTGGACACGGAATTGTATCAGTAATATCTAATATTTTTCCAAGAGAGATGAAAAATATTGTTTGGCAATGTTTTACTAAAAATTTTGAAGCCGCCAAACAAAGTCATTATAAATTGTATAATTTTATGAAAGCGCTTCTGTCTATATCAAGTAACCCTATTCCTGTAAAAACAATACTTGCACACATGGGTAAGATTAAGGAAGAATTTAGATTGCCTCTATGCCAATTAGGTGGTGATGATAAACAAAAATTAATTAAAATTTATAATGAAATCAGTGGCTGATTTTTATAAATATCATGGACTCGGCAATGATTATATTGTAATTGATCCTAATAAATTGAACTTCAATTTAAAATTAAATGAAGAGAATATAAGACTAATATGTCATAGAAATTATGGAATAGGATCGGATGGCATTTTGTTTGGCCCAATAATTAAAAATGGTAAAATTTCTTTTCAAATTTTCAACCCTGATGGCTCAGAAGCAGAAAAAAGTGGCAATGGTATACGAATATTTGCCCTGTATGTTCACGATCAAGAATATATTAAAGAAAATCAATTTGAGTTATCCACTAAAGGTGGGATGGTGGGAATTGATATCCTTGATTTAAAATCTAATCTAATTAAGGTAGCTATGGGTGAATATTCATTTTTAAGTGAAAAAATACCAATGAATCTTGCCTCTAAAGAAGTACTTAATCACGAAATTATCTTACTCGGTGAAAAAGAGTCAATTAGTTGTGTAAATATTGGTAATCCTCACTGTGTGCTATTTAAAAAAAATGTTACTGAGGATTTAGCGAAAAGATTAGGCCCGTTGTTAGAAAATCATGAGTTATTTCCGAACAAAACAAATGTACAATTTGTTCAAATTTTGGACAGAGCCAACATTAAAATAGAAATTTGGGAAAGAGGTGCAGGCTATACTTTAGCATCTGGCACAAGTAGCTCTGCAGCAAGTTGTGTTGCACATAAGCTTGGTTTTGTAGATAAAAATATTATAGTCCATATGAAAGGTGGTAATGTCAAAGTTGAAATAGTTGACGAAGAATTATTTTTAACTGGTAACGTTGCTAGAATTTCAAGTGGTGATTTTGCTAAAGATTTTATTGAAAAAATATTAAAATAATAGTTAGTTATGGATATTATATACTCAAAAGTAATAAATGAAATAGGAGAATATCCTTTTTCGGAAATCTATAAAAAAGTAGCTGATCTAAAAGAAAAGGGTATTAAAGTTATAGATTTTGGAGTTGGAGATCCTAAAAGTCCCACTCCAGATTTTATTATTGATAATCTTTCAAAATTTGCTAGGAACAGGGCCACTTCAGGTTACCCAAGTTATATTGGTGATATAAGCTACAGAAAAGCTTGCGCAAATTACATGAAAAGGGAATATGGTGTAGATCTTAATCCGGAGACAGAAATTTCGTCAACTATCGGCTCAAAAGAGGCAATTTTTAACTTTCCAACAGGATTTATAAATCCAGGCGATATAGTAATTTGCCCCACTCCTGGGTATCCAGTTTATAAAACAGGAACAAAATTTAGAAAGGGCAAAGTGCATTTTACTCCCTTGCTCGAAAAAAATAATTTTTTAATGGATTTTGCATTAATACCAGACAACATTGCGCACAAAGCTAAAATAATATGGACAAATTATCCAAATTCACCTACAGGAGCTTCTGCTCCTAGAGAATGGTTGCAAGTTTTAGTTTCTTGGGCCAAGCATTTCAACGTAATAATTGCAGCTGATGAAGGATGCTATAATGATATTTATTTCGGAGAGAAACCCACAAGTATATTAGAAATTCAAAAAACGGGTGTAATAGCGTTTTATTCGCTTTCAAAACGCAGTAATATGACTGGTTATAGGGTAGGATTTGTGGCTGGAGATGAACGTATTATTTCTGGGTTTAAAAAAGTAAAAACAAACATTGATTCTGGTACTCCGACCTTTATACAAGATGTAGCAACGCTTGCACTGAACGATCAGGTGGAGGTGCTAAAAATGAGAGAGGAGTATAAGAAAAAGCGTTATATAATGATAGAAGCCCTTACCTATTGTGGGCTAGAAACCCCAAAAGGTGATTCAACATTTTATGTGTGGCAAAAAACACCAAAAGGGCAAAATAGTATAAAATTTTCTAACACTCTCATAGAATTGGGAATTATTGTTACTCCTGGTCAGTTAATTTCTGATGAAGCAGATGGGATAAATCCTGGGCAAAATTTTGTTAGATTTGCTCTAGTTCCAACCATGGAAGAGATAATTGAGGCTGCAGCAAGAATTAAAGAAAATTTAAAAGTATAATGTAGCTTCACTTTTGCAGACAAAAACTTCCATTGCTAATAAAGACTTAAATCAAGAGTGGTGCAGTGCGCTATGCATAAATTTTACAAAATAGCTTTTAATACGCAATATATTAATATTCCCAGTTATCAATAACTATTGGGCACAGATGAGGTTGGATAATTTTTGCCATCCGTTTCTGATTTTTCATTATTATTTCGTATTTTCTTTCCAGACATTAAATCCTTAATCTCATCTCCAGTAATAGTTTCATACTCTATCAATGCTTTTGCTAAAATCTCAAGTTTCTTTCTATGTTTTATAATGATGTCTTTTGCAATTTTATAACTGCCTCTTATCAATTTATCAACTTCTTTATCGACTGTTTCAGCCAACTTACCAGATATATTATGAGACTTCTCCATTCCAAACCCCATCATTGCATCTTCTCTGTCTTCGCCAACCATTATAGGGCCAATTTTTTCACTAAATCCCCATTTTGTAACCATATTTTTTGCCATGCTTGTAGCAACTTTAATATCATTTGATGCTCCAGTAGTGCTTTTTTCTTTTCCAAAGATGATTTCTTCTGCAACCCTTCCCCCCATTAGAATTGCTAACTTGGTTTCAAGCCATTGCCTACTATATGATATCCTATCTCCCTCTGGAAGTTGCATAACCATTCCTAAAGCTCGTCCTCTAGGAATTATAGTTGCCTTATGAATAGGGTCAGATTCAGGTAAATACAGCCCTACTAACGCATGACCAGCCTCATGATATGCAGTATTTTCCTTTTCTTTTTCAGACATTACCATAGACCTTCTTTCTGCACCCATCATTACTTTGTCTTTAGCATGCTCTAATTCTTGCATGGTCACTACTTCCCTATTTAATTTAGCAGCTGCAAGCGTTGCCTCATTGATTAAATTTGCAAGATCTGCCCCAGAAAAACCAGGTGTCCCACGAGCTATTACCTTAACATCAATATCAGGAGCTATTGGAACTTTTTTAATATGCACTTGTAATATTTGCTCTCTGCCCTTGATGTCCGGAAGTGGTACATTAATTTGTCTATCAAACCTTCCAGGTCTGAGTAATGCCGAATCTAATACATCAGGTCTATTAGTTGCAGCAACAACAATTATACCTTGATTATCAGCAAAACCATCCATTTCTACCAACAATTGATTTAAAGTTTGCTCACGTTCGTCATTACCTCCACCATGTCCCGAGCCTCTGTGACGACCAACTGCATCAATCTCATCAATGAATACTATACAAGGCGCATGTTTTTTAGCTTGCATAAACATATCTCTTACTCTACTTGCCCCAACACCAACAAACATTTCAACAAAATCTGAGCCTGAAATTGTAAAAAACGGAACCCCCGCTTCTCCCGCCACTGCCCTTGCAAGTAAGGTTTTACCAGTTCCTGGCGCCCCTATAAGTAGACAGCCCTTTGGAATTTTACCGCCCAATTTATCGAATTTTGCAGGATTTTTTAAAAAATCAACCACCTCTTTCAGCTCCTCTTTAGCCTCATCAATTCCTGCTACATCGGCAAATGTAACTTTTTTATTTTGATCCTGCATTAACTTAGCTTTTGATTTTCCAAATCCCATAGCTTTTCCACCTGCACCTTGCATATTTTTCAAGTAATATACCCATATTCCTATTAAAACAATCATAGGTAGCCATGAAAAAACTATACCTAGTATGCTGCCCATAGTTGATTCTATAGGAACAATGTTTATTTTTACATTTTGAGCTCTCAAATCATCAATAAGTTGCGGATAAAATCTCGGCGATAATGTTGCAAAGCTTTCACCATTAGCAAGCTTTCCTTCAACATCACTGCCCTTTATACTCACTTCTTTAATCTCTCCATTTGATATTTTATCCATAAAATCAGAGAAAATTAACTTTTTGTTTGATATATTAGCCACATCTACGAGGCTGTATGCAATTATAATTAAAAAAATAATGCCCACCCACTTCATTAAATTACTGCTGAAGTTACTTTTAAAATCTTTCATGACAAAGTTATATATTTAAGTTTATGTGTTGTTTTAAACTATAATTTCTAACATAATATGAACTATTAATCATCAAATTTATACTAATAATCCAAATTAAATAGTTATTAAATGTTCGCCTTTTTTTGCAAAATATAAGTTAATTATTTCAGCTGATATTTCTTCAATAGCTTTTGATGTAACATCTACAATAGGGAAATTGTTTTTATTAAAAATTCTATTGGCGTATTTAATTTCATCTTTAATGCTAGTTGCATCAGTATAATCATTTTTGAAATTTTTTAAATCTTGTCCCATTAACCTACATTGCCTGATTTGAATCAATCGTTCAATACCTATTGTTAGTCCTACTACCAAAGGTTTATCGATTAAAGAAAAATCATAATCAACACCATTGATAATTGGCCAATTTGCAACTTTGTAACCTCTTTGCGCTAAATATAATGAAGTTGGTGATTTTGATGTCCTAGAAACACCAGTCAAAAGGATGTCAGCATTATTAAAGTCTTTACTTTGTTGCCCATCATCATGATTCACTGTAAAATTAATAGCTTCAATTTTCTTAAAATAATTTATATCAGATAATATTTCTTTTTCTGGAGTTTTTTTGGACGTAAGAACACCACAATACGAGCATATTTCGGAAATTATATTTGCAATTGGGGAAAAGCATTTTACGTTTAATTCGCTACATTTTAATTTTAAATGCTCTCTTAATTCTTTATTAAGTATTGTGTATATGACAATTCCCGGATTTTTTTGTAGCGCAGTGGCAATTTCATCTATTTGCTCCTTCGATCTTACCAATGGCCACATATATTCTTGCACCTCAATATTGTCAAATTGAGAAATAACAGCTTTTGTTACAGCAATAACTGTTTCTCCTGAAGAATCTGAGACCATGTATACACTTAAATTTGGGAGATTCATTAAATACCAGATTAATAAATTAAGGTTTTATACTGTAGATATAGTTATAAAAGCTTGCATTTCAATGTATTAATATTATGATTTCTTAGTCAACTATATAATAACTAATTAGATGTCTAAGTTTATTGTTGCATTGTTATTTCTGGTCTTTTTGCTAACAGGATGTTTTACAAATGAAGCTGGAAAAGTGAGTAAGTCAAAAATGGGAGCGATTGGAGGGGGTATAGCAGGAGCTTTAGTAGGATCGGCCGTTGGGGGAGGAAGTGGCAAAAGTGTTGCTATTGCTGCAGGCGCAATCGTTGGCTCTATGGCTGGAAGTGAATTAGGAAAGAGCTTAGATCGAAGGGATTTAGAATTACAGCAAAAAAGCCAAGTTAGCGCTTTGGAATATAACAAATCAGGTAATGCATCAACATGGAAAAATCCTGATACTAATGCTTCTGGATACGTAAAGCCCACTAACACTTTTGTAAATAGCGATGGACAAAATTGCAGAGAATACACTCAGGAGATAAAAATTGGTGACAAAGCTGAAAGAGGTTTTGGTACTGCATGCAGAAGATCTGATGGTTCTTGGGAAATAGTTAAATAAAGATACAATTAAATAGTGATATACAATATGAGTGATTTAAATCAAATGTTATCAGGTAAAGTTGGCTTGATAATGGGCTTGGCAAATGATAAGTCCATTTCGTGGGGTATCGCGAAAGTTTGTAATAATTACGGTGCCAAATTCGCAATTAGTTATCAAAATGAAATATTTGCAAAAAGAGTCAAACCTCTTGCTGAGGAACTGAAATCTGATTTACTGATAGAATGTGATATAAGTGACGAAGCATCTATTGATAAAGCATTTGAATTGATAAAGGCGCACTATGGTAAAATTGATTTTTTTGTACATGCAATAGCCTTCTCTGATAAAAACGAACTTCAAGGTCGGTATGTGGATACCTCAAGAAGTAATTTTTTAAATACATTGGACATTTCCTGCTACTCTTTTGTTTATACATCGAAAAAAGCTGCAGAAATATTAAAGCCTGGTGGTAGTATTCTTACATTAACTTACTATGGTGCCGAAAAGGTTATTCCGAATTACAATGTGATGGGTATTGCAAAAGCTGCACTTGAATCAAGTGTTAAGTATATAGCTGCAGATTTAGGTGAATTGAATATACGGGTAAACGCAATATCAGCAGGACCGATTAAAACATTAGCCGCATCAGGCATTGGTGATTTTAGAAGTATGCTAAAATTTAATGAAGAAAATTCTCCCCTCAAAAGGAATGTAACGATTTATGACGTAGGAAATACAGCCGCATTTCTATTAAGTGACCTATCGTCAAGTATCACTGGTGAAATTATATTTGTAGACGCTGGGTACAACATTTTAGGCTCACCAAGATCATTATATCAACAAAACTAGATATTGATTATGAAAAAAGTAGTTATTTTTTCTCTATTATTTGTAAGTCTCATAGGGTGCAAAGCAAAAGATCCATCAGTCTATGATATAAAAAGTCCTTGTGCTTCAAGTAAAAAAATGTATACAAATGGTCATGAACCGTGTATTAAAAGAACTCCTATTGGAAACAAATTAGCATAATAATAAAATGGAAAGAACACTTAGTATAATAAAGCCAGATGCAACTAGAAGAAATTTAACCGGAGCGATAAACAGTAGATTTGAGGGACATGGTTTGAGGATTGTGGCTCAAAAAAGAATTAAATTGACAGAAGAGCAAGCAATGTTATTCTACCATGCACACAAAGATAGATCTTTTTTTAATAGCCTAGTTAGCTTTATGATATCTGGACCTGTAGTAGTTCAAGTTCTTGAGGGAAAAAATGCTGTAGCCAAAAATAGAGAAATTATGGGAGCTACTAATCCTGAAGAAGCTGTGAAAGGTAGTATTAGAAAAGATTTCGCTGAAAACATTGAAGCCAATTCAGCACATGGCTCTGATTCTATTGAAAGTGCAAAAGATGAAATTGCATTCTTCTTTAGTGAGTCCGAAATAGTCGGATAAATTTATTTAGCTATTGAGTAAAAAAGTTTTGTTTTAGTATGCTCAATATGATATAACTTCCAAGGTACTAATGGTCCCGTAGCTCAGTTGGTAGAGCAACTGACTTTTAATCAGTAGGTCACAGGTTCGAATCCTGTCGGGATCACCAAATTATAAGCACTTTTAGCAAAGCATGTTATCTAAGCCAATTTTTGTATAACAATGAAAGTAATTTAGCTAATGGATAAAGTAAGTCTTATATACGTTACATGTCCTAATAAAATAGAAGCCAAAATAATTGCAAAAACTTTAGTTCAGGAAAAACTTATCTCTTGCGCTAATATTATTGATAATGTCATCTCTGTATTTGAATATGAAAACAAATTTCACGAAGAGGATGAAGTAATCCTTATATTAAAAACACTATCGGGACATTTTCAAAAAATAAAAAATAGAGTTATAGAGTTACACAGTTATGATACCCCATGTATTATTGAAATTAGTGCGTCAAATTCTTCAAAAAAATTTACTGATTGGTTATATAATCAGTTAAATAAAAACACTTAATGACCAAGAGAACTACAAGCTTTCTAAAAGATAAAAATAAGCACGGCAAACATTAAGATAGCAATCAAAAAATAAAGGCAAAGTTTTTCAGTTGAGACCTTCAAAATAGATTTTCCAATTATAAAGCTTTTGTATAAAAAATAGGCTCTTTGATAAATTTTGTTAAAGTTACACAATTTGAAAATTTGAATTATTTAAACATAGATTATAACCAGAAAAATCTAGAACTAATCTTTGGAACAAATGTTGAATATTTGCTATACCGTAGCATCGCCTTTTTAATACCTTTGCTTTGTTATTAAATCCTTTTACAAATCCGCTTTAAAAGATGCCACATTAAAATATGGAGTTCCAAAAATAGTCAATAGCGACCAAGGCAGCCAATTTATCAGTGAATTTTGGGTGGAAACATTGGCTCATTATAAAATTAAGATAAGTCAGACTGGTAAAGGTAGATGCTGATAATGCTTGCAGTGAAAGGTTATGGTGAACTGAGCTCCAAAAACAAGAGTGAAAGTTAAGCAACACTGATAAAATAAAAACAAATAAGAAACATCGTCACCATGTATAGCCTTTCCAGGGAATGGCAACATGAATGCTATAGATAAGGAAAAAAGGATTTTAAAGAAGGAGATAAAAAAACTACAAATAGCGCGCGATATATTAAAAAATGGCAATAACAGCTTATGATACGCTTTAATTATCTTCTTCTATGGAAATTTTAATTACGTAACTTGATAGCAATATAAATAACGGCGTAGTTAGCAAAAATATACTTATTAATAGTAAAGAGTAAAATTGGTCATTTGAAATATAACATAATGAGCTTATAATGATTGTTGGGATGTTTATAAACACAGAAATCAATATCTGAGATATTCTTTTTTTAAAGCTTAAAAGAAAAGATGACGACATAAGGGCATTAATAGTAATGTTAAATACTATCAGTAGCTTCACCAATAATAAATACGCAATGTTATCTGCTCTATGACTATAAATGAAAAAATCCATTATTATCATTACAGGCACGTATAGTAATCCATACATTACAAAAGAGGCAATAATTTTAGCTAACAAAAAAAATTCAAGTATTACACCTGTTAGTAAAAATTGTTCGAACAATCCCTTCTTATAGTCCTCTACAATAATTAAATCTGAAGATAATGTTATTGAATAAATAATAAATAATATTTCAATTATTTTAAATGTTTCGGCACTAATACTACTTCCTTGTAAAAATCTCAAAATGGCAATAGAAGAAAGAAATAAAAAAATGCTGATAATAATGAAGGCCTTATTTTTAATAAAAATACTCCATTGTCTGAATAAAATTGCCAAAAAAACCTTATATATGACTAATGCATTTAGCCCAACATTTTTATTCATCGCAAAAGTCCTCTAAATTTATTTCAGAAGAATTTTCTACTTTTATATTTTGATCATGATTAGTAATTATGACAATTCCCTTTTGCATGCACCTAGCCTTAATTAAATTGGTCAATATGTTTTTGCCCTGGCTATCTAAACTGTTATATGGTTCATCAAGCAACCAAATTTTTGCATTACATAATAATAATCTAGCTAATAGCAGTCTTTGTTTATAGCCTTGAGACAATTTATAAACATCAAAATTAACATATGGCTCTAGAGAAAATGTTCTTATTGCAGCTAATATATTGATTTCTCGATCATATAGCTTACCCCAAAATTCAAGATTTTTCAGTACTGTCTGATCCTCATCTAATATATCCGCTTTCCCAACATAAAAAAGTAACTCGTAAAATTCTTTTAGGGACAGCTTCACGTTTATAGAGTTATAAAAAATATCCCCAGTATTTTTAGGCATTAGATTAGCAATTACCTTGAGCAAGCTTGTTTTTCCGATTCCGTTTCTTCCCTTTATGATTAAAACTGAGCCATTAAAAATGGTAAATCCTAAATTCGAGAAAAGTAATTTATTATTTTTACTAACTGTAATATTACTACAAGTTAACATGTTTAGCTAATTGCAGTATTAGATTTATATTGCTCATATAGCCTAGAATATTCTCCTGCATTTAAAATCAGGTCGTTATGACAACCAGATTCATCAATTTTACCATCTGACAATACAAATATATTATCAGCAGTCTCTATTGTTGAGAGTCTGTGAGCGATAACAATAGTAGTTTTACCTTTTTTTAAATAATCAAGCGCCATCTGGACCTTTTTTTCTGAAATTGAATCAAGAGCACTTGTTGCTTCATCAAGTAATAAAATAGGAGCATTTTTTAACACAGCTCTTGCTATTGCAAGCCTTTGCTTTTGTCCACCTGAAAGTTTAACTCCATTTTGCCCAATATGTGTATTATACTGATTAGGTAATTCCATTATAAATTCATGAGCTGCAGCAACCATTGAGGCATCTAAAATTTCCTCATCTGAAGCATCTAGCTTCCCATACCTTATATTTTCCATAATAGTATCATCGAAGAGATTAATATCTTGACTTACGAAGGCTATATTTTTTCTTAAAACATCCAATTTTATATCCTTTATGTTTATTCCACCTATAAAAATATCTCCCAAATCCACATCATATAATCTTTGTAGTAAATTTAAAACAGTAGTTTTACCAACTCCAGAACCACCAACTAATGCAATAGTCTGACCTTGTTTAATATCAATATTAATACCATTTAAAATATTTTGATTATCTTTGTAAGAAAAAAATACATTCTTAAACTTCATATCAAATTGATTTAACTTTGTAACAGTTTGATTTTCTTCAATTTTTACCTCTGGCTCTACATCAAGCATTAAGAATAGTCTTTTTGAGGCGGTTAAACCTTCTTGCATTATAGTATTAAGTTTTGATAGGGACTTTAAAGGTTTATATGCCAAAAGCAATGCAGCAATAAATGACACAAATGCACCTGAAGTAGTTTCACCTTTTATAGCCTGCAATCCCCCATAAAAAATAACTGATGCTACTGCTAAACCACCGAGAATTTCCATTATCGGTGACGATGCTGATTCAACATATGCTGCTTTTTTATAAATTGATAAAAATTTATCAATAATTGCTTTAGCTCTACTAATTTCATAATCCTCTCTGCAATAGGATTTGATGACCTTAATATTTTGAAACGTTTCATCTAGTCTTACCGTAAAATCACCAAGTTTTTCTTGCATGTTTTTTGAAATTTTTCGCATCCTTTTCCCCAATTTAACAACAGGATAAAAAGCCAGAGGAAATATCACAATAATAACTAAAGTTAAGCTGAAACTTTGATAAAACATCAGGCCAACTAAAGCAATTAGAGTAAAAAATTCTTTTATTACTCCTGTAAATATTTCTGAAGTGGTGTTTTTGAGGACATTGATATCATTAGTAAATCTGGAAATAAGATTACCTGATGGATATTTAGTCAAAAATTTTAAATCTGCATGAATCAGATGTTCATATAATTCCATTTGAATGTTGGAAACTATCTGTTGCCCGGCCCGTTTCATAATAACAGACTCATAAAATGATGCTATCCCATTAATTATAGAGTTAGCAATTATTGCAAGAGGGATAATGTACAGCATACTATAATTTTTATCCACGAATATATAATCTAGTGCTGGTTGAATAATCCAAGCGCTCACTGCGGTTGTGCATGCAGTGATTATCATGCACAACAATGCTAAACTCAATTTTCGCTTTAATGGACGTATATAATACGTAAACAACCTCTTAATAAGATACCAACTGCTATCGTACTTATTTTTTATATTATTTTCCACTTTACGACTTTATTTTTAACCACATTTTTTTCAGAATTGAGGTGCCTTTTTTAACTTGTTTATTATCTTCGTGCATTTTGCTTTCTGGTTTTTTCCTCTTATTAAAATGCTCCTTATTATACCTTTTAAATCCTCTTTTATTCTCAGTGTTATTCTTCACTTTGTTTTCTGAAGCTCCTTTATCTTCAGATGCATTAAGATGCATTTCATTACCATTTTCTGATTTTGTATCATCTTGCTCACTAGTTGCAAAATTCTCTGGCATTACATATCTCCTATTTTTTAATGCAGGTACATTAGAAAATTTATGCAGAACAATTTTATAATCCTCTGCAGATATTATATCATCAATATGCAAATTAATCTGCATATCATAAGCCTTTTCTATGGCACTTAATTCACTCTTAAAGTGATTCATCAAATATACAATGACATCAGTAGTAGCAATCACATTTGCCACTCGTGCTTTTTTCTTACAAAGTAGAAACTTAAGCTTGCCAATTAATAACGTAGCTATTGCACTATTCATAGTCACTTTCCCCTTTCCTGAGCAAGTTGGACATACTTTAGAATTTGCCTCAATAAAGCTTCTTCCAATTCTTTGCCTAGACATTTCCAATAGACCAAATTCACTAATTCTGCCTATTTGCACCTTAACTTTATCTTGCCAAAATGCTTTTTTTAACTGCCTTTCCACTAGCTTTTTATTTTGCAAATCAAGCATATCGATAAAATCTATTACTATCAATCCTGACAATCCTCTGAATTTAACTTGCTTAGCTATTTCTAGTGTTGCTTCTAGATTAATGTTTAGAGCAGTGTTTTCTATACTGTATTCTTCTGTATAAGTGCCTGAATTAACATCAATCGATATAAGTGCCTCAGTGGTATTTATCACCAAATACCCACCTGATTTTAACTTCACTGTATTAGAATAAAGCTCGTGCAATTGCTCCTCTATATTATGCTCGTATAATATTGGAGATGCGCTTGTGTATTCTTCTAATTTTTGAGTATTTCTTGGAATAAAGATATTTAAAAATTCTTTTACTTTTTCATATGCATCATTGCCCGAAACTATGATTTTTTCAACTTCACTCGTATAATGCTCTTTTACTCCATTAATAAGCAAATCTCCCTCTTCATATACTAAGGATGGAGCATAAGAAGAAACTGCAGAACTTTTTATTTTTTCCCAAGTTCTATTTAAATATTGAAAATCTCTTTTAATTTCCGCTTTCGTCCTATATGCAGAGGCAGTTCTGAGTATTAAACTTGATTCCGTATGATTTTCTAATAATTCCTCAGAAATGGATTTTAATCTTTCTCTTTCTTCAGTATCATCTAGTTTTCTGGAAATACCTAGGTTATTTTTGAATGAATTAGGGGAAAATACACAATATCTACCAGATAATGAAATATAAGTAGTTAAAAACGCTCCTTTATTGCCTCTCTCCTCTTTCTCAACCTGTACTAAAATTATCTGATCTTTTTTTATTACTTCTTGTATTTTATAGCTATTGTAAAGCTCATTATTGAATAAGTTTTTTACAGTTTTGTTGCTCGATTCAAAAGATTGTGAAATATCATCATCTGCTACTTCAGCATCTTTTATCTTATTAAGTAATTGCTCTTTATCAGCAACTGGTATTTGATAATATTTAGGGTGGATCATTTCGAAGGATAAAAATCCTTTTCTATCGCTTCCATAATCTATAAATGCTGCTTGTAAAGATGGCTCTATTCTATTTACCTTGCCTAAATAAATATTACCCTTAATTAATTTTTTACGAGAATTTTGATAAAAAAATTCTTCTAATTTTCCCTTATCATCTAATAAAACAAATTTTGTCTCTTCTGGGTAAAACGCATCAATTAATATTTTTTTTGACATTATATTTCTCCATGTAATTTTTACTATACTTTATGATTAACTATATTCACAAATCGTCAATCGACTCTTATAGACTATTATTTGCCTACAATCCTATGTCTTTATCAATCATAAATTCTGCACGCCCATTTAGTGACCTGCATGATTTTATCGTATAGATTATAATGAAATTAGAAAAAAATGATAGCTTAAATATAGTATAGAAGATTTTGCATGATTTTATCGTAACAATTAAGCAAGAATTTTGTCGGATATAGCTATTCAAATATGCTCAATATTTTGTATATAATGAAATATAAGAGGTGGCGCTACAAAACTGTCTCTCTTTTTGAGTCGATTTTAGTCTGATACATTGGGGGGCACTTCAGGCTTTGGGGTGTAATCGGTGATTTTGCGATTCTCTAGGTACGTATGTGTCGGACGACTAAAACGCGCTAAAGCCTATGAATACTGGGGTTTAGAGTGGGGTTATTGGATTTGAAAATTCACGCCAAAAAAGTTCGAGCGTTGTAAACTTTATGTTACTATCTCCTTGATAGAAAAATCTTTTAATTGTTCAAGATATTCTTCTAACGTGATAAGTCCAACACATGGCATTGCACCTTTTTCAACTACTGTTTCATTGATTAATTTTTTTGCCAATATAATTGCAGGTGTGCAAGGTATTTGTGGTCCATCACCTTTTTCAGCTATAATGAACCACCTGAGTTCTTTCGGTTTCCCAGCTAAATCCTTGCCTTGCAGCAACATATGCATACCACCATTTTGCGTACCAAATATTTGAAACAATTTGCTACAATTAAAGAGAAAATTTGCATATTTAGGAAGATTAATCAGTAATCCAATACGCACTAAATACGATAAAAACCATATACCCAAATGAACAACATGGCTCTCAACTCCCGCAGAAAACCGCAAAAATTCAATACCATATCTATTTGAAAAAATATCAAAATCAGGGATGTCACAATTTGCCATCCACCTTTTACCCAATATAGGATATTCTTGTCTATATAAATCTTGCCAACCATATCTTATTTTTTCATCGTTATAGCACCGTTTGAGGGGCTTGCCGACATAACATAATATAGACTTAACTGTTGCAAGCCCTAGCGAAGTCTGTTGACCAGGGCTGATCCCATAAATCAAAGAGTCAATTTTTAAAAATTGACTTTTATAATGTTCAAGGACTGCGGATGACAACCCTGGAACTGTACTGGCGCCGCTCACAACCAGCACATCGCTTTTTATTGCCTGGCTATGAAGCGAGACTATCTCATTGACAAAATCTCTACCCTCTGCAAGATCAATGTAATGTATATTCTCTTTAATACATGCTAGAGCTACTGTGTAATCACAATTTTGAAATGGCCCAGCAACATTAACTACTACACGGGGTTTTAGTATTCTCAGCTGCTCAGCTAGTCTATCGTTCACATCTAGTACAGCTGCTTCTATGGTTTGTTGTGGATATAATAATTGCAATCTCTGCTGTAGGTTCTTAGCTTTAGATTGATCTCTGCCAGCAATAATAATTGCAATATTGGCCTTCACTAATCCTGCAGCAATCCTGCTACCAAAATTGCCATAGCCACCAATAATAAGTACCTTTTTCATTTATTATCTACTTCAAGTTTAAATTTACCACTATATCTAAAGATTGTGCCAAATAGTGGGTGCGTAATGTTCATTAACATACTAAATGAGTCTTGGGATTCTAGCTGCTCTTCTGCATAGATCTTACCTAAAATAATGCTCAATGGTATAGGAATTAACTTGCCAAATACACTCCATACATATCCGTCATGCTGCATTATTACCTTGCCATCTTCATAATGCATTTTCATTCGCCATCCTATTCCTAATAAAACAAACTCGACTACAATATTCTCTTTGATATGTTGCATATATGAACGAAATTGATAAGCCTTTTTATTCGGAAAATGAAATGTTCGATCAAAACATAGTATTGAAGAATCAGGCATACTTCTAAAATTGACTGCAACAGGCACATCATTTCCTTGATAAGGTACAAGTATGTTAAATAATCTAAAAAAATGCAGGAAAGGATACATCATCGTAGGAAAGCTGATATCTAGTTTGCCTTGGACTGTAATTATATCATTGCTATATGAAGAGTTCGAATAACGCTTGCGCAATATATCAGGTAGTATATGCCATTTTTGACCGAAGACCGATTGAAATATTGACTCACTTTTATGCGTAGCAAGATTATTAAGCTTCTTAATGCCGTTAATCTTAAGAATAGTATTGCGAATAAATCTTAATATTGGATAAACTAGTGTAGCTATAAGCTTTGAATGAAAGAATAAAACGTTCATGCGATTAAACCAATCGACATCGGTACCAATCATCGCAAGTATATATTGAGCATCGGCGCCATGGTACAGCGTATGCTTAAACTTCACAACCATTCCATCATCAAGGTTTAACCCAGCTTGCTTAATTTCTTCTAAGATTGGGTGCGGCTCTCTTGCATTTACTAAATGAAGAATTCCAGCCGCTTTTTTAATCTTTAGCGCATTAGCAGTAGGACGGCAAATTAGGCATTCTCCATCATAAATAAGCCAAACTTCTTTCTTCATCTTGCTCTATATTATCTTAAGTTAATATATTAAATACTAACATAAAAATATAATTTAGGATATTGGTTGAAGTGACCCCCAAAACAAGGAGTAAAAGTTAAGCATCATTTTTATATAGTCCGTAGTGTAGCATTTCAAAATTATTAGGGGGAAATAATTTTAAAAAGAATGTCTCCTATAAGAATTATAGAAGGCTTCAATGTACTCAAACATAATAGAATTGGCGATATCTCTTGAGGTAAAACTTCTACTAAGTACCTGTTTTATGGTGTGGAAGCAAGATTCTGCCACAGCATTATCAAGGCAATTTGCTTTTCTTGAAAGACTTTGAGTAACCTTTAAATTTTTTTAAACTCTTTGAAATTCATTAGATGTATATTGTTAACCTCTATCAGAATGAAATATTAATCCTTTTTGTGGACTTCTTTGCCAATAGGCCTTTAAAAACGTGTGTACCCACTCTAGGGCACCTCTATAGCTACTGCGACATCAACAAAAAAAAGCTTCTATAATTATCACTTCAAATACAGCTTAATAGGTAATAAAAAGCCAAAATTTGTATCCTCCATTTTAATTATATATAAATTTTTTCATAATGAATCCAGAAATTTTTGAATATTTCCTTAAGTTTATTCATTGCTCCTTTAACATCATCTTCTTGTTCAAATATACCAAAACATGTTGAGCCAGAGCCACTCATTCTACCTACTAGGCAATTATTTTGTTTTTTTATTATCTTCAATAACTCACCTATAAGTGGATGCTTTTGTATAGCATATTTTTCTAAATCATTTTTACCATGAAAAATTTCATAAATAATATCATCCTTATTACACGAAATTTTTGGAGTAAAATCGCCTTTAACACATGAATAAATCTCTTTTGTCTCCACTTCCAAGCCAGGATTTATTAATAAAATAAACAGCTCCTTATTTACATTTATTGGGGTGATCTTATCCCCTATTCCTTCAATAAATGCATTTTTACCATAATAAAAAAAAGGGACATCCGCCCCTATATTATGAGCTACCTCACTTATCTGTTTAGCAGTTAATTCTGGAAAATTCCATATTTTTGACATTAAATTTAGTATAACAGCAGCATTTGACGAACCACCACCTAAACCAGCAGCTATTGGAATATTTTTTTTTATGTGTATTTTTGCAAATTTTAAAGAATCATTAATAGTATTAATGTAGTTTAATACTTTTATAACTATGTTATTTTCTATTAATTTACAATTTTCAAATGAGCAAGAAGATATATCAACAGATGAATCAATGGTGATAAAGTCTGACAAATTCAACAACACAAAGTAGCTTTGTAGATTATGGTATCCATTTATATTTCTATCAACCACATTTAAAAATAAATTAACCTTTGCGTGCGATTTTGCAGTATAAATCACTTTAGGTTATTCTTGTTTTTTGCTCGGAGTGTAAGTATTCATCTGCTTAAAAAATTCATCATTATTTTTTGAATATTTCATTTTATTGATTAAAAATTCTACAGCTTCAGTTGTATTCATAGGGTTAAGTATTTTTCTAATTACCCAAGCTTTAGCTAAATTAGCTTTATCAATCAATAATTCTTCCTTCCTCGTACCAGATTTTGCTATATCTATAGCTGGGAAAACCCGTTTATCTGCAATTTTTCTATCTAGTACAATTTCTGCATTCCCAGTACCTTTAAATTCTTCAAAAATTACCTCATCCATTCTAGACCCAGTTTCTACCAGTGCCGTTGCAATAATTGTAAGAGAGCCCCCCTCTTCGATATTTCTAGCTGCTCCAAAAAACTTCTTCGGCCTTTGTAAAGCATTTGAATCTACCCCTCCACTTAAAACTTTACCTGAGGATGGAGCAATGTCATTGTACGCTCTAGCCAATCGAGTGATAGAATCCAGTAGCACTACTACATCCTTTTTTGACTCTACTAACCTTCTTGCTTTTTCTATTACTATCTCTGCCAATTGAACATGCCTATGAGATGGCTCATCAAAAGTAGAACTCACTACTTCTCCTTTTACAGATCTCAGCATATCCGTTACCTCCTCGGGTCTTTCTCCTATTGAAAGTACAATTAGATAAATATCTGGGTAATTTTTTGCTATTGCATGCGCTATACTCTGCATCAGCACTGTTTTACCTGTTCTTGGAGGAGCGACGACTAATGCCCTTTGCCCCTTACCTAACGGTGACACGATATCTATCACCCTACCACTTAAAGTGCTTTTAGTGCCATCTAAAAATTCTAAAGCAATTTTTTCTTCGGGATAAAGTGGAGTTAAATCCTCAAATAAAACTCTATATTTGCTTCCTTCTGTAGATTGAAAATTAATTGTTTGCACATTGGTAATTGCGAAATATCTTTCCTCTTTTTTAGGAGCTCTCATTAGGCCTGTTACAGTGTCTCCTGTTCTTAAGCCAAACCTTCTAATTTGATTTGGCGAAATATATACATCATCTGAACACGGTATATAATTCGATTCTGGAGATCTTAAAAATCCGTAACCATCTGGTAAAATCTCTAGGACCCCTTCTCCCATTATTTTGCAACCTTTTTCTGCATATGCTTTTAAAATGGCAAATATCAAATCATGTTTATTAAAATTATTCGGATTTTTTACTAAAAGTGACTCTGCTAGTAAAATAAGCTCCTTAGGATTTTTAGTCTTAAAATCTTTTAATCTTAAAATTTCATCTTCTTCATTATTTACTTCCTGTTTTATATTTACTTCCTGTTTTACAGTATCATCTATTAAGTCATTATCCGTATTTTCTTTCGCTATTGAGCTAGCTTTATCAGTATTAATTCTTAACCTCATAGTTGTGTGTTTCTCTGCAATTTTAATTTCTTTATTAACTGCTTGTGCATTTTCCTCTACATCTTTTTTGCTTAAATCAATCGTATTGGTAGATACATCGTTTGTATTTCTATCTTGCATTTTGTTTTTTTATTGTTGATAAAATTTAAAATTAGAATAAAAATCCCGCCAAGCCCTCAAGCTACACGAGAAATTCTCACTGTCATTGAATGCCCCCATGATAATTATATTTTCATTTCACGTCAATAGTTTAATGGCAAAATAAATGAATATTGGCTAAATTATGTAAATTTAATGGTGCCTCTGGCAGGATTTGAACCAGCACATCCGTAAAGGATAACAGATTTTGAGTCTGTCGCGTCTACCATTTCGCCACAGAGGCATAGATGAACTTTAACAAGTTTTTTCAAACAGGTACAGATAATTTAATGCTCAGCCAAAAACTTTCTGTTTAAAAAACTTGTTATTAAAAATAGACATGCAGTAAACATTAGATAATACGCAGGAGCAATATAGCCAATTTTCATAACTAAAAAAGTTGAAATTATTGGCGTTGTACCACCAAATAGTGCATTTCCCATATTCCAGCTCAAGGCAATACCTGAATATCTTAACTCCGGATTAAAAAACTTTATTGCAAATGGATAATATGGAGCAACAACACATGCTACTAAGATTCCTAACAGAAATATACTAGAGTAAATACTAGTTATATTATTGATATTGTTAATAATATTATTAAATATCGGCAATATTAAAATAATATATATAAAAATTACAGAATAGATATATTTTTTATACCCAATTCTATCTGCTAAATAGCCAAATAACGGCAATGCAATAACCACTGTGGTTAAAGCAAACGCCACAATACATAACGAGTCATTTTTGGAGAGGCTAATTATTTCCGTAAAATATACATTAAAAAATCCTCTTAACATATAGGTACTTGATGTTGCAACACTGGCAAAAGACGCGATTATCAAAATATTTTGCCATTTTTCTTTTAGAACTACCATTATTGGAAATTTTGCGATCCTTTTTTTGAGTTTCATATCTTCAAATACTGGAGTTTCTGTAGTCATTTTTCTCATATACAAACCTATAAGCCCCATTAATCCCCCTAATAAGAATCCATACCTCCATGTAAAATCATCAATTTTAATAAAATAATCTATGCTAATTCCAACTATTATCGCCAATAAGGTGCCCGCTATATTTGAAGCCATTATGATACTGCCAATCAAACCAACTTTTTTTTCTTCAAAATGCTCAATGATAAAAATCGCTGAGCCAGCTCCCTCTCCTCCAATACACAAACCTTGAAACATTCGTATTATTGTAAGTAGAATGGGTGCAAATATACCTATTTGATCATATATTGGTATTATACCGATACATAAAGTTGAAGCTCCCATACCTACTATTGATATGGTCAATGCCATTTTCCTACCAAAAATATCACCTATATGTCCAAAAACTACCCCTCCTAGCGGTCTCATAAAAAACCCAATGGCAAATATAGCGAATGAAAACATTAATTGTACATATTCACTGAAATTAGGAAAGAACAGTCTTCCTATAATCTCTGCAAAAACTGCATAAATGCCAAAATCATAATATTCAACAATATTCCCTATTATTGCAGAGCTTATAATTCTTTTTTTATCCATTAATACAAAATTTTTACTTACTTACCTAAAGTGGATTATCTATACGCATCAAACAAAAGCAACTAAATATTTGTTTATTTTAAATTAGAAAAAAAAATTTTTTTTTATCAACGTTTTTAAACTACTAAAATTAAATTCATAACTTTACACCCCTGAAAAATCCAAAATAAATTTTGTATATTGACCTTCTACAGATTCACATTGAATTGAGCCTCCCATTTTCTCCATTGCATATCTACAAAAATATAGACCCATTCCTACGCCACCTCTATGCCTTGAATAAAATTTATTAAATATACTTTTAATCATGTTTTTCTCAATGCCCTGGCCATAATCCGTAATATATAATGCTTTTCTATTCCCGTTAATTCTTAACCTAACATCCCTACCATTGTGTACATATGCATTTTTTATTAAATTAATCATTACGTGTTTCACATAATTAAAATTTGATTTTACGCAAAAGTCTTCTATATCTATTTCTATATTTTTAACTTCTGGAAATGGAACTGAACATATTTTAATAGCTTTATCTATAGCACCCTTAATCGGAAATTCTTTTGTAATAGCTTGATGATTCGATTCTGGCTCTCTAAAAGATATTGTATAATTCTCAATTAAGTCTATACCGTACTGCGAAGTTTCTCCAGAAATTTTAGTTATTTTTTTAAAGCTATCATAATCTCTATTGTTTAAGCAATATTGATAATGTTCATCCAAGTTAATAACATCTGTTTTTCTTTTTTCTATATTAACCAATATTTCATTTAAAATTTCTGACTGCAATTTTGCAAATGACAACGGTTCCCTTAACTCAAGCATCAGCATCTCAACAAAATTCTTTATAATCTCATCTTTGTTTATACCACCATTCTTTACATATTTAATTGTAAAAATATAAGGAAGAGCTGTAATCAAAAATAATATGCCTATACAAAATACAATTGCAACCTCACTATAAAGTTTATTATCTATATGAAAAATGTTAAAAACAAAAAATACAACCCATGCTAGTGTAAAAAATATTCCATAAGAATAATTTATACACTGCTTTACCATATTTCAATTCATTTATTCCCCTAATAATTAACCTTTTTATTACGTAAATAAAATTCATAGGACATACCTAATAACAAAATCTATAGTTGTGTTATATTCTCACATATTTCTATCTATTTCAATTTTTATTTTAATAATATTTTTCTTTCAATGTCGCTTTTAAATTGCTATAATGACAGTTGCTGTAAGGCTATAGTAATAAACTCTACTTGAAATAGATGTTTTGGACTCGGGGGCGGTACCCGACGTCTCCACCAATATTTTATGGGGACGAAATTAGTATCGACATGCATTAAAAGAAGTAGTTTTGCTCAGGGTGATTCCTGTAAAAGATCACTATTATAATTGCAAACAAACAGTTTGTACCTGCTAATGAAAATCAAGCTTTTGCACTAGCTGCTTAAGGCTTAATATTCATTAAACGCGGTTTGGGATTGCCGGGCAACAGAAAATCCCATATAGCTCGAGGGGTCAGATAGGTAGTGACAAGGAGTGATGAGCAAAGTGTAGTATAAAACCTACATAAGCGAAGAATGACGATGTCAATGCATATCTAAATTATGCTAAACCTAAATTTTTAAATTTGTTATGTACAATAAAGCTAATATTTTTGCAAAAATTATAAAAAAAGAAGTACCTTGTAAAATGGTACATGAGGATGAACATACTTTAATTTTTCATGATATAAATCCATCTGCTCCAATCCATTTATTAGCGATTCCAAAAGGAGAATTCAGGTCGTTTGAGGATTTTGTACAAAAAGCATCTACAGATCAATTTCTATCTTTTTTTGCTTCTATCCAAATGATCGCTGATAAACTCAAAATCAACAAATCTGGGTATAGATTAATAACAAATCATGGAAAAGACGCTATGCAAACTGTGGAACATTTTCATATACATATCATTGCTGGTAAAGCTCTAGGCCCATTAATAACTGCTGATAAGCATCACGCAATAAAATGAAGGCTATTTCATTTAAGAAAAAGCTTAGATATATTATAGAGGCATTTTTCGCTTATTTATTCTACTTTTTTTTTAAATCCTTGAGTATAGAATCTTCATCAAAAATAGGCGCGATTATTGTTGTGTTCATTAGTAATTTTATTAAAGAAAATAATATTGCCGCACAGAATATAAAAATGTGTTTGCCGCATTTAACAAATGAACACCGAAAAAAAATACTCATTAATACTTGGAAGCATTTTGGTTCTGTAATAGGCGAAATACCACATTGGTATAAAATGCCTAAAAAAGAGTTTTTGGAAAGAGTAACTATTAAAGGTGAAAAAAACTTACCTCTTTCGAGAGCAATCATCGTTTCTGGGCATATTGGTAATTGGGAATTAATTAGTAGAATAGCAAAAGAATATAATATTAAGTTAAATTTAGTATACAGACCATCGAACAATCCTTACACCAATAATTTAATCAATAAAATAAGGGAGGTTTATAAAATTAACTTAATCCCAAAGGGAAACATAGGCGTAAAAAAAATAATTAAGGCACTCAATAATAATGAAGTTGTAGGGATAATGATTGATCAAAGAATGGACGATGGCATTAGTGTACCCTTTTTTAATAAACATGCTATGACTACCGCACTACCAGCTAACATTGCCCTAAAATACAAAGTGCCAATTATTGCTGTAAATATTATAAAAACAGGCTCTTCAAGTTATACAGCTAATTTTTATGAGCCTCTAAAAATACAGGAATTTGACACAAAATATACAATCACAGAAAGAATAAACAAAATACTTGAGAACTGGATAAGAAATTATCCAGAACAATGGTTTTGGTTTCATAATAGATGGAAATAATACAACCTGAAGTGTATCTCCTTATTATTATCATATTATTATTAGATTCCTTTTTTATTTTTATCTAACATTGGCATTTATAATATTGAACAATCTGATTATTTATATTACTTATACTTAATCTAAATTTATTTAGGAGTAGGTTATATACGATATTGCGATTATAGGAGCTGGTCCTGTTGGTATCTTTAGTATATTTCAAGCTGGAATGCTGGGATTAAAGAGTTGCATAATTGATACACTTGGCTTTTCAGGTGGCCAGTGTAGTGCGCTTTATGCAGAAAAACCTATATATGACATTGCCGGATATCCATCAATAAGTGCAGAAAAGTTAATAGAGAATCTTACAAAACAAGCAGAGCCTTTTAAAGCGCAATACTACTTAGATCAACAGTGTAACAGCATAACAAAAAAAGATGGATATTGGGAAGTATCAACGTCAAAAAGTTTGATAAAAGCGAAAACCATAATTATCGCTGCAGGAGGTGGAACTTTCGAGGTAAGAAAACCCCCTATTGAAAATATTCAGGATTTTGAGAACATTAGCGTCCTTTATCACATAAAAAATAAAAGCACCTTTAAAAATAAAACTGTCACTATTGCAGGAGGAGGAGATTCTGCATTGGACTGGGCTGTTATATTAGCAAGTGGTATTGCAAAAAAAGTATATATAGTTCATAGAAGAAATAATTTCAGAGCAGCTCCTAAAACCGTTGAAGAAATAAATCGCCTGACAGAAAATGGCCATATAGAATTAATTACTCCATATCAACTTAGCAAATTAAAAGGAAAAGGTGGGATATTAAGTGAAGTAGAAGTTAAAGACCTAGACAATAATATTAAACTCTTAAAATCAGATTACTTACTTCCTTTTTTTGGAATGGCAATGAATATCGGCCCTATTAATTGCTGGAATCTTTCAATAATAAATAAGCACATAGAAGTTAATCCTGAATCAATGAAAACCAATTTAAATGGAATTTACGCAGTTGGAGACATATGCACTTATCCTGGGAAATTAAAATTGATATTAACTGGTTTTGCCGAATCTGCAAGAGCATGTCACAGCGCTTATAGCTATATTAATCCAAATGTTCCTTTGCACTTCGAACACTCTACTACCAAAGGATTACCCAGTAACATATGACATACATAATAAATGGAAAACTGATAGCTGAAGAGCTCCTTTTCTCTATAAAAAAAGAAGTTGCGGAAAAATTTGAAATTATTAAGAAGCGTCCAAAAATTGCAACAGTATTAATTGGAGATAACTCTGCAAGTAAAGTGTACGTTAATGCTAAGTTAAAAGCTGCTGAAAATGTAGGTATAAATACAGAATTACTAACATTTAGCGAGGACATAGGTAATAAGAAACTGTGTGAAATAATTACCACACTAAATGAGCGACCAGATATTACAGGTATATTAGTGCAATTACCATTGCCAAATCACCTAGATGAGCAAATTGTATTTGAAAATATTGACTATAGAAAAGATGTTGATGCTTTTGGTATTTACAATACAGGACTGTTAAATCACTGGAAATCACAAATTATGCCATGTACTCCACAAAGCATATTGTATATCCTAAAAAAATATCTCAAAGAGTTATCTGGTAAAAAAGCAGTAATCATTGGCAGATCAATTATTGTAGGGCGCCCTTTGGCATCGATTTTAATAAAAGAAAATTGTACCGTTACAGTAGTACATTCTAAAACGATAAATATAAAAGAAGAATGTTCATTAGCTGATATATTGATTGTAGCAACAGGTGTACCTAATTTAGTAAAAGCAGATTGGGTCAAAAAAAACTCATTTGTCATTGACGTTGGAATTAGTAGAGTTAATAATAAACTTGTAGGTGATGTTGATTTTGAAAGTGTTAAAAATACTACATCTTTTATTACTCCTGTTCCCGGTGGTATTGGGCCACTAACTGTTGCAAATTTACTACTTAACACTTTAAAGCTGTTTTTAATACAAAATAATTTATCTAGCGATGTTGCCCTTATTGAAAAAAACAATTAACTTAACAAAAAAATTTTTTTTATGTTTTTACAAATCTATTGAAGACACAATAGCACATGATGGTATAGAACACGCTGGATATCTATCATTCTTACTTATGCTCTCTATTTTCCCCTTCTTATTCTTTCTTATGGCAACTATGAAATTCATTATTCCCATAAATTTATTAGAACAAATAATCTCCTCTCTTTCAGATAATACTGAAATTACATTTGATAATTTAATTTATTTTTTAAAGCCAAGAATTCATGAAATTACTAATGCTCCACCAAATAGCTTGCTAACCCTCGCTATATTTACTGCAATTTGGACTGCTTCTTCTATATTTGAAGCAATTAGAACAATTTTAAATAAAGCAAACAGGGTTATTCATCCTCCTTCCTATTTATTTCGGCGATTTATTAGTATTATAGAGTTTATAGTGTTGATATTTTTAACTATTTTTATAATGTTCTCTTTTGGAATATTCCCTTCTTTAAAATCAAACTTATTTACTCTATTTCATTTAAAAGACTCTCATTATTATCTTGCTCTTGAGCAAGAAACTAGATTATTAAGAGATATCATTACCATCCTTTGTGGATTTTTTCTGATTTTATTTCTTTATTTTTTTCTACCTAATAAAAAGCAAACCATTTTTAGCAACATACCAGGTGCAATTTTAGTACTTCTTTTTTGGAATATATTTACTCGTTTGTTTATGTATTATTTATCTACTTTTTCTCAATTAAATGTAATTTATGGCAGTATTGTTGGTGTTATTATTGCTTTACTTTACTTCTATTTCTGTAGCATTATTTTTATCTTTGGCGCCGAATTCAATTACAACTTTTTTTCTAATAATAAACAAAATGATTAATATCAATTTCCTAAAATACCTTGCCACTCTTATGTTAGTTATTTGTTAGTTTAATGTTATTATATTTTTTGTTAACTTTTATAAAATTTTATTAGTTATTATATTATGTTTGTTAATAATAACATATCATGTATTCACATGCATATTTGCGACTTTTATTAGCTTTAAATGTTAATAAATGTTAAACTAACCAAACTAACAATACATATATAACTAATATAAAGTATTTATTATAGTAAATGAAAAAATTAATAATAGAAGAAGTACGAAACAAACAACCACGTTCTATTCCAATTTGGTTTATGAGACAAGCTGGCAGGTATCTTAAAGAATACAGAGATGAAAAAGAAAAACATGAATCTTTTTTATCAATGTGCTTAAATAGTGATTCAATGAAAGAGATAACGCTTCAGCCACTTAGAAGATTCAATTTAGATGCGGCAATTATATTTTCGGATATATTAATAGTACCTTTTGCAATGGGATTAGAGTTAAATTTTATAAAAGGAGAGGGTCCAGTATTTTTAGAAAACTATGAAAAAAGAATGGAGAAGCTACAAAAAGGAATAGATACATCAAGTATTTATAAAAAGGTATATGAAGGAATAGAAAAAGTACGTAAAGAAATAGAAATAAAGCATCAAGAAAAGGCAATAATAGGATTTGCAGGGTCTCCCTTTACAGTTGCATGTTATGTAATAGAAGGAAGAGGATCAAGAGATTTTAACGAGGTAAGGAAATTATATTTTAACGAAAAAGATAAATTTATAAAAGTAATAGAATTAATTACAAAAGAAACAAAAAAGTATATAAAAGGACAGATTGATCAAGGGGTGGAGATAGTTAAATTATTTGATTCATGGGCAGGAATATTAGCAGAAGAGGAATTCGAAGAGTTAGTGATAAAACCAACACAAAATATAATAGAAGAATTAAGAGATTATAAAAAAGATATAATAATAAACACTTTTCCAAGAGGAGCAGGGGTAAAATATGAAGATTTTGTCAAAAAAGTCAAAACAGATATAATAGCAATAGATCATACAGTGCCAATAGAATGGGCAAAGGAAAAATTGCAGAAAAGTGCAACAATACAGGGAAATTTAGATAATGTAATAATGACAACAAGTTCTCCTGACATGAAGAAAAAGGTGATAAAAATATTGGATACTTTTTCAAAGGGAAGGTTTATATTCAACATGGGACATGGGATGTTACCAGAAAGTAGAGTGGAAAAAGTAGAAGAATTAATAAGTATTGTAAAAGAGTATGAAAGGAAAAGATAAAGAAAAAAATATAGAAACAAGGCCACATAATATAGAAGCAGAACAAAATCTACTAGGTTTATTGTTAAATAATAATGAAAACATGAATAAAATAGGAGACGTTCTTAAGGAAGAACATTTTTATTTACCACTACATGCAAAAATATACCAAGGGATAGGTAAATTAATGGATAAAGGATTAGTTTCAGACCCAATAACAATCAAAAATTATTTTGCCAAAGAAGAAATTTTTAAAGATGCACAAATAAATAGTTATGAGTATTTATTAAAACTAGTGGAGGAATCGCAATTAAGTACTGATATAAGGACGTTAGCAAGAAATATATATGATACATATTTAAGAAGAAAAATAATAGATATAGGAGAAGAAAGTATATTAAAGGCGAAAGAAGAAAAAATAGAAGAGGGAGGGGAAAATATAATAGAGGCTATGGAGCACGAACTTTATACATTAGCAAGTAGTGGAAATTATGATAATAAAGTATATAGCTTAACAGATTCAATAAAGGGAGCATTAGTAAGAATAGAGAAGTCAATAAAAAGCAAAAGAGAAATAAGTGGAATAGAAACGGGCTATATAGATTTAAATAAATACACAGGAGGTTTTCAAAGTTCAGATTTAATAATAATAGCAGGGAGACCATCCATGGGAAAAACAGCACTTGCAGTAAACATTATGCTAAGGGCGGCAAAATCTTTTGTTAAAGAATCTAAGGAACAAGATACAAAAAAGAAATCTATTTGTTTTTTTTCATTAGAAATGTCAGCAGAGCAATTGGCATTTAGGATATTAGCAATAGAGACAAAAATAGACGGTTCTAAAATAAGAATAGGAAAAGTAAATAAAGGAGAATTTAAAAATTTATCAGAACAGATTTCTACGCTTAATGAATTACCTATAATCATAGATGACACACCAGCCTTGACAATATCAGCAATTAGAACAAAGGCTAGAAGAATGAAAAGGCAACATAATATTGGATTGTTGGTGATAGATTATTTGCAATTAATAAATAGTACAGGAAGAAATAAGGAAAATAGGGTTCAAGAAATAGCAGAGATTTCGCAGGGACTAAAGGCAATAGCAAAGGAATTAGATATACCGGTTATTACTGCTTCGCAATTATCAAGAGCGGTGGAGTCTAGAGAGGACAAGAGACCACTTCTGTCAGACTTAAGGGAAAGTGGAAATATAGAACAAGACGCAGATATAGTAATGTTTATTTATAGAGAAGAATATTATTTAAGTAGAAAAATACCTTCAACAGATGAGAAAAAATTGATAGATTGGCAAGAAAAGATGGAGAAGGTAGAAAATATAGCAGAAATAATAATAGCAAAACAAAGAAATGGACCAGTGGGAAATTTTCACTTGAGATATGATAATAAAACAACAGCATTTGATAATTTAGAAAATTGAGTAGGTGTTTATTTTTACAATAAATGCACTCACACCTTGTTTTTAGCTAATTAGTATAATATAATCTCTCAGTGCACTAAAATTAGTGTATAGATGTTGTCGGTTACTTCTTATTCTTGAGATTAAGAAATTATTGATAATGTTGAATTAATTAACATATTAAAGGTTACAAATGAGACATACAGGTACCGTAAAATGGTATAATTCTACTAAGGGTTATGGTTTTATAACTCCTAAAGATAGCAAAAAAGACGTTTTTGTTCACAGTTCGGCACTTTCTAATTCAGGAATAGATGAGCTTCATGAAAATCAAAAAGTTGAGTACACATTGATAAAGAAGAATGATAAAACTTCTGCTGATAACATTGTAGTTCTTAACGATTAGTCGTTACATTTACGATAGCATCAATATTTTAAATATTTACTACTGAATTTGGTTTGACAGTATAGGTATCTGTTTTTTGAAGTGTGTAAGAGTAAGTTTCTGATTCAAAGTGGCAAATAGTTATTGCAAAACAATCAGTAGTAATATATAAGAATATATCATTTTTACTAGTTTTTAGGTGTATAAAATTATGACGGAGTTTGTATTAATAGGTGAAGAAAAAAAAGGATCAGGAACTGGTTCTGCGAGAGCATTAAGAAAAGAAGGAAAAATACCAGCAATAATTTATGGATTTGATGAAAATCACATGATTAGCTTGATTTATAAAGATTTTTTGAAAGAGTACCACAAGGGAAATTTATTATCTAGGCTTTTAGAGGTAAAACTTGGTAAAAAAATTCTAAAAGTTATATCTAGGGAAGTGCAAACAGATCCTGTTACTGATAATCCCATTCATATAGATTTTCAGTTAATAAAGGAAAACATTCCAATCAAGGTTGCAGTTAGGGTTAAGGTAATCAATAAAGACAAATCTCCTGGAATAAAAATAGGTGGAATACTCAATATTGTAAGAAAGTATATAAGTTTGAATTGCATACCACAAAATATCCCTGAGTATTTAGAAATTGATATTTCCGGATTCGAGATTGGAAGGAACGTCCATATAAGTGATTTGATACTGCCAGAAGGAGTGGTACCAGTTGATAAGGATAACTTTACCATTTTAGCAATTGCAGGAAGAGTTGAAGAAAAAGAAGAAGAGAAGGGAGTAGGTGATGAAGCAACTGAAAACAAAGAACAAAAGGCAGAAAGCAAATAATTAAATAAATGCAAGTCAAAATAGTAGGAGGAGGCTTAGCTGGTTGTGAAGCCACTTGGCAGCTTGCACAAAGAGGTATAGAAGTTACCCTTTATGAGATGAGGGGGGTAGAGAGTACATTTGCGCACAAGACTGATGGCCTAGCGGAATTGGTATGTTCAAATTCTTTGCGTTCTGATGATCCGAAGGTAGCAATAGGGCTGCTTCACCAAGAAATGAGAAAATTAGATTCGTTAATCATGAATTCTGCAGATGTAGCTAAAGTTCCTGCAGGTTCGGCATTGGCGGTAGATAGGGAGTTATTTTCCCATATAATTGAAGAAAAAATAACTAATCACCCTAATATTAATTTAATTAGAGAGAGAGTAGATCATATTCCTGAGGGAAATGTGATAATTGCGACAGGTCCGCTTACTTCAGAAGTTTTTGCATCTGAAATTTTGAGAATATGTGAAAATGAGGATTTTTTAGCATTTTTTGATGCAATTTCTCCAATAATTTATAAGGACAGTATAAATTTTGATATAGCTTGGTTCCAGTCTAGGTACGATAAAGGAGATGGAAAAGATTATATTAATTGTCCAATGACGCAAGAGGAGTATTATAAATTTGTTGATAATTTAGTAGGAGCAGAAAAGGTAGAATTTAAGGAATGGGAAAAAAACACTCCTTATTTCAATGGATGTCTGCCTATAGAGGTTATGGCAGAAAGAGGTAGGGAAACTTTAAGATTTGGCCCAATGAAGCCAGTTGGGTTAACAAATCCGCAAACTGGTTCAAGAGCATATGCAGTGGTTCAACTAAGGCAAGACAATAAAGAAGGTACATTATACAATGTTGTTGGGTTTCAAACAAAAATGAAATATGGTGAGCAGCAAAGAATTTTTAAAACAATTCCTGGCTTAGAAAATGCTGAATTTGCTAGGCTTGGAGGCATTCATAGAAATACTTTTATAAATAGTCCTAAGGTGCTTAATGCCAATTTGAGTGCCAAAAATAATTCGAAACTAAAATTTGCTGGACAAATAACAGGTGTAGAGGGCTATGTAGAAAGTGCTGCTATAGGATTATTATCAGGTTTATATATGTCATATGAATTAAACAATAAGCTGGCACCTATTATTAGTAAATATACAGCTTTAGGTGCTTTAGCCAATTATATTACCGATGAATCCCACGCTATAAATTTTCAGCCGATGAACATAAATTTTGGTTTATTTCCTGATATAAACACAAAAAAAGGGGAAAATAAAAAAGCAATACAAGTTGAAAATGCTATGATTAAATTTAACGAATGGAAATCAAATAATAATATCTAATTTGTATCAATCATATTCTTTGTGTAAGATAAATTATTTTTGTTACTAAATCATATCCTGAATCTCCACATAAAATTTCAAATTGGTTTAAAGCCATGGCTAATTTTTTATTGGCATTGTCCATTTCTTAGAAGCATTTTTAACACCACCTCTGTTATATATATTTTACAAGGGAGAATTGATATAACTACGACAATGGCAATTAGTAGTACCATTAATTTTTTTGGTCATTATTGCAATTAATTATTAATTACCTATAATTTTTATTTCTTCTTCTAAATTTATATCAAATTTATTCTTTACCTTTTCTTTTGCTAAATTGATTAAATGCTCTAAATCTGATGCCGTTGCCTCTCCTTCATTTATTAAGAAATTGCAATGCAATTCAGAGAATTTTGCACCTCCAATTTTTATGCCACGCAATCCACATTGATCTATAAGTTGCCACGCTTTATGGTTAATTGGATTTTTAAAAGTCGAGCCTCCAGTTTTAGATTTTATTGGTTGAGTAGAAGATCGTTTTTCTTGAATTTCTTTGATAGCTTTTTGTATTTCATGTTTATCTCCTTGCTTACCATGAAACCTTGCTTCGTAAAATAACCAATCATTAGTTAACTTTTTTCCGCGATAATAATATCCAATTTCATGATTTGAAAATATTCTCATTTCTGCTGTAGTCATATTGATTGCCTTTGCTTCAATTAGTATTGATGATGTGTCATTGTTGTAGGCTCCTGCATTCATGGCCAATGCACCTCCAATACTTCCAGGAATTCCTGCAAAAAACTCAAGCCCTGCTATAGAGTTATTAGCTGCATAATTTGCCACATTTAAATCTAAGCATGCAGAGCCAGCTATGACATCACTCCCATTGTGGTGTACATAATTAAATCCTGCTCCCAATCTTATAACTACCCCTTTAAAACCACCATCACGAATTAATAAATTTGAACCGGCACCCATAACAAAAGTTAGTATATCTTTAGGTTTACTGGACAAAAAATATTTTAAATCATCAATATCCTGTGGAATAAATAAAACGTCAGCAATACTATGCGTCTTAAACCAACACATTTTGCCAACATTTGCATTTTCTCTGTACTTTCCTCTGATTTTTGGTAATGTGTCAATAAAAGGCATCGTATATTATTGAAATATGGACACAGAAATTTTAAACATTAAGGATAGCATAGAAAAGTCTTTAGAGCTACTCAGAGGTTATCTTTGACTTAGAAGTTGCAAAAAAAAGACTACAAGAGCTTTCACAAAAAGCAGAAGATCCTAATTTATGGTCAAATCAAAATCAAGCGAAGGCAATATTAAAAGAAAAGACCTATTTAGAGACAAACATTCAAAACATTATATCTATAAGTGAAAATTTACAGGCATACTTAGAGATGATTGAGCTTGCTGAAGCAGAAGAGGATGAAGAAATATATAAGGAGACGCTTGAACAATTAAAAGAATTAGAAAAATCTGTTAAAGTTCAAGAAATTGAATGTTTATTAAGTGGAGAGCTTGATGAAAAAGGATGCTTTTTAGAAATTCATTCTGGTGCTGGTGGAACTGAAAGCGATGATTGGGCCTCTATGCTAATGAGAATGTACCAAAGATGGATAGAAAGGCATAATTTTAAATATGAAATCATTGATAGCTTAGTTGGTGAAGAGGCTGGGATTAAATCAGTTACCTTTAAGATACATGGAAAAAATGCTTTTGGATGGTTAAAAACTGAAAGAGGAGTGCACAGACTTGTTAGAGTATCACCATTTAACAGCGCTGGTAAACGTCATACAAGTTTTGCCAGTGTGTGGATTTACCCGCAAATTGATAATGATATTTCAGTTGAAATAATTGAAGCTGATTTGAGAATAGATACTTACCGTTCCTCAGGTGCTGGTGGACAACACGTGAACACAACTGATAGTGCCGTAAGAATAACTCACTTACCTTCAAAAATAGTTGTACAGTGTCAAAATAGTAGATCGCAACATAAGAATAAAGAAGAATGTATCTCTATGCTTAAATCGAAATTATATGAATTTGAATTAAAAAAGCTTGAAGATAAGGATGATAAAAAGAATGCAGAGAAAACAGAAATAGGCTGGGGCAATCAAATACGCTCTTATGTTCTACACCCCTATAAAATGGTTAAAGACTTGCGCACTCAGCATCAAACATCTAATACCGTTGCGGTTTTAGATGGCGATATTGATGAATTTATTCATGCTGTGCTTGTAAAATCAACTGCAGGTAAAGGACTAAAATTGCAATCTGGATAAAAATTTAATATCTATGAAATGCCATCAAGTTAATTTATTTTTCCAATTGGTTGCCAATAGTTAACTCGAGCTGGAGATAAGAAATAAGATGTACAAGAGAGCAAAAGCCAACTATAAAATAGGTTAATCAAAGTGAAGAAAAAAATAGCAACAAATCAACCAATATATGAATCGTTCCAAAAAAATAACTCTAACTCTGAGGACAGTTTAAATAATTCTAATAATCTTATGCCTTTGGTGGAATTAGGAGAAATATTTAATACCGCTTGTTGAGTTATATTTAACATAATATCAACAGCATCAGAAAATTCTGTACCTGAATAGGTGGTTATCCACATTGAATATGGATTTGTTGAAAGAGATTGTTTTTTGATACTATTACCAACTTCTCGATAAATGTAAAAGCATGGAAGTAATGCTACTAATGATTCTTCATAACTATTTGCATAAGCAGTTGTTAAAAGAAAGTTAGTATATGCTATGCATGCATTATTTTTTACGTCTGTAGGCTTTATGTTAAATTCTTTGAAGTAATAATGGTGTAGTTCTCTCTCTGCCATTAGAGCGCCGTCTGCAAGCTGCAATAATTGAGAAAAGTGTTTTAGATTTTGGCTTTTCGTTGCTGTAATCGCCAAAGCTTTTGCAAAATCAACCAGATATAAAGAATCTTGCTGCATATATCTTTCAAAAGCTGGCTTTGTTAAAAACCCACTAGCTAACTCTTTATTAAAATCGCAATTAAGTATTTTTTGGTAGATGTCTTTTATAAAATCAAAAAAGTCAATTATTTGCATTTAGTTTCCTTCATAAAATAAAAATGATCCACAGGACCAGAACCCTCACCTAGTTTATATTTAGAGCCACTTTCAATAGCTTTATTAATATATGAATTTGCATTCTTTACTGAATTATAAATAGAAAATTTATTACCTATATAAGATGCAATTGCAGCAGAGAATGTGCACCCAGTGCCATGTAAATTTTTTGTTTGTATTCTTTTATTTGAAAACCAATGAGATTTTTGATTCTTACAATCATATAATAGATCCCAACAATCTTCTTCTTTCTCTAGGTGACCACCTTTGATTACAATAAAACCTGAACCGTATATAGAAATTTTTTTCGCAGCTGCAATCATGTCATTTTTAGAAATAATTTTAAGCCCCGATAGATATTGTGCTTCATAAATATTTGGAGTGATAATTGTGGAAATAGGTAATATTTTGCTCTTTAGAGATTCTAGAGCTACCTCTTGCAATAATAAATCTCCACTTTTTGCAAACATTACAGGGTCGGTTATTATTGGCACAGTAGAACATTCAATTAATTTAGTATGCACAATTTCAATTATTTCAGGTCTATGTAACATACCAATCTTTATTACATCAACACCAATATCTTCTATAATGGAGCTTATTTGCTCAGCTATTGATTCATTAGGTAAATCATAAATTTTTGATACACCGGTTGTGTTTTGAATGGGTAATGATGTGAGTACTGTCATTCCATAACAATTTAAAGCAGAAAAAGTTTTTAAATCAGCTTGTATTTGAAGTGACCCCAATGAGTCAGACCAAAAATGACTCAAAAAGAGAGACATTTTTTATTAATTACCGATCCTGATTATATTACATTTTAACCTCCTGAACAATATTTAAATCCTGAAAATTTAAATAAAAACTATTACTATT
>CAISOX010000075.1 GCA_903887235.1 uncultured Alphaproteobacteria bacterium | reverse complement strand
TCAACAACCCATACTAATAAAAAGTTTTTAGTTGCTAATATTTGTAATTTTTGTGAGCTGATTTTCTTATTTTATTGACTTTTTAGTGGTGCACTTTTGCGTGCCTATGGTGGTGCACTTTTACTTTCTTATTGACAACCTTAGAATTAAACTAGAAATTTCACACTTTTTATTTAGCAAATTCATAGAGTTAAATAGACTTTTTCCTAATAAAAAAAGAATAAAAGTACTCCCAGCACTTAATACATTCTTTAATTGGACAGAGAAAAGGAGCGTCTTTGAAAAAAAATTTAATGCTTATGAAGTTGCGACAATACTTAATGAATGTGATAAAACAGATTTTTATTTATTTAAAGATAAATCATCATATAAATTTATCAAGAGGTCTTTAGCTGGATTTTTAGACATTATAATTTTGCTATTAATGAGCATAATTGTGCAATATATTTTTGCTGAAGTGAATAAATTTGGTACTTGTATTATTTTGACTTTGATAATACCGATTATCGAAGCAAGCCCTCTGCAATCATCTCTTGGGAAAGCAATTTTAGGTCTAAAGGTTGTGGATTCTTTGAGCAAGAAAAAAATTAGTATGAGCATTTCATTTGAAAGATTTCGCTACCTGTTTTATGCATTATTAAAATGTTATTGGAGGTCAGCTGTATGCTTGCTTTGTATTTATTAGTTGTTTGACCCAACAACTAAAAAACTGGAAGCTAGTCTTCCAATAATATTTATATTTATGTTGCTTGTATTCCATATAATAAGAAATTGTACTTCAGTTATCAAATGTTTGTTGAAGTTTATTTGCCTAATATTAGTAAGCTTATTTTTACTCGTTTTTTTCATCAATATGATAAATTTTGAATTTGCAGTAATACTATTGTTTATAATTTATATGCTTAGCCTTTATAAGGAAGCATTTGAGATAATTGATGAAAATACTGGTACGGTTGTTGTGAGGAAAAGTAATACTAATCACCAAAAAAGCTAAATTTAAATGTTAGGTTATTTTTGGTGATTAATAGTTATACAACAAATTCTAAAAGTGATATCTAACACCAATTGTCGCGATATGAGCTCTTATGCTAAATTTCTCTGGATCAGTAGATAATACTTCTCCTGATGGTATTTCATATTTATTAAATCCCTTAGCTTTGCCAAAATCTTGGAATTTATATCCAATATCAAAATTTATTCTATCAGTCATAGCAATTGATACCCCACCCATTAAAGCATAGGTTAAATTCTCAGATTTATTTGATATATATAATGTTTCAATATCCTTAGTAGATACACTAGCCTTGTTTGGATTTATTTTTGCATAACCAATCCCCACACCTAAATATGGTGTTAATTTTTGATAAGTTGCAACATCATAAAAAAGATTTACCATACCAGTTTGAATATTAACTTTTTGCGTATATTCAGAAATCATGCCTATAACACTAGTAGTATTTCTTTTATATTTAAAATCTGTGTAATTATAAGCTATTTCCGTTCTAAACTTATCATTTATTTTATATCCAAAACCTATAGAATATACCGGGCTTGAATTAAAACCTTTATTGCTATCAGTTCCATAAAATCGCTGTTTTGATTTAATTTTCTGAGATTTAGCAATCCCAACCTCAGCTTTAATGTAGTAATTATTATCTTTCGCAAGTGCATTGCTTGTTGCAAGCAATGCACATATTATTCCTAATGTATATTTTTTCATTTTTCTTTACCTAAAAATTATTATTCACAAATACCATGATTAATACAAAGATACGCACCTTCAATTTCTGCTGCATTATGATTGTGCACGTGATGTATCACATGGTGACCATGTGCAATTTTTTCCACATATCCTTGCGGTATTTGGTCAGTATGTCCTGGCGATAATTGCTCAGCATGTGAACATATAGTGTTAACTGTTTTTTCTACGATATCAGAATTATATTTTTGCTTCAATTTATCATAATCTATTGCCGCTAGTATCTTGCTATTTGCTTCATTTACTGGCTTCTTAAAGCTACTTAGATGGTCACTTGCTTTATTCATCTTAACATCACTTAGAGATGGGTAAAAAAATGAATTGCTAGGAAGGATTTGTTTTTTATTGGTATGCTTATCAATACATGGTCCTTCTTCGGTATTCTGCCCAATTGTACTTCCACTTTTTTCTAAAACACGAGGAGTACCTTTGCTATATTCTAATGAATACATTCCATACCATGAATCCCAATGAGTAGGAGTTGCTAGTTTACTACCTGGTATATTATCTTGAAAAATTTCATATAGGTGTTTTTTCGTACCATCATGTCCATTAACTTCCATACCACGAGCTTCTTTTGACAATCCATTATAGTCTCCAACTAGCAATACAGAATACTTATAGTTCGAGTCTGACGTTAGCTTCAATATATATTTTGTGATATCAGTATATCCAGCATAATTATTATCACCTATATAATTTGCTACAATTGAATTTCCATAAAGGTTATGAATAACTTGGTTATCCTTCAAAAAATTGGATTCTATGAATTTAGAATCTTCATTAAAAAAGTCTTCACGGTATATTTTTGCAAGTGATTTTACAATAGTATCTGCCGTCTCCATTGGTTTTGGCGTCTGATAATGGCCATCTTTCTGTTTTCCACCACCTGCAACATACACTATTTTCCCTATTGGATACAACCCGTTACATTGCGTATAATATGCTAAAGCACTCCCTAAATTCCCATATGCATCTTGCCACTTATCAAGATTTTTTTGGTCATTGCCACTTGGATCTTTATCATCACAACTATCTTGATGATGACGAATGACAATTACGCTTGCTTTTTCTGTTTCAACCTTATCACATTTTGGAGCACCTGGTGTTGTTAAGAACAAGTTACTAAACGCCGTCACAGGCATTACATTAGCAGGAGGCCCAGGAAGATTCACCTTAATAGGAAGTGAAGATTCCTTTATAATCACTGTTCCATCAGCTATAGGAACATACGGCACCACCATTGGATATTTAATATATATACTTTCTTCTATTCCATTCAATGTAACCTTCAGTGGACTTGTGACATCATATAACTTCACTGGCTCAATGGGATTAATTACAGTTCCATTGTATTTTGCTTCATAAAAAGCTTTGTTATCATTTTGACCTAAAGATAGAATAATATCATATTTAGTATCATCTGCGTAAGGATCTGGTAATGTGATACCTGTCATATCTCCTATTGTGACTGAAACTTTGCCAATACTACTTGCTTTTGGATCCTGCAATGTTCCATCCTGGCCAAGTATATCATCATATGCAAATGTATAAATCGGTTGACCTTGAAAATTATGAAATGCTTTTGAATATAGGTCAAACCAAGGTCCTTCCTTAGTGCCTAAATATTTATTATCCTTATAAAAATCACTATGTTTAGATTTAAAATTACCCTTGCTTAAAGTATCATCATTAGCTGGTAAAAGACCTGCGTCAAAAGCTGCAGTTAAAGCCCTTACTATAATTGCACCAACTGTGTGATTGGGGAAATCAAAAGAGCCCACAGACCCTGCAAAAAATGATATAGATTCTGGTTTAGCAATGGATAATATAGATTCATTTCCTGAATTGCTAAATGTAAATTCATCGTTCTTAATTTGACCAGTGAATACGTAATTCTTTAATTTTGGGTTAAAATCTTTATCACCTGCAAGCTCGGAGCAATCTACTTTAATTGTATTGGTTTTATAATAATCCCAGACTGTATCAATATAGTTAAGCCCAAATTTATTATTTGCAAGATAGTCAGACGCAAAGGTTGGATTAGATCCAGGCCCTGTATCTCTCATAGCCTTACCTGGAGCCATAACTCTCAATGTTGTCCCGCTATCAAAATTTAAGAACAGTTTACTCCATTCATCTTTTGATACAGATTGCGAAAATTCCTTCCAAACACTTGTTAAGATATCACTCCTTTTATCACTAAATCCTGAACTTTTAAGATCAGGTGATGTAGGGAGGGATAATTTTATGGGGATTGAAAAAAAATCAACAGAAGTAGGGTTAATCCACAAACCATTTTCATTAAATGTAAACTCGAATTTATCATAAACAGTGTAGTAATTTGAATCTCTGGTTTTAAATCCATCAGGATCGATAATCGCCATTTTATTCGGATTCGAAGAATCAATATGCAATTTTAAAGGATATTTCATGGATACATATATCCTACCTGATTTCATTTGTGTAAGGTTGAATTCTGGATTCCCAGCAGAATTTTTTGTTAAATCTGATAATTTATAAGAATAACTTACTGAATCTGTTTGAGCTGTAACAGCTTCACAAACTCCAACATTACTTTCAATTTTAACTAAGCACTGATTATCATCTGCATTAGTTGCCTTTACTATTATGTAAGTGCTATCATTATCGGTAATTTTAGCATTATTAATAAATTCAATTGGGAAATTAGGTAAATTTGTCATTTTCACACTCAAATATTTTACTATCTAATAGGTATCTTAATATAAAATGCATTGCAAGATCTATCTAAATCATCAATTGCAGATGACTAATATTATAAGAACTAAAACGAAAATTAGAAGCTCTAAAGCTAAAGAAAATTCCTATTAATGGACACAAAAACTTGTGATTGAAAAGTTCAATGGTGGGTTACCTTCAAGTACAATGATATAGATAAAATTGTTAGGAAGAAAATATGAGAAGAGATGTACTCAAAGGCACCCATAACAAACTTAACGGTATTGTACACATATATTATTAATATGTCAATTAATCTAGACTAATTTTAAATAAATGATTTCACTAATTTGTAGCAAATTTTCAATTAATCTAGACAAAAGTACACTTACAGTTATGTAAAAAAATCTATCTAAAATAACATGTCCTTATGCTACATTTAATACCAATTCCCTAAAACAACTTATTTTAAGCGATTGGTATTAAGCGCAATAACAAACCTTTAAGAGTTTTACGCTAGCATTTAATTAAGCTTTATACCCACTATGGATTGCAACTACACCAAAAAAAAGTTTTTTGTGCTTAACAGAAAAATATCCACCATCTTTCATCATAATTTCCAATTCTTCTGGATGATGAAATTGTTTAATACTTTCTACTAAATATTGATAAGAATCACTTGATTTTGCTACTAGCGATCCAATTTTTGGGATAATTTTAAAGGAATAAAAATCATAAATTTTAGAAATGATATTATTATCAACCTTTGAAAATTCTAGGCATAAAAATTTACCTCCCGGCTTTAATATTCTCAAAGACTCTTTTAATACATTTTTTACATGTGTAACGTTTCTGATACCAAATGATATTGTGCAATAGTCAAAACTATTATCAGCATACGGGATATTTTCTGCACTGCAATGAACCCATTTGATATCCTCAATATATCTTTTATTGATTTTTTTACCAATTGCGCTCTTACCTTTATGTAGCATTTCCTTATTTAAATCAGATACTATAGCTTTTTTCCCGCCTTTATCTATAAATCTTTTTGCTATATCACCAGTACCTCCAGCCAAATCTAGCAAGCTCATTCCTTCATAACTATCAATTTCATTAACAAAAATATCTTTCCACTTCCTGTGCAAACCAAAACTCATCATATCATTCATTATGTCATATTTATTCGCAACTTTGGAAAAGACGCCCTGCACCATTTTTTCTTTTTCTTCTTCCTTTACCTTTTTAAATCCAAAATTCACAGTCATATTAATAAGATAATCTATCTAATAAATGGCAGGAGCGAGAGGCCTCGAACCCCCAACCTCCGGTTTTGGAGACCGGCGCTCTACCAATTGAGCTACACTCCTATTCTTGTATGTTACTATGTGTATATCAATAATGCTTTCTTAAATCAATAAACTGTTATTATTTATTTATTCATTTAGCTAGACAAATAGGAGAAATATTATCTATTATAGCATTAATCTTACAATTAAAATTTAGCATTTTGTTTAAAATAGCCAAAAAGTTATTAAAATTTTTTTCAATAATTGCAACTTTATTACTAGGCTTGCATATCATACTAATACAATGGAATTTTAATTTTCTATTTCCACAAATCCAAAATTACTTTGAGCAAAATTATTCTATAAATTTTAAATTAAATGGGGAAGTTAAGATAAAAATCCTTCCCTTTCCTAAGGTTTCTATAACTAATCTTCACTATTCTAATGACGATGGAATCACTAATATATTCATACCAAAAATTCAAGTCAAAATTAATTTATTGAAAATTTTTAACAAAGAAGAATTATTAGATTTATACAATACCTCTCTCTACGACGCAAAAATTAAATTGCCAGATTTAGAAAATCAACAATATTTTGAAATGCTTCAAAAGTTCTTACTAAAATCTGGTAATCAATCCTCACAGGTATTTTTAAGAAATGCAGAATTAGAATTTATAGACATAGATAGTGCACTTACAAAAAGAAAAATTGAAAAACTAAATTTAACATTTAACAATGTAAATAATTACCATTTAGACATAAATTCAACATTTTTAGAAAATCAGGAAGAATATTCAGTTTTTATTGAATCAAACGATTTAGATAAGGATCTTAATCCAGATGATATTATGATATCTCTGCAATACAATTTGCTACATTTTCATACTAAATTAAATAGAGAGGCAAAATCAGATAATTTGACAGGTACTGTTGATGTACATTTCCATGATAAATTAGGGAGTAATTTATCAGATTTTGATAAATTTATTAACAAACAAAATTTTAAGAATATTAAGGCAAATATTGAATTTAGTGAAGAAAGGTTAAGTATCAATAATTTTACTACCGACTCTGATGATATAACTAATATTAAGGGGGAGGCAAATTACTATCGTAAAGCTAAAATATTAGATTTGAGTCTTTCAATTGAAGAGTTAAATTTAGATAACTTACTTTTAAAATATTACGGTAAAAGCGATAATGATGATAAAGTTGGATTCAATCAAACAGATTTATTGGATTTTTTAACTAAAAGGCGAGAGTTTGAATTTTCCACATTTATCACTTCTTCAACAAACTTGAATATTGGCAAAATTACTTTAAACAACAAATCTATTAATGATTTTGAATTAGAATTTAGCTCTTGGCCTTCTATTACAAAAAATAATCAAAAAGTTTTATTAAACAACCTAAGCATGGTATTTCCGGGCAATACTAAATTTGTTATACACGGCATCATAAGTAATTCTACCGTCCCCATTTTTAGAGGCCAATTATTATTTACAAGTGAGAGTCCTAAGGATTTGATAGATTGGAAAGATGATAATAAAATTACAGAACAAATTAATAATTCACCAATTTCGATTAAATCTGATATTGTATTAATGCCATATATATTACAGTTATACCACACTCAAGTTGTTTCAAAAAGCATGCAGCTTATGTCTAATATTTTAGCTTTAAATTATCCAGGTAAAAATAAGATGCAATTATATACCAAAATATCAGCCGATAGCTTAAATTTAGATGATTTTAATTTTGATAATAAATTTGACGACATAATGTACGTTCTTTATAAAAGTGATTTTGATAATTCAGGAGAAAAACTCGATCAAAATACAAATAATCTAAATTTTTTACGTACTCAAAGAGGATATAAAAATCTTACTTTAGAGGTGGACAAGTTAATTTTTAAAAATCAGCTATTTTTTGATACACTTATAAATCTAGACATTAGTAAGGATAAATTAAAAGTAGACTATGTTAATATTCAGCATGAATATGGAAGATATTCAGGGTATTTTCTTCTTAACTTACCAGGTATAAAGCCATCAATTAAGGTTGATCTCAATTTTATAGAGTTACATGATAAATTTTTACCTTTGTTATTATCCTCTCAAGAAAACCTCAGAAAAAGGTATGAAAGTGAGCTTTCTCAAACTGGAGAAAATTCAGAAAAAATTAGTGATTTAAATTTTTTTAGTCTCAAAAATTTTGATGGTGATTTTCGCTTTAATGTAGATAAGCTCTATCTAAAAGATTTAGAATTAGATAATTTTATTATGACAGGAAATATTCAAAATCAAGAAATCAATTTTAAAAATATAGGCGCCCAAGCTTTTAATGGAAATATTAAAGCTAATGGAAATATTTCCATGCAACGACCTGTATACTCAGTTCAATTAGGACTTGGATTAAGTAATGTTAATCCGAGTTTATTATTAAATAATTTTTTAGGCTATAATAACAACGATGGATACATGAGTGCATCTGGAATTCTTTCATCTAAAGGAATTGATTCAGAAGAAATTAAACAAAATTTAACTGGCCGTATTAATATAGAGGGAAAAAATGTAGAGTATAATGGAGTGGGTCTTGTTGAATTAGCTGATTTACCACAACTACAGGCTGCTCTTGATTATAAATTAGAAAGATTAAATTACTACTCTCTATATGGAAAAACCCAATTTAATGATGTTAGTGGTACAATAGATATTAAAGATTCTATAGCTCAAATAATGGATCTAAAATTATCTAACGAGAGATTAACGGGATTGTTAAATTTAGTATATTCTTTTTCAAATGACTCCTTAAATGCAAATTCAAAATTTTCATTCATTCCAGTTACTAATAGCGACCCAATTACGTTGGATATAACAAGTTCAGGAACCTTAGCAGATACTAAAACTACCATAAATGTTTCAGCACTAGAGAATTATTTAAGAAAAAATACTCACTAAATTGTTAAAAATTTCATAGCATTATTAAACACAATATTGCAAAATACTTTATTTATTTATTTTTCTTTTTGCTTACCAAAGCACCTTTTAAATGACTTAGTATAACCTCAGACGCTTTTTGTCTCTCTGTTTTTGATGAGTTGAATTTTGTTAAAAATAACTCAATGTCCTTCAATTGTTGCGTTACTTTTTCTTTGTTATTAATAAATCTCTCTGATTCTAATAGTAAATTTCGTACATTAAAATTATCTTGCAGTAACTCTGGAATAATACTTTTATTCATTACTATATTACAAATTGTGACGTAGTTAATTTTAAGCTTTTTTTTAATTAGATAAGCCGTAAATCTATTCATTTTATAAAAAACAATAATCGGTATTTTTTTTGTAATGGATTCTAAAACACTTGTTCCAGATTTACATAAAATTAAATCACTTATATTAATTAAATTATTTTTGTCCTTGTCATTTTTGGAAATTATTAAGTTATCATGTTTTAAATACCTTTTAATTTGTTTTTCCAAATGTCCCAGTGTAGGTAATATAAAAAATATATTTTTATATTTTTTACAAAGCTCATCCATATATTCATGCAAAACAGGAAGGTGATATTTTAGCTCATTTTTTCTACTTCCTGGAATTATGGTGATAATTTTTTTATCAATTAATCCATATTCTTTCCTTATATCATCCTTATTAACCTGGCCATAATCACTACCACTTTCAATTGTAGGGTTACCCACATAACTGCATTTCAAACCAACCTTATCAAAATATTTTTTTTCAAATGGAAAAATCACTAACATATGATTAAATAGCTCAGCACATTTTTTCGCACGTTCTGGTTTATAAGCCCATACTGTTGGTGCTACGTAATGAATAATTGCTATATTTAAGTTTAAAATTTTTTTTACCAGTTTTGCCAGCAGAAAATTAAATCCTGGTGAATCAACAGTTATGATTAAATCTGGCCTTAATTTTTTAATATATAGGATGGTTTGAAATAACCTAAATAAAATTTTAAAGATTTTTGGTATAATTTCTAAATAACCCATAATTGCCAATTCTTTGCTGGGGAAAATGCTTTTTATACCTCCTTCGCTAATCATTCTTTCACCAGCTATTCCATAAAATTCAAATTTATAGTTAGGTATTTTTTTTAAATCTCTTATTAGATTAGCCGCTAAAATATCTCCAGATGCCTCTCCTACTGAGATAAATAATTTATAATGATTGATCATATTTTTTCTTGTTAAAGGATATAATACTGTTCAAAAGTTTAGTATGATACCGCTTAGGAGGGATGTTTTTTTCTATTATCCAATTATAAATATCATTATCAGGAGCCTGAAGCAATTCTTCATATTGCTTGATTGATTCAGACTCTAAATCCATTAAAAACTTTTCAGCAAAACTACCCAAAATTATGTCTAACTCCTTACATCCTCTATGGGTACTTTGATACAATAATTTCTTTTTTAAATGATCAAAATTCATTAATTTTTCTCTATTTCAATCTTTTTGAAAAAAATCTCTGGTTCATTTAAAACTGTCCCAGGATTAATACAATGTGATTTTGAAACAGCATCAAAACTTCTTTGCTTAATTTTAAAATAGTCAAGTATATTCTCTGCAGTATGTGGAATAAACGGTTGAAGCAGCAAAGCAATAATTCTTATAACCTCTGATATAACATATAATACAGTACACATTCTTTTAAAACCAGTTGTTTTTAACTTCCAAGGAGCCTCTTCATCTATAAATATATTGGCATTATTTGATAATACAATAATTACTTCCAACATTTGTTTTAAAGATTGCTCATCTAGATAATTTCTTATTTTTGAAATAGTACCATAAGCGTCATTTAATAATTTGCTGTCCTTCTCATTAAATTCATCTGGTGTTGGAATTTTTTGCTCACAATTTTTATATATCAAATTCACTGTTCTAAAAATTAAGTTACCAATCTTGTTAACCAACTCAGAATTTATTTTTTCAATAAAACTATCCTCTGAAAAGTTTCCATCATTTCCGAAGGTTATTTCTCTTATTAAATAGTACCTAAAATAATCTAGACCATATTTTTCAATAATATTATACGGATCAATAACATTACCTAAAGACTTTGATATTTTCTCACCGTTATTAGTCCACCAACCATGTGCAAAAATTCTTTTTGGGATTGGTAAATCTGCAGCTATAAGAAATGCCGGCCAATATACTGCATGGAACCTCAATATATCCTTACCAACGACATGTAAATTTGCTGGCCAATATGATGCTTTATCTTCATCTAATGCAGAAATATAATTAAATAATGCATCAAGCCAGACATATATAACATGATTTTCATCATTTGGAACTTTTATTCCCCATTTAAATGATGTTCTTGAAACAGAAAGATCTTTGAGTCCAGATTTTACAAAAGAAATGACTTCATTTTTTCTGCTTTCTGGATGTATAAAACCTGGATTATCTTTATAAAAATTCAGCAATTTTTGTTGAAAAGATTCTAATCTAAAAAAGTAGCTTGATTCTTCTATCCATTCTACTGGCGCTCCTGAAGGAGCGTTACCATTGACTAATTCAGATTCAAAAAAATAAGCTTCATCTCTAATAGAATACCAACCTGAATATTTACCTAAATAAATTTGATTATTATTGATTAATTTTTGCCATACACTTTGCACAAAATTTTTATGCCTTTTTTCCGTTGTTCTAATAAAATCATCATTAGATAAATTTAAATCTTTTGTTATGTTGATAAAATTTTGAGCAATTTTATCAACATATTCCTGAGTTTGAATTGAATATTTTTGTGCAGATTTTTCAACTTTTTGCCCATGTTCATCAGTGCCAGTTAAGAATTTAACATCATACCCATCCAATCTTTTAAATCTTGCTATTACATCAGATACAATATTAGTATAAGCGTGCCCTATATGTGGTTTATCATTAACATAATAAATAGGCGTGGTTATATAGAATTTTTTTTGCATTAAATGTAATTTATACTTTATCCGTCAGGGTTAATAGTACGATTACCTTTTTTCATTGAAAATTGCAACTGGGGTCCATCTAAATTTGCTGAATTACCAACTGTAGCAATTTGAATTCCTTTATTTACTATCTGACCTTTTTTAACCAAAAATTTATCTAAGTTAGAATAAGCAGTCATATAGCCATTGTTATGCTTAAGTATAATCAAGTTTCCGTATCCTTGTTGATTACCTAAATACGCCACTTCACCTCTCGAAGCTGCTTTAACTGGCTCACCTATTTCTGCAGCAATGTTTATTCCCTCGTTAAGCTTGCCATTATGATCTCCATAGGTTTTTATTACGCGACCATTTATAGGCCACATAAAATCTTCTGAATTAATAGGGTAATGATTCTTGAAAAACTTATTTATTTTTTCTGTTTTCGGAGCTACAAGAAAACTATCTTTCGCCGTCAATACATTTAAATTACTATCTTGCTTTTTACTTTCATCGCTATCTTGTTTTTTGCTTTCATCAACTTGATTATTATTTTGTACTTCCTCAACATTTTCTTCATCATGAACTTTTGATGAATCAAAATTCACATGCTTATATCCATCGTGCTCTACAAATCCACTACCTGATTCAGGAATTACTATATAATCTCCAGCAAATATCTCTGAATCAACAGACAAACCATTTTTTTCAGCAAGCAAATTAAGATCAACATCATTAACCCTTGCAATACTCTCAAGAGTGTCACTTGATTTTATTAGATAATAATTACCTATTGGAATTTTTATAATCGTTCCAGGCTTAATACTATCATATGAATCTAATGAATTTAATCGCTTAATTTCCTTAATTGGCACATGATATTCCTGAGCTATTTCATTGACAGATTGAACTGCTTGACTCTTCACAAAGCGATATTTTTCTTTTTTTCCAAAATAAATTGATTGGTTATTTTCAATAATTGCAGTAGTATCAACCGAGCTACACCCTGCTAAAAAACACGCGAGAGAAAATCCAAGAAAATTACCAAATCCAGTTTTCATTTTATCCTATTACTTTTAATTATGGTTATTTTTTGCTAACATAATTTTATTTTCTTTATGTAGTGTACCATCTATTTTCTTTTTTTGATTATTAAAAGCAACTAATTTTTGTCCTTCAAGAGGGTTAGAAATCAAAGGTTTTACTTGTATAGGATTTATTGGTTTACCATATTTTCTAATTTCATAATGCAGATGAGCACCGGTTGAACTACCAGTACTACCAACATACCCAATCACCTGCCCTTGTTTTACAACCATCCCTCTTTTCATTCCAGGCTTAAATCTGCTCATATGGGCATACAAAGTTGAGTATTGATTATTATGTTTTATTGCTAGATATTTACCATATCCTGCTCCATATCTCATAACTTGAACTACACCATTACCAGCTGCTAAAATTGGCGTCCCCGTTACTGCAGCATAGTCAACCCCCTTATGTAATTTATTGCATTTTAAAATAGGATGGAACCTAATTCCAAATCCTGAAGAAATACGAGCTCGATTAATAGGTTTACTTAGCATTGCGCTCTTTAAATTCCTTCCATCCGCATAATAATGGCTAATATTGCCTTTGTTATCTTTATATTGGTACACTTCATATTTCTTATTGTTGATGGATAAATATGCGTAAAGTATATTTCCATCACTAACTTTTTTACCTTCTAAAGTTTCGTTGTAATTAAACAGTATCTTAAATTCGCTATCACTTTTAACATCTCTTTTGAAATTAACCTCATTACTTAACATTTTAATATATTCCATAATAATTCCGGGAGATGCACCCTGAGATAACGCACTATTATACAGACCATCTTTAGCATACCCCTTTACTAACTTGGATTTACTATTAATGGTTTGCTTAAGAAGCTTTAAATCGTAATTATTTTTACTCTCATTATAAACCCCTTCAATAATTTTATTATCAATATGAATGGTTATATTATATGGCAAATCACCCACCTTAATTTTACCACCATCTTTAGAACTAAATAAGAATTTTATTTCCTGCCCAACATTTATACTCAGAACATTGTATAATTCATTAATTTGCTTTGATATAGAGTAGGTATCAGATGAGTTAAATCCAACTTCAGATAATATTTTTATTAGACTATCTCCTTTTTGCACAGTGTGCACATACTCATCGCTTAAGAATTGTGAATTAGATATAGTTTCAGTCTCATCTTCCGATTCTTCATCCATATCTCCACTATAATCAGTTTGATTAAATGGAATATCAGCGCTTATAGATTTTATGGTACCAGAAGAATCATTTTTAATGCTAAAAATAAAACTTATAACAATATAAAAAATCGCAAAGCCGAATAAAAAAAAGTTGATTCTCTCAAGTCTCATTAAACCTAAAAAATAGCGCATTGAACCAGTTTATTTGATGAATAGCATTATAAGCATACAATTTAGAAATTTTCAAGAATTAATGTCAAAATTTATCAACATAATTCTAAATAATTTACCTCACATTAGCTTTTCATGAGCTCTACAAACTATATTTAATTTTCCTAAAGTATTTTTAATTTTGCATGTATCTTGCCGATGAATGTAGCAATTTTAAACTATTGAATTGCGCCATTAAATTTTCAAGTTGTTTTATATCTTTCACCTCAATAATTACTGAGCATTCAAAAAAATCCTCAAATGCGTTTGTAGTGGTGATATTAATTATATTGATCCTCAAATCAAATATACAATTGACTACCTCTCTCAAACTACCTACCTTATTTGATATGAGTAAAATAAGTTTAGAATGACACAATCTATTATTTGAACATTTCCAATGAAAATGGTTTATTTGGTAATCACGCTCGTAATAAGTTATAATTTTATTGCAATTTGCCCTATGAACACAATATCCTTTATCTTTATCTAAAAATTCAATTGCTTCTTCTCCATTCACAGGATAACAGCAATCAGCAAAGTGTAAATTCGTGTCATTTTTTACTGCATTACTTAGGTTATGCTTATAGCCCCTTTGTATTTTTCTTTTCAAATTGATGAAAAATTTAGTTATACTATAGCTCCTCTTTAGATCAAGATACGAGGCCTTGACTATGTCCTTTATCTCAAGTTTATCTTGACCTATTAATAAAAAAAGCTCATCTAAATCTCGACATTTTATCAACCCATTAGTTGGTAGTATTATTTTGGATTTATCAAATTTAACGTTAAGTCCATCAAGATAATTTTTATAATTTGCCTTTCCAATTTCAATAAATCGAGTTTTTTGAATATCATTAATGTATTTCTTCAATTCCGCCTTTGCTTTGCCAGTATTCAAAACCTCTAACCACAATTCTGAAGCCTTATTTTTTTTAGCGCAAATAATTTCTATCTGATCTCCATTTTCCAATTCATATAAAATAGGTACAGTTTCTTTATTAACAATTGCACCAACACATTTAAGTCCTACTTCAGAATTTATATAAAATGCGAAATCCAAAGCTGTCGCACCTTTAGGCAGAACTACTAATTCACCTTTTGGAGTAAAGCAATATACTTGATGATAATGCATTTCTAATCTGGAATATTCCAATACTTCATTTGAACTATTAGAATTCTTTATTATAGATAACATTTCACTAATCCATGCGAAACGTTCCTCTTTTTCATTATCATTAAGCTGTAGTTGTTTATACTGCCAATGAGCCGCAACACCAAATTCAGCAATCTCATGCATTTCATTGGTTCTTATCTGAATTTCAATTCTATAATTTTTAGGACCTATAATAATCGTATGCAATGACTTATAACCGTTGATTTTTGGAGTGCTTATATAATCTTTGAACCCACCATGTACCATATGATAATTACTATGAATAGCACATAATGCTGCATAACAATTTTTATCATTCTCAACTATTATTCTAAATGCAAAAACATCTGATAAATTTTCAAATGATAATTTTTTATTTTGAATTTTTCTCCAAATTGAGCATAGCTTTTTCTCTCTGCCCGTTATATCAACAAGGCCAATATCAGGGTCAGCTAAAATACCTTTTAGCTCATTAATAATTTCTTGTACTAAACTTTTACCATCCTTTCTAATAAAATTTAATTGACGCTCTATACTCAATTTATCCCTAGGATAAAGTTCTACAAAAGCTAAATCTTGCAGTTCATTTTTAAAACTATGAATACCAATTCTTTCAGCTAAAGCAGAATAAATATCCATAGTTTCAGTAGCAATTCTCCTTCTTTTATTTGCGTCTTTAATGCAATGAAGAGTTCTCATGTTATGTAATCTATCTGCAAGTTTTACTATTAGCACTCTAATATCTTTCGAAACAGCGCATATGAGATTTCTATAATCTTCAACTTCCTTTTCTTCCGAATTTAAAACAACGGTCCTTGATTCTATAGTCGTAAGCTTAGATATGCCCTGAACCATACTTGCTATTTTTTCATCAAAACTATTTTCTATTTCATTATACGTTAGTGAAGTATCCTCAATAGTATCGTGTAAAAGAGCAGTAACAATTGTTGCTGTATCCATATTTAAATCAGCCACTATCTTTGCAACTTCTAAAGGATGTATTATATATGGCTCATTCGATGCTCTATATTGGCCTTCATGAGCTTTACATGCAATTTTAAAAGCTTTGCTAACAGCGACTGCATCAATGCTAGAATTATCTTTTATTTTTTCAAGCAATTCATTAAAGGAAACTTGTATTTCTTCACTCCAGACTTTTCTTACCGCTCCACTCATTTTGGTTTAATTAATTTTATTTTCATTTATAATGCATAAAGGAATCTAATTTTAAATAGATTTTATTTTTTAAATCAAGCTTAAAAAAATAAATACAGAGTTATGGAATCAAAAATTAATGACAAAAAAGAGATTAAGAATTTACAAGAGCAAAAATTTACTACAAAAAGAGCTACCGTCGAACAATTAGAGGAAATATTATACGAGCCAATTAAAGTTCTCGATCATGGATTTATAAGAGTAATTGACTATATGGGAGATGATTCTGCAATAGTCCAAGCAGCAAGAGTCTCATACGGTAAAGGAACAAAGATGCTAAGTGAAGATAAAGGCCTGATAAATTACTTAATGAGACACTATCATACTACTCCCTTTGAAATGTGTGAAATAAAATTGCATGTTAAATTGCCAATATTCATTGCTAGACAGTGGATAAGACATAGAACAGCAAATGTTAACGAATATTCGGCTAGATATTCAATTTTAGATAAAGAATTTTATCTACCTGATCCTCAAAATATTGAAATTCAGTCGCAATCAAATAAACAAGGACGAGAAGGCACATTGGATCCAAGTAAAGCGCAAAGAGTTTTAGATATAATTAGAGAGGACTCTTTAAGATGCTATGATAACTACATGGAACTATTGAATTTGAATGAAAAAACTGGGGAAATAAAAGATCCAAATAAAGAAGGTATAGCCAGAGAATTAGCTAGGATGAATTTAACATTGAATTATTATACACAGTGGTACTGGAAAATAGATTTGAACAATTTGTTGCACTTTTTAAGATTAAGAGCAGACTCGCATGCACAGTATGAGATTAGGGAATATTCTAACGTAATCCTTGATATAGTTTCAAAATGGGTACCTCTTACGTATGAAGCATTTATAAATTATAGAAAAGACTCTATTAATCTCTCAAAAACAGCAGTAGAAACTATAAAGAGGATGCTAAAAGGTGAAAAATTATCTCAAGAAAGTAGCGGAATGTCTAAAAGAGAATGGTCTGAATTTTGCGATGCGTTCTTAAACCAAAAATAAACTGCTACCATTTTTGATGCATGTCAATATCCAAAAAAATATGGAATAATCTACTAAATTAATCTAGTATGTGTTTTTTTAATTATGCTTACGTTAAATTATGAAAGTAGCTTTTTTATTTCCAGGGCAAGGCTCTCAATTTATAGGAATGGGCAAGGAATTATATGAAAATTTCAACGAAGCAAAAGAAGTTTTTGAAACTGTAAATGATGCTTTAAATCAAAAATTGACCAAAATTATTTTTGATGGCCATGACGAAGATTTAAAAATTACAAGTAATACTCAACCTGCAATTATGGCAACCTCAGTTGCAGTTTTCAGGGTTCTCAGTTCACTTTCAAATAAAAATATCACCGAATTATGCTCTATCTCTGCAGGCCATTCTCTTGGAGAATATAGTGCTCTATGTATAGCAGAAACACTAAAATTAAGTGATACGGCAAAAATATTGAGAGCAAGAGGAAATGCAATGCAAAAAGCAGTGTCTGCTGGAGAGGGAGCTATGTATGCATTGATTGGTGGAGACGAAGTTGCAGCAGAAAAAATTTGTTCAATATTATCGGAAAACGGTATTTGTGAAATTGCCAATGACAATGGCGGAGGGCAAATAATACTTAGTGGTAGCAAACAGGCTTTTGAAAAAATCAATGATTTAGCAAAAGATTTTGGCATTAGAAAGGCAATACCACTTCCAGTGAGCGCTCCTTTTCATTGTAGCTTAATGAAAGAAGCAACCTCGATTATGAAAGAGGTACTGGAAGAATATCATTTTCAACCTCCAAAAATTGATATAATTGCAAATTACTCTGCAACACTTTATAAGTCAGACAGTAATATAAGAGATTCATTAGTAAAACAAATTGAAGGCAAAGTTAGGTGGCGTGAAACAATTGCCAAAATGTACCAGGAAAATGAGATTAGAAAATTTGTTGAAATTGGACCTGGAAAAGTTTTATCAAATCTTATCAAGCGAGATTATCCAGATGTGGAGATTCATAGCATAGAATCGCCATCGGACATTGAAAATTATTTAAAATTGGAGGTTTAACAAATGTTTAATTTAACAGGTAAGCTTGCTTTAGTTACTGGTGCAACTGGTGGTATTGGGCAGTCTATTGTGAAAGCATTAGCAAATCAGGGAGCTAAAGTTATCATGGTTGGCAGAAATGAGGAAAAATTGCAAAATTTAAAGCAGGAATTGAGCGATAAAGTATATTCACTTATTTGTGATTTTAACGATGATTCACAAATTAATTCTTTAATTGAAAATGCAGAAAAACAATTTGGTAATATCGATATTTTAGTATGTAATGCAGGCATCACAAAAGATAATTTGGCACTTAGAATCAAAGATGAAGACTGGGACATAGTCATTCAAATGAACCTAACCTCAACTTTTAAATTAAACAGAGCAGCTATTAAATCTATGATGAAAAGAAGGTACGGCAGAATTATTAACATTTCATCTGTGATTGGCTTAAGTGGAAATGCCGGTCAGTCTAATTATGCTGCAAGTAAGGCTGGGATAATTGCAATGTCAAAATCAATTGCAAAAGAGGTTGCATCCAGAGGCATAACAATCAATTGCGTTGCTCCAGGCTATATCGATACCCCTATGACAGAAGTTTTAGGTGAGGATATAAAAAATTCTATAATTGCACATATTCCTCTAGGAAGAATTGGAACACCTCAAGACGTGGCAAATGCAGTTTTATTCCTTGCATCTGATGAAAGCTCATACGTCACTGGTCACACCTTAAGCGTTAACGGTGGAATGTTAATGCAATAATGCTACAAGATGTTTATGAAAAATATATCTCAGCTAATGGGTATAAAAAAGATGCCAGTCAATTAGCATTAATTAATTTACTTGCTGATTACAGCTCCCAAATCGAAGATTCAGAAAATTTAATCAGCAGGCTATTTAACAGAAAAAAATCCAAAAAACATGGTGTTTATTTATGGGGAAAAGTTGGGAGAGGAAAAACTTTTATCCTCAATATGTTCTATAATAATCTAAAAATTAATAATAAATTCAGGCAACATTTTCACGAATTTATATTGGATTGCCATGAAAAAATAAACAATCTAAATCAGCAAAAAAATGTTGATGATAAAGTCGCTAGAATTGCCAAAGATATTTCACAAAAATACAAAATTCTCTATTTAGATGAGTTTCAAATAAATAATATTGCAGATGCAATGCTACTATCAAAAATTTTCACAGAATTAATTGCCAATGGCACTTATATATTTTTCACATCAAATTCCAGGCCTGAAGAAATTTATAAACATGGGCTTAAAAGAGAATACATATTCCCATTCATTGACTTAATTAAGGAAAAAATTGAGATTTTTAATTTAGATGCCGAGGTAGATTTCAGAAGGGAAAAACTAAAAGAATTTAAATTATTCATGCACCCTTATAATGAACAAAAATTTCAATCACTAATTGATAATTTCCTCGACGTTAAGGATTACATGCGCACAAAAATTCAAATATCAGAAAATAGATATTTATCCATCAACAGAAGTGCTGGCAAAATTGCGAGATTTACATTTAATGAATTATGCGTGGAAAATTTAGGGTCAAGTGATTATATAGCTTTATGTAAGCATTTTACCATATTAATAATCGAAAATATTCCGCAGTTAAAATTTGATAATCACAATGAAGCATTAAGATTTATCACTTTGATCGATTGTATGTATGATAATAAAATCATTGGTATCTTTTCTGCAGAAACCGAATTAGATATGCTATATATTGGAAAAATCCACAGAGCTGAATTTGATAGGACCATTTCCAGGATATATGAAATGCAATCAAATGAATATCTATACCAAGTCCCATTTTTAACTTATCCAAACGCTTAGCTCTGAGCTTGGCTTTGCGCACGTACTAATATGTACGCTTGCGCAGCCTCGTCCTCCTAAGCATTTATCTAATTTAATCTGGGAATTGGTATTATACCAATTGCCTAAACTAATTTATCTACCAAGTTATTTTAGAATTGGTGTAGCATAATTCAGATTGCATTAACATCGTCATTCTTCGCTCATCACTCCTTGTCACTACCCATCTGACTCAAGCTATATAAAAAGAAAAATAAGCAAAAAAAATATAAAAAAGAACTGCCTTACAGAAGGCAGTTCTAATAATCTTAGATAAATATCTGTGTGATATTATAGAGATTGAAGCAATTGTAACAACATATGTGGAGTTTGAATCAATTTAGCTTCAGCTGCAATCGATGCAGTCAATTTAGCTTGCTCTTGAGAGAAGTCTTTTGTTAATTGTGTAAAGTCTGCATCCAAGAATTGAGCTCTAGCAGCATCAACGTTTTCAATCGCTGTTGAGATACTATCTGCAACCATTCTAAACCTAGACTGATAAGCACCAATTTTAGAGTTATACTCAAACATAATTTCTAGCGTATCAGTAATTTGCTTTTGTGCATCTTCAGCACTTTCAACTGAAATTAATTGAATTCCATCAATGTTAAGATCTTTTGTTTTAACACTATCAAATCCAATGGAAATTCTTTGATCTGCTTCCACACCAACTTGGAACACCATAGGATTCCCTGCAAATGTGTCGCTTTTTTCAAAATCATACGATTTTCCACTCATTGAGATCATTGTTGTTGCTGGCTTAGCATTTGCACCAGTAGTTGCAGCAGTAGGTGTTATAGTGATTAAATCTGCACCATTTGCTGTTACTTTTTTAACGGCAGCAGCAGCATCAACTGTATAATAGATTTTTGAAGCATCTACATCTTTTACTGTATTAGTATCAACAAAATATATAGCTTTTTTAGTTCCATCTATAATGTAACTACCGGTAGCACTAGCAGTAATACCAGTAATATCAGTACCTTGTGCAATTGGGGTACCATTGGTATCAAAACCAGCCGCTGCAGTCTTATAAGTAGCAGGAGCACCAAGATTACCAGCAGCATAAGTAACAGAAATACTATTAATCGCAAATGCACCAGCAGCTGTACCAACAGCTTTCTTATAGTTTATAACAATATTTCCATCAGTATCAAGAATACCTCTTTGATCAATAGTTCCCGATGGGGCATTAATTATTTGTAATTTTTGACCATTTTGAACAGAGACAGTCGTGTCATTTGCACTTGAGCCATCGATTAATTTTCTACCGTTGAATTCTGTTCCTGTTGATATACGGTTGATCTCAGCTTTCAACTGTTGTGCCTCAAGGTTTATCAATTTTCTATCGCTGTCACTAGCACTTCCTGTTAAAGCCATGATTGATAATTGATCAAGCCTTTTTAAAATTTTTACCACACCCTTTGTTCCACCGTAAGCAATGTTTAATACAACTGATGCTTGGTTAGCACTTTTAAGAGCTGCTTTTTGTACTTCTAGATTTATTTCCAATTTTGTACCAATCGCAAGACCTGCTGGATCTTCATAAGGAAATAAAATTCCTTCTCCAGAAGCTATCTTATTGGCAAGTGTAGAAGAATTTTCTAGAATTCCAGCGATCGCATTTTGCACACCAGCTGTTTGCGTATTAGTAATTGATGGTATAGACATTGTCTTTCTCCAATTTAAAGTTTATTAAAACGAGACTGCTGTCAATAAATGATTTATCTCACGTCAGAAAAAGTTGGCCATTATTAAGTTGCTCTAATGCTCTAAAACACAGAGCTTTGATGAACCACTTTAACACACTACTCAAGATAAATTACGACTTCTGTCGTTACATTTCTTATAAGAAACCGTAGCACGTTAAGAAGTATTTGCAAGTATTTATTTTAGGCAATATGTGAATATGTAAAATTTTATCGCCAAATTAAAAAAAGAATTATGCTTTTAATATTTGTATTTGTATTGTAAAAATACTTATTTAGCTTTGTTAAGAATAATGAATAAACAAGAGGAGATATCCTTCAGCAATCTGTCTGAGTTAGCAATAACACCTATGATGAAGCAATATTTAGGTTTAAAATCTGCACATAAGGATTATTTATTGTTCTATAGACTTGGAGATTTTTATGAATTATTTTTTGATGATGCACTGATTGCTTCAAAGGCACTGAATATTGTGCTGACAAAAAGGGGGAAGCAAAGCGGAGATGATATACCAATGTGCGGTGTTCCACACCACAGCGCTACTCACTATATAAATAAACTACTAAGGGATGGCTATAGCATTGCTATTTGTGAGCAGCTCGAACTTCCAGAGGAGGCAAAAAAAAGGGGATATAAAGAGGTAGTTAGAAGAGAAGTTGTTCAGATTATCACCCCTGGAACTTTGATGGATGATCAATTGTTGGATCCTAAAAATGCTAATTATTTGATGTCAATTGCAGGGAATAATGATTCATTTTCAATTTCGTGGATTGAATTAACTACAGGTGAATTTTATGTTTCTAATTGTAGTAAAACGCAAATTCTCAATGAAATATCAAGGCTTGCGCCTAAAGAAATTTTAATTCCTAAAAAATTAAGTGATGACCAAAGCATATTAAATTCAAAAGTCGCACTTACTGTTAGAAGTGACAATATATATGATTATAAAAGTTGTGTTAGTAGACTTGAAGAATATTACCAGATTAATTCTATCAAAGGGTTAGGAGATTTTAATCAAGCGCAGGTGATGGCTGCAGGTTCTTTGGTTGAATACATAGTTCATACTCAGAAGAATAACTTACCCAAGTTAAAAGTTTTAAAAAAGCTGGATAGAGAATTTTTCATGGAAATTGATGCATCAACTAGGATGAGCCTCGAGCTTGATAAAACTGCTGAAAATAGAGAATTTAATTTACTAAATACAATTGATAAAACCATAACATCAGCAGGGGCTAGGCTAATAAAAAATAGATTGAACTCACCTCTTAATAATTCAGCAGTTATACATAAAAGGCTAGATTGCGTAGAATTTTTTTGTAATAAAAATGATCTCAGGAAGCAAACGAGAGAGTATCTAAAATATTTTCCAGATGTTCAAAGGGCATTATCAAAAATATTTATCAATAAAGCAATACCTAGAGATTTAAATGTTGTTAAAAATGGTTTGAAAATTGCAACTATGGTCAGCGAATTGCTGAGAATCAAGGATACAAAATTAATCGATGAGATAAATTCTCTCGTTTCTCAAATTTTTGGATATGGCAAGTTGGTAACGGAATTAGAAGAAGCTCTAATTCCCAGTGAAGAACCTATAGATGGACAAAGTTTTATAAAAAAGGGTTACAACTCATACCTAGATGAGCTCTATAATTTAAAGAATAATTCCAACGAAAAAATTATTAGTATAAGGGATAAGTATAGAAAAAAAACTGGTGTACAAAATTTGAAGATATCTAAAAATAATATTTTTGGATATTTTGTGGAAGTGACTAGTTTAAATGCAGATAAATTAGATGGGGCTTTTTTTATTCATAAGCAGACACTGGGAAATTATGTGAGATATTTTACAACCGAATTGAAGGATTTGGAAAACGTCCTGCTTAATTGTGATAATAAAATTAGTAATTTGGAGCAGGAAATTTTTAACAAGCTATGCGATAGCGCCAAAAACTATTTTGATGAGATTAGCTTAGTTATAGATAGTATTTCTAATCTTGATTTTTATAGTTCTCTGGCGGAATTTGCTGTGCAAAATAATTATGTTAGACCAATTGTAGATGGCAGTGATGCATTTTTGATTGAGGAAGGTAGGCATCCGGTTGTGGAACATTTTCAAAAAGAAAATTTTATTTCAAATACTTCAAATATAACAGAAGAAGAAAAAATATGGCTTATTACTGGACCTAATATGGCTGGTAAAAGTACTTTTTTAAGGCAGAATGCTTTGATTTGTATTCTTGCACAAATTGGCAGTTATGTACCTGCTAAAAAGGTGCATATTGGCGTTGTTGATAAAATATTTAGTAGGATAGGTGCCGCTGATAACATTGCCAAGGGTGAGTCTACTTTTATGGTAGAAATGACCGAAACAGCATATATTATCAATAATGCAACTAGAAAATCATTAGTTATTCTTGATGAAATTGGCAGAGGAACCTCAACTCATGATGGGATATCAATAGCTTGGGCTGTGCTTGAATATTTGCACAACAAGATCAACTGTAGAACTTTGTTTGCAACGCATTATCACGAATTAACTCAGTTAAATAAGTATCTCAGTAAAGTTGCCAACTATACTATGGAAGTTAAAGAATGGAATAAGAAAATTGTGTTTTTGCATAAAATAATTTCTGGTGTGGCAGATAGTTCATATGGCATCCATGTTGCAGAATTAGCAGGATTACCAAAGGATGTGATAAGTACTGCCAAAAAGATACTATGTAATTTCGAAAAACAGGATGCAATTGAGGTCCGAAATTCTTATCAAGAAGATAATAACGTTGAAGAAAATGAGGTGCTAACAATGCTTAAGAGTATTGATATTAACAATATTTCTCCAATGCAAGCGCAACAAATTTTATTTGAGTTAAAAAATAAGGTGTAGTTTTTAATAATTATTTATTCGTGTGCTAGTAAAATAGTGTAGCTTGTGGTACAAAATTACAGTAAAATTATTATGTACTTCTAAAGATTATAAATGATTATTCAAGGAATTAAAGGTGAATGGGAGCTTGTTATAGGCTTAGAAATTCATGCGCAATTGAGTTCAAACAGTAAATTATTCTCGAGCGCCTCAACTAGTTTTGGTGAAGAGAATAACGAGCAAGTATCTTTTATTGATGCAGCAATGCCAGGTCTGTTGCCAGTAACAAATGAAAAATGTGTGGAGTTGGCTGTAAGAGCAGGTCTTGCACTTGATGCTAAGATCAATGAGTTTTCTATGTTTGATAGGAAGAATTATTTTTACCCTGATTCTCCTCAAGGCTACCAAATTTCTCAGTTTTTTTACCCAATAGTATCTGATGGTAGTGTTGAAATTACAACAAAAGAAGGGAAGCAAAAAACAATTATTATAAATCGTATTCACATCGAACAGGATGCCGGAAAAAGCATTCATGACCAAAGCCCTACTGAAACTTTTATTGACTTAAATAGAGTGGGAGTCCCCTTAATTGAAATAGTCACAAATCCAGATTTTCAAGACCCTGATGAAGTTGAGCAATTCATGAAAAAATTGCGAAATATATTAAGGTATATTGATGTCTGTGACGGAGATTTAGAAAAAGGTTCAATGCGATGTGATGCCAATGTTTCAGTTAAGAAAAAAGGAGCCAATGAGCTAGGAACAAGGGTTGAAATAAAAAATCTCAACTCCTTCAAAAATATTGGCAAAGCTATAATGTATGAGGCAAATAGACAGGTAGAATTACTGGAAGATGAACAAAAAATTGTTCAGGAAACTAGATTATTTGATGTTAATTTGGGTCAAACAAAGTCTATGAGGAAAAAGGAGGAGGCTAATGATTATAGGTATTTTCCTGATCCAGATTTATTACCACTGAGAATTTCTTCAGAGTATATCAATAATATTAGAAATAACCTTCCTGAATTACCAGAAGATAAGAAGAAGAGGTACATCAAAGAATATGGTATCACTGAATATGATTCTGAAGTATTAACTGCGGATAAAAAAGTTGCAGAATTTTTTGAAAAGATTGCTAAAAAAATTGAACCTAAGCTTGCTGCAAATTGGATTTGTGCTGAGCTTTTTGGTAGATTAAATAAAGTAGGTATGGAGTTTAGTAATTTATCCATTAGTTCTGAAGATTTTGGCTCTCTGCTACAGCTAATTGCTTCTAATAAAATTTCAGGCAAGATAGCAAAAGAAGTGCTTGATAAAATGTTTGAAACTAATGAAGCGCCAGAAAAAATAGTCGAAAAATACAACCTATCTCAAATTTCTAATGCTGGTGAAATTGAACAATATATCGATGACATTATCAGTGCTAATCCTGAAAAGGTTGAAGAGTATAGGTCAGGGAAAGATAAATTATTTGGTTTTTTCATCGGGGAAATAATGAAAGTGAGCAAAGGTAAGGCTAATCCTCAAAGCGTTAATGAAATATTAATAAAAAAATTACAAGCAAATTGAAAATGATAATTCAATGTAAAAATTGTGATACGAGATTTAGAGTTAGTGAATCAGAAATTGGTAATCACGGAAGAATGGTTTATTGTTCTGTATGCGAATATGAATGGTTACATATACCTAATGAGGAAAATGTTAAGTTTGGTAAAAGCAATGAACCAATAATCAGGCAATTCGCCAATAAAAATATTAAAAAATATATATCTAATATAATTTATTCACTTATTATTTTTATTGCCTTATCTTTATTCCTATATGTAGAGAGAGAGTTTTTAGTTGATCAGCATGCTTTTTTTGAAGTTTTTTATAAATTATTTGATTATCATAATGCTGAAGGTCTAAAAATAGAACTTTCTAGGCCAATTAAAGAAGAATATGGAGGTGATAATTTTAACAGGCAAGTTAGGTATAAAATACCAATCAAAATCATTAATGATTCTGATAAAACAAAATTTGTGCAAACAGTAAAAATAATAGGTTATGACGAAAATAATAGAATACTAAATATGTCAACCAATCTTAGGAAGGATATTCCGCCTCATTCTGAGTTTAATGTGTCAATATGTCCAGACGAAGAAATTGGGGAGTTGGATTTTATTTTTGTGAGGATAGGAAATATTCACGATTTAAAAAATTTTCACCGCAATCATAAACATAAGGAATCAAAGAAATAGATTTAATTGGGCATAATATCTATACTTAATCATAATCAATATTTATTTGACGCAATAATCAAAATGTTCGCAAAGTGTTACGTTTAAACGTTAAATGTAGCATTCAAGCGTACTTTTTTATTGCTATTTTTACTAAAAAAAACTAGATTATATCCAACAAACCTCAAGGAGAGATGGCCGAGTGGCTGAAGGCGCTTCCCTGCTAAGGAAGTATACGATTTTTTCGTATCGAGGGTTCGAATCCCTCTTTCTCCGCCAGATTTTGTTGAGCTAAATTTTCTCAGGTTATTTTGCGCTCGCATTAGTATACTTCAAAACCCCAGTATTCATAAGTCTTTAATTCGTTTTAGTCACCCAAGATACGCATACTTAGAGAATCACAAAATCATAGGTTTTACCTAAAATCTCCTTTTTACTCTCCGTTTCTGCATTACATGCGAACGAACGACCAGAAGGCTTGGATGTCCAGAACCTAAAGCTTCGGTACATTCGACACGTTGATTTTATAAAATTACCTTACGAAAGGTAAGCGAGATACGTCTTTGACCGGATGTTTCCCTCTTGAAAGAATAAACTTTTTCTGATAGCGCACTAATAACGGCGTTTTCAATGATAAAAAGTTAAATATTTTTCGTGGCTACACAATAATCCCCTTTGCGATAAATTTAGGCCATTTAATTTTTGCT
>CAISOX010000074.1 GCA_903887235.1 uncultured Alphaproteobacteria bacterium | reverse complement strand
TAATTTAAATCTTTCTTTATTACTTATATCTTCATATAACGCTGGATTATCAAAATAGCTAAATATCTTCTCCAGTTCACCATGCTCTTCTAATATCTTCTTATGACCAGATTCATATTTCTTGATACAATCTCTAAATTGCTCCTTGTTATATTCATTAAATCTATCATATATCCTTTTTACCTTACCTTCTAATATATTATATTCTTCAAGAGCTTTACGTGCCTTTTCTGCGACTTTTATATCGATATTTTTATATAATTCTCCCCAAAACTGCCCAGCACCAGTTTGATCAAATAAGCTATGTGTTATTTGTTCATCCCATCCAGGTGCTAAAACACTCATTCCATTAGAATGTTTGGGTAATTCAAACTTTATTCCTGCTGCTTCGATCAAATACCTCGTAACAGTATTACTGTTTTGCCATGATCCAAAAGTCACTCCTGGTATTGCCACTTTATAATCATAACTATTTGAATTTATTGCATTCATTGCATTATTTATTTTCTCTATCATTGGGGCTATTTCTGCATCACTTCCAGAAACCAATAATTTGCTCGGATGATTGCTTTTTTTATCAAAATCTGGATGATTTTTGTTATATAATAATCTAGTTACCTTTAGATCATCAAATAACCAATTCTTTATATCATCTCCACCTTTAGGACCCCCTCTATATGCTATTTTTAAACCATTATCTTTTTTATTTACAATATAAAGGTGCTGAGGTGCTAAATTACCTAAAAACTCCGTCCTTTGTATTGGTTTTGATTTTATTTCTATTATTGCCATTGTTATTTACTCCTTTTTTTTGTTTATGAAAATTTACTCCATTTATATACGCTAATATCACGAATTTTTTGCTCTTCATTTACGAAAATATATAAATCATAATATCCCATAGGATCTCCTGATATCCAGTTATTACCATACTCCCCTACGTACACAGCATCATATTCCAAATCTTTATCCTCACCCATTTCTTGTGGCGGTATTTTCTCATTCCTCTTTTCATATTTAGCTCCTACTTTCTTTAAATCCTTAAATAATACCTCTGCATCACTTCCCACTGGATAATGTTTCCTTAAGTATTCTCTTGCTTCTTCCCCGCTTTCAAATTTTTCAAACTTAAATGGCTTGTTCTCGACTTGATTGTAAATTCCTACTAAAATTATAATTCCAAATATACATTTTATTATTTCTATCATATCTACTTACTCCTATTTTGTTTTTGCTTTTTTCTCCAATCAGGCCTGGTGGGTGGGTAACTGCAAAAATGGCAATCTAGGATTTTTACTCTCCAAGATAGGCCACTCACAGTAAAAAATTTGTGCTTTTATTTTGCTCCAACAGTAATTTTTTTGTAAGCTGCAAACCCGCTAAATTGCATATTTCAGTAATTCACTTTGCCGTTTTTACAGTTACCCACCCACCAGGCCATTTTTAAACCATTATCTTTTTTATTTACAATATAAAGGTGCTGAGGTGCTAAATTACCTAAAAACTCCGCTCTTTGTATTGGTTTTGATTTTATTTCTATTACTGCCATTTACTCTCCTATTTAAAATGTTAGTACAACGCTAATTAGCGCTATTTTTTTGTTTGTAACAAAGATATATAATTTCCAGTATCCTATCGGATTTGATGATATCCAGTTATTTAAATATCCACCTACATACACATCATCATATTCTATGTCTTCGCTCATTTCTTTCGGTGGTATTTTTTCTCTCCTTTTTTCATATTTGGCTCCTACTTTCTTTAAATCCTTAAATAATACCTCTGCATCACTCCCAGCTGAGTAATGTTTTGCTAAATATTTTTCTGCCTCTTCTCCATTTTTAAAATTTTCAAACTTAAATGGCTTACTCTCAACTTGATTGTAAATTCCTACTAAAATTATAATTCCAAATATACATTTTATTATTTCTATCATATCTACTTCCTACTTACTCCTATTTTGCTTTTGCTTTTTTCTCCAATCACTTGGCTTTTCAAATTCACTATTCCACAACCCATCTTTTCTAATCCTTGATATTAGCTCATCTAACACGAATGTTCTATCATACTCGCTATATGCGAAAGCATATCCTTCACGCACCATCCTTCTATTTATGTTTTCTCCATTTACGTAACAATATGATAATTGCCTTTTATACTTATCCTTCCCTTCATTTGTGCACTCTACTTTATTCCTTCCAATAATTTGCGCCAGCCTCATGGTCGCTATTTCTCCGCATGGAAAATACTTTTTTTCACCATCAAATAAATCTGCGCATTGCTGCTTCGTTTCGGGAGCATCAATACCTTGTAACCTTATTCTTAGCTTATTATCTAGTACTATCGTATCGCCATCTACTACCCTTACATTATCACTTATATATGGCCTATCATGAAGATCACAGCCGTATATTTGATAAATTAAAACTCCTAATACGATCAGTAATCCAAATATGCTAGGCTTTTTGATATATCCTAAGATATATTTTATTATTCTTTTTTGTGTCATTTTTATATCACCCTCCTTACTAAATAAAAAACCAAATCAACATTTTTGGGTATTCTTCCACACGCTATTACCACTTTTTCATTAGCTTCTCATTCTTCTCTTGCTCCATTTCCAGTTCTCTTTTTAGATATTTTAGTCTTTTATCTTCATCTGTACTTGTAAAAAATTTGTCACGAATTTTTTGCTCTTCACTTATTAGTTTCTGAAGCCTTGTGTTTTCTGGATATATGCCTTTTTTAGCACAACCCTTATGATTTAAAGTATACTGCCTGTAAACAGTAAATATTGGATATTTTAAACCTGGATTATCTCCTAATGCCTCATACTTCTCATCCATTTCTTTTAAATATTTACATGATTCTATACTAGTTTTTTTGTTAAAAATGCGTGTGTTTGGATTTTCATTATAAGATGGAGTTTTAATACATTGTTCTTTATGCTTCTTATCGTTACAATACTCAGCTCTCCACTTATCCATATACTCT
>CAISOX010000073.1 GCA_903887235.1 uncultured Alphaproteobacteria bacterium | reverse complement strand
AGCAAAAATTAAATGGCCTAAATTTATCGCAAAGGGGATTATTGTGTAGCCACGAAAAATATTTAACTTTTTATCATTGAAAACGCCGTTATTAGTGCGCTATCAGAAAAAGTTTATTCTTTCAAGAGGGAAACATCCGGTATAAAATTATGATAGCGCATTACAGCGAAATGAAGCAAAGAATCACGCTATATACACAAGAAAAAATTCAAGATGAATATGGAGGTTATAAAATTAATTGGAATGAATTAATTAGTGTGTGGGCCAAACAAAGTTTTGTAAAAGATTGTTACGAAACAAAGAAGCATGGAATAAAAAATGAGTTAGTTAATATTTTTACTATAAGAAATATTGATGATTTGCATTTACCATTGATGTTAACTTGCGGGGCAAAAAATTACATCGCAAAAACAATAGAGCCAGATAGTAAAAACGAAGATTTTATTTCTATTTTTTGCAAATTAGGAGGAAGTGTATGACTAGCATGAATATTACTTGTGAGTTACAAAAAAAATTAATTTTATTATTTAAGACAAATGATTTGTTTAAAAATTTAATTAATAATGTGTATACCTATGTGCCTGAAAATCCTACTTATCCATTTATCAAAATCACCTGTATTAAGAAAGAAAATTATTATGAATCAATTGAAAATTTAAATTGTATAGATACAGATATTAACGTCGTAACAAATGATTTATCAAACTCAAGTTGTATTAAAATTTTAAATAATATGGAGGAAATTAATTTAAATGATGAAATTAATTTTAAAGATTTGGATCAGTATTATTTTAAAAAAAATAAATCAAATATTTCGCAGAATCTAAAGGGATTTTGGCAAATTGATTTATCAATTTTGTTTTTATATTTATACATAAATGAGGTACAGAAATGAGATTATTAAAGATAGGAAAAGATGTTAAATTTTATATTTTTAACCCTGACGCTAAAAAAATAGATGGTTTAAAATTGATAAAATTTAACGTTATAAATAATTATGAGGATTGTTCAACAATTTGCGATGATGGAAAAATTTTAAAAGATTTAAGTGATAAAAAAATTCTGAAGATTTACTTAAAAGGTATTTATATACATACCCAAGAATTTAATAATCTTAGAGATTCAGCTATATTAGGAGATGAACTAAAATGCAAGATTGGTATAGATTTTGATTATTATGTTCATGGTCAATTTGTGGTAAGTGATTTTGAGATTGAAACTATAAAATCTGATTTAATATTTTATACATTCACACTTCTTAATTCTGGAAAATTTAATTTAACAAAGGTTTAAGCTTATGACTAAAAAAATTAATAATGAAAAAAATACATTTGATAATATGAATTATGATCAAAAATTTATAAAGGAACTAAAAAAGTTAATTGATAATAGCAATAAACAATATGTTACAAAAAGGGTTTTTAATGAGTCAATAAAACATTATTATAGCCGTGTTGAGCAAAAGTTATCAGAGGCAAAAACAGATATTTTTAAATGGTTCATTAAGACAAATATAGCACAAACTTCAATTTTAATTGGATTGATTTTTACACTACTCGACTTCTTCTTTAAAAAATAGTAGAGTGCTTTAGCTTTGAAATTGAATGACATTGATTTTGCTCTAATTCAGTTATTGATACTAAATCATTTACAAAGCTAAAGTATTTTGATTAATTGGTTTTGTTATTTTTATGTCACTTGAAGTAGTAACTTTTGGCTGTAGATTAAATATTTATGAAAGCGAGCTTATTGAAAAGCACGCAAAAAAAGCTGGAATAGATAATGCAATTATATTTAATAGTTGTGCCGTCACAAAAGAAGCAGAGAGGAAGTTAAAGCAGGCAATAAGGAAGGCTAAAAATGACATGCCTGACAGAAAAATTTTAGTTACTGGTTGCGCTGTTCAAATTTCTGCAGAAAAATATGCGAAAATGCCAGAGGTTGATAATGTTTTTGGGAATCATGAAAAATTAATAGAGAATACTTATGAAAAACTAGCAATTAATTCTGAGCCAATACTAGTTAACGACATCATGTCGATAAAAGATACTGCTCACCAAATGGTTGATGGGGTAGAAAATAAATCAAAAGCATTTTTGCAAATTCAAAATGGATGCAATCATAGATGCACATTTTGTATAATACCATATGGCAGAGGAAATAGCAGGAGCGTGCCTGTTGGTGAGATTGTAAAATATGCCAAGAACCTTGTTGATAAAGGCTATAAAGAATTGGTCTTAACTGGTGTTGATATCACTGATTATGGCTTAGATTTACCTGGTAAACCTAGCTTAGGTAATATGATAGGTAGACTTTTAAAGATGGTGTCTGGAATCCAAAGACTAAGATTATCATCTGTTGATGTTGCGGAAATAGACGATGAGCTTTTTGATATTATAACAAAGGAGCATAGATTTATGCCTCATTTGCATTTAAGTCTACAAGCGGGTGATGATATGATTTTAAAAAGAATGAAGAGAAGGCATAGCAGGCAACAAGTGATTGGTTTTTGTAATAAGGTATGGAAATTTAGACCAGAGTTGATATTTGGTGCGGATGTAATTGCTGGATTTCCAACGGAAACAGATGAGATGTTCCAAAATACTTATAATTTGGTTGATGAATTAAACATAATGCATTTGCATGTGTTTCCTTATTCATCAAGAGAGAATACACCAGCTGCTAGAATGCCACAGGTTGATGGTAAAATAATAAAAAATAGAGCGAAAAGATTGAGGGATTTAAGAGATCAATTAATGCAAAAACATATAAACAGTAAAATTGGCAAAGAAGAGATTATATTAGCTGAATCAGATAACCACGGTTATACAGAAGATTATTGCAAGGTAATATCCAAAAAAGATCTAAAAAAAGGCGAAATATATAAATTAATAATCTCATCAATTTCTGATGGGCAATTGATGGTATAGCATAATTCAGATAGTATTGACATCGTCATTCTTCGCTTATGTAGGTTTTACTACACTTCGCTCATCACCCCTTGTCACTACATATCTGACTCAAGCTATATAAAATGCTGTTTTTATATAAATTTATCTTGAAGTACAATGCTTATATGGCAATTGAATTTGCTTTTTAATTTAAATTTATAGCAACTTTTAGGAGTGAATAGTTTATTTAAAGTTGCATCACCTTTAATTACGCTATATTATTGGTATAGGATTGTTATTAAGTGAGTGAATATGCCAGGCATAACCTATGAAGAATTTAAACAAGATTATCTAAGAATAATAGCAAAAATTGCACTAAAAGCTTCGATTAAAGGTGATGTATTACGTTTAGGTAACGGTACACTGGATTTATTTTTAGAAGATTATAGAGACGAGTATCAAGAAGAGATTGATGAGTTAAATTTATTGAAAGAGCAGGTAGAGGAGGCAGAATTACAGGAGGATCTAGATAGTTTTAATTTTGATTTTGATAACGATTTATTTGGATATGAAGATGATGAAAGTATATTAAGATTTTTTGCACAAGATATTTTTGATGTAGATAAAACTGCATCGTATGAGGGAGAAGAAGAAACTAGATTAGATGAATTAGATAGTATTCCTGAAAATGTTAAAGATGAAATAAAAGCGATGGCATACGTTGCTGCATTTCAAAAGCTTAGAGAAAATGCAGATGATAAAGATAGTTTTTTACATTTTGCTGGGATTTTGGAAAAAATGAGTGATGGGGTAAAATCATCAACAATTGATAATCCTCAAATAAGCGCAGAGGTAACCAGAACGAATGGTATATTAAAAAATGTTGAGAATGCAGGAAGTAATTTAACTAGAGAAAAAACTGAAGCATTGATAGGTGAAAATTCCAAATCAATATTATTTGAAAGGGCAGAAAGGGCATATGATTTGCAACAAGAATTAAAAAAAGATTTAGCAAAGTATTTAGCAGAAAACAATGTTAACATATTTGATCATAAAGGTGTTCTGATTGAAGGTGTTAACTTGCCAAATTTCCTGAGAAGAGTTAATGCAGAGGAATTAGGTGTGGAAGGTTTTTTACCAAAACAATTTGAGAGTTTAAAAGGGAAACAAGGTTTAGTAGGTGTAAAAGATTTTTTAACTGTACTGGGTATTGATGAAACTAACATTGCTGACTTTAAGAGAGATGTAAAAAGTGAAAAAGATAAATTTGCTCAAGAATTAAAAGATAGAAAGGAGTCATTAAGAATCAATAAATTGCAGTCAGCTAATGCTAAGGAGCAATTAGCAATAAAAATTTTAAAGGTATCTGGAGTAAGTGAAGGGCAAATAAATCGAATTATGCAAAATCCTGGTGCAAAATTTGCCATAGTAAAAAGAGCTGAAAAAGCTTTTGAAAATTTGGGAGTCAACTTAGAAGAGATGAATGTTATAGGTATTGATGAAACTCTTAAAAATATTGATAGTAAAGCATTACAAGGGGAGGTGGAAAAACAATCAAAGGAATTCGTTGCTCAAGTCGGAAGAGTTTCTTCTTGGTCTATTGATGGACAAGATATGAGAGGGAAAGAAAATCTTCATGAGAAATATCAAACTAAAGCAAATAAAATGGACGGTGCAACATTTGATAAAAATGTAGAAAAAGCATTGGAGTATGAAAAAACAAAAGATGAAAGGGGGACGGGAGAGACTTTAGCTTATAATTTATACAGAAAACCAGCGGATCTTTTGAACAAAGCATTTACAGATGATAAGCCCTTTTTTACCCCAGGTAAAACTGCGCTTGTTGGATTGGTTGCATTAGCGGTATTGGCTCCACCACTTGGGGCAATAGTTTGTGCTGGTCTGATGTGTAAAGCCGCAAAAAATGCATTTTATGACGGCAGTAAATTAGAAGAGTGGGTTAATGAAAAACTCTATAATAAGCCACCACAAAAATTTGACTCACAGGAATTAGAACAGGTAACTGTAAAAGGATTATCTCAAGATGTGAAAGCACAATATTCTACAGTTAACCAGGAACAACAAAGGGGAGGGGAATTAGATAAGCAAGTCAAAAATGAAGTTGCAATGGCTGGTGATCGTGGGCAAAGTGTGCAAGAGGTGCGTGACAAAGTAAGGGGTATTGCAGGTGCTATGCGTGCCCAAGGAGTTGGTGATCCGGCAATGCCTCCACCCTCTGACTCAGCAAAAGGATCTTATGTTGAATCCATTAGAAGACATAATGCCTCTCCTATAGGTAGATAAATATAAGGTACATAATGATTATATAATTGTAAGGAGTACATCTGAGCTAGCTTAAATGTACTTTTATATGAAAAATGATAGTGAAATTCAATTTTACTATTGAATCGATTCAATTTAAATCGTAGTGTGAATCATATGGTTTGAATTAAATAAAGGTGCAGTGGGATGCCAGTCAAAGATTTAGATGACTTTAAGAGTCAATATTATTCAATTATCAGTAAAATTCTGCAAAAAATGGTTAAATCACAGGACCATACTGTTGACAAAAAATATGTGGAAGAATTACAGGAATTAAAAGGATTAGCACAAGGAAAAGAGATTGATGTATCTGGATTTAGGTTTGCTTTTGGTCTTGATCTTGATCTTGATCGTGATGCTTCCTCAGTAGATAAAATCAGTGAAGTAATTTTAAATTTTTTTTCAAACATTGATTCAGGAGAGCCGTATGGAGGTGGTGTTAGTGGTTTGGACATACCAGATATAAATAAACAAGAAATTCAAGCTCAAGGTTTTGTTAATGCTTTTGATAAAATGAAGGAAAAAGGAAGTGATCCTGCAGAATTTCAAAGATATTATGAAAATGTACGAAAACTTAGTTTGCCATTAGATTTACATGAAGTTAAGAACCCTGAGTTAAAAGAAAGCTTAGAAAAGTCTAATGGTATTTTTGATAATTTTAATAGAGTTTACAATAAAACGTACGGTAAATCTAGTGATGTTTTTGGGGATACTCGTGAAATTGAAGCGCCCGATAAAGAGCATATTATTGATATGCTTGGTAAAGCCGAAAAAGCATATGAATTGCAACAGGAATTAAGATTAGAGTTAGCTAAGCACATTGCCATAAATAAAATACCAGTTTTTGATGAGAAGGGTCAAGTTTCAGAAAAGATTGATGACCTTGAGGTTGGAAATATTTTTAAGGATAAGGCGCTGGGTGGGGGCGTATCAGGTTATTTAAATAAACATTTTAATGATTTAATTAAGGAACAAAGTGAGAAGGTTAAGCTTAATAAAGTGTTTAATGCTTTGGGAATAGATGGGCTAAATACTGGTAATTTTAAAAAATTGATTGCACAAGAAAAAGATAAAATTGATAGAGAAAAAGTAGTAAAAAAGCCAACTGTAAAATTAGATACCGTAAATACTGATATAAAATCGCAAGCGAAGCCGAAATTAGGTAATGTACCTGGTGGTGGAGAATTGCCAACGAAACCAACATTAAGTAGTGTAAAGGAACAGATGGCAAGAAATATATTGGCGGTAGCTAAGGTGCATCCTGCTGTAATTGATAAAATAATGAATAATCCTGAGATGGCAAAAGCCAAAGAAGCGATTATGAAAAGGGCTGATAATGCACTGACAAATTTAGGGGTTGATACAAAGAGTGAATTTGGTTTAACAACCAAGCTTGCTTCTATTAAGGATGAAGCGTTGCAAAATCAAGTGGAAGCGCAATCTAAAGGACTGATTGCTCAAGTTGGTAGAGTTTCTTCTTGGTCTATTGATGGACAAGATATGAGAGGGAAAGAAAATCTTCATGAGAAATATCAAGATAAGGCAAGTAAGTTGGATAAAGGGACATTCGATAAGAATGTGGTTGAGGCATTAGAGTATGAGAATTCAAAAGATGATAAAGGTAAACTTGAAACTCTTGCATATAATACGTTTTTTAGAAAACCTTTGCAATTGCTTGATGCTATGATACCAGTGGATGATAAGCCATTTTTTACCCCTGGTAAGACTGCGCTTGTTGGAGTGATGGTAATGGCGTTCCCCCCGATTGGAACTATATTAGGTATAGCACTGTTGTGCAAGGCGGCAAAGGATACTGAAATAGGTACTAAGGTAGTAAATTGGGTTAGTGAAAAATTGTTAGGAAAACCGGAGCCGGAAAGTATTATTGATAAAGGGGCATTAGAAAAAGTTAGTATTAAAAGTTTATTACCTGAAAAAGATAAAGGTAAAGAGGTGGTGCATGAAAAAGATACGAGTTTGGATGAAATTGTTACTAAGGATAAGGGTACCAGTATTGATCATAGGGAGAAAGTAGAGGTGGTGGATATACAAAAGCCAAAAGACAAGCTTCAAGAGAGAATAAATCAAGACCCAGGGCTAAAAGCTGAGATGGATGCAATTATAAATAAGACTAAAGAAATAGCTGGGAAAGATAAGGACGGTAAACAAAGGCCTATGGATGATTTAGACCTCATGAGTGCAAAAAGTAGGTTAGAGGCGGATAACCGTAAAAAACATTCTAGGGAGATATAAATTATTTTGATGATTTATAAAAAAAAGTATATATATTTTCGGTATAATAAAATGATAATTCATAGGAGTTTTTAAATGGTTGCATTAACAACGCCAGAGGTAGATAAAGGTTGGAAAGCTAAGGATTTTAATTTAATTTCTATAGATGGAAATTATTATAATTTAGATAAAGTTAAGGGAAAAAATGGATTGGTGATTGCATTTATTTGTAACCATTGCCCTTATGTTAAATCTATAGCTACAAAAGTAGCTGCATCAGTAAATGAGCTAAGTATGATGGGAATTGGCTTTGTTGCTATAAACTCAAATGACACAATTGCTTATCCTGAAGATTCTTACGATAATATGAAAATTTTCGCTGAGAAAAATAATTTTCAATTTCCGTATTTGCTTGATAGCACGCAGGAAGTTGCTAAAATATATGATGCAGTTTGCACACCAGACTTTTTTGGATTTAATTCTAACATGGAGCTTCAGTATCGTGGAAGACTGGACTCAGCTAAAAAAGATATTGCTCCAGATGCTAAAAGGGAATTATATATAGCTATGTCTGAAATTTCAGAAACAGGCCAATTTAAAGGAGAGCAAATATCCAGTATTGGATGTTCTATTAAATGGAAATAAAGCCGTAAGTGCATAAGCCATACGTTATATTAGTTTGTCCGCAACTTGCGGAAAACATTGGTGCTGTTGCAAGATCGATGTCCAATTTTGGGCTCGATAACTTGAGAATTGTGTCGCCGAGGGATGGATGGCCACCGTCTGATGAGGCTTTTAGGTTAGCAGCCAAAGGAAGCTTTGTGTTAGATAAAGCTATGCTTTATGATGATTTGAATGTTGCAATTGCTGATTTAAATTTTATTGTTGCAGCAACAGCTCGTTCTAGATATATGGTCAAAAAAAATATGCATCCTAAAAAGATTGTAGAGTATTGCAATCAAAAATTTGATAGCGATATTAAAATCGGGATTTTATTCGGAAGAGAAAATAATGGTCTTACCAATGATGAATTAGGTTTGGCTGATGTTATTTCAATTATTCCAACGAATGAGCAAAATTCTTCGTTAAATTTAGCCCAAGCTGTCTCTATTTTTGCTTATGAATTCTATTCGCAAGAAGTAGTAAAAATAGGTGAAAATTATGAGATTTGTAACAAAGAGGAATTTAATAACTTATTTGATTTATTAATTACTTCACTGGAGCAGAACGACTATTTTAAAGAAAAGAATATTAAAAATACTATGATTCAGAATATTAGAAACATATTTGTTAAAGCTGAATTGAGTTCCCAAGAAGTTAGAACACTGATGGGTATCATTAAAAATCTTGATAAATAAGCTATATTATTAATTCAATTAAATGGAAGAAAAATTATTTACTAAGCTTTTGCTTGAGCATAAAAGTGATTTAGCTGAAATTAGAACAATAGCGTTAAAGTTTATTAAATATGCAGCAGACCATGTAAAAAATGATTCTGTTTTAGATGATGAATTGGTAAAAACTATTAACAAAGAAAAGTTTATAGAATTATTTATCAAAATGAGTTCATTAATAATTAAGCTTATTCCACTTGAACAACAGGTTTATGGTAATAATTTAATAAGTAAAAGAGAATTAAAACGCCTTAAAAATAAGCATAAAGAAGAATTAAATATCAACGAAGAAGACATGCTATTGATTGAGGAGTTTTTAAAAAATTTTAAAAATAAATAACAGTAAAAATTCACTAATAAATGTAATTAAGTTGTGATAGCTATACATTTATAATTAGATGAGTGGGGAATATTAAAAAAAAGTAAGGAAGATAGATGCTTTTATTAAAGATTTAAATAATAGTGTTGAAAGAGTAAAAAGCTATTTTGATATAAAAGTAAGTAAAATTTTTGACAATGCTAAAATTTCATGAAAGAGTAAAACCATACAGGGTGGATGTGTTAATTTAGTTCACCCATTATTTTGTTAATATGGGGGTGTACATGAGTTATCACAGTAAGGAGAATGTTCAAAAAAATTATGAAATTTCAATAGAAAAAGCGTGTAAGGTGTGCGAGAGTCATACTAATAAACATGGCAAAAATAGTGCTTTAGAGAAAGATAATCAACAACTGCAAGATCAAATACGCAGTTTGGAAAAACAACGGAATGTACAAAGCGCTAATTACAATTTGTGTGATACTGATAAAAAAGCTCTATCTATATCATTTATGAATTACAAAGCAAATTCGCAATTAGAATTAAACAAACTTCAATCTCGATATGAAACTCTTAATTCAACTATGTTGGGGCTCAGGAATTTATTTAATGATGTGAATAATAAAGCACAAAATTGTGAAAATGATAAGAATGGTTTTGCTAATGAAAGTCTGCGATTAAAACATCAATTGCAACAATCTGATGCTAATAGTAAAGAGTGTCTTAATGCTCTTGAATTAAAATCATCTGATAATACAAAGCTACTAGCTGAAAAAAATCAATTAGAAAATGAAAATCAAACTAGAGAAAGGTTGCTACAGGATAAGAATACTGAATGTGAAAAAGCTCAGCAAAAATTAAGTGAATATAATAGAGATATTCAAATAAAATTAAATGATCTTCAAAGTAATTATGACAAAATTAATGGGGAAAAAATTCAATTACAAACAGAGTATAATCAGGTTTTAAATAATATTAATGTCTTAAAAGAGGATTTAAAAGGATGTCAAGAAAATCTAGGGAAGAAGTGTGAAGGCGTTGTAGAAACATTGAATTCAAAAATCACGCGTTTAGAAGCTGATTTGGACAAAATTAAAGATGACTTAGTTGCATGTAAATCAAGTTTGGCAATAGTTGCAACTGAAAAAGCCACTATCACAGAAAAAAATAATAATCTCGATGCTGAACTTTCCAGTAAAACCAGCAATTTAGAATCATGCCAAACAGATTTAAGCAAAACAGAGAATGAAAGGGATGGGTTTAAGACAAAATTTGAGCAATTAACAACTCAGCACGATACATTAACTACAAAAGATAAAGAACAAGAAGGGGAGATTTTAGATTTAAAAAAGCAAAATCTGGATTTAGGTCATACAAATAGTCAATTAACTATTGACTCTAATAGTTGTAGTGAAAATCTAAAAAGATCCAATGGTAAAATTACAGAGTTTGATTTAAAAATATTAGGATTTACGGCAGAAGTGAGTACTTTAAAGGCAAGTTTGTTAGCGGCACAAAAAAGTAAAATGAATGGATATAAGGAGTCGTGCGATTTAATGCATCAAAGATATAAAAAATATTACGATGGAGCAAGTACTAATAAATCACTTTTTGATAGGATTGTAGATACGTTCACTGAATGGTTTACTAGTAGGTATAGCGACACAAGACCTATATGGAACGAAAGTTCATTAAAAGGGTTGCTTTGTACTTGGCAAATTGAAGGTGTTGTGCGAAAAGAGGCCGTCATTAAAACAAAATATAAAGATGGTTCAACAAAGAATTATAAATTAGATGATATGTGTACTAACAAAAAACTTATAGAAAATTTTTCTAGGGAAATTATAGATCCATGTAATGATGAAGGTGGTATATGGAGCTATGACTTATAGTAATCTATCATTCACATATTTTAAAATAAATTAAAAAGGAATTTTATGAAAAACATTTTAAAAATTTTATTACTTGTTGTTTTGTTACAATCAAATCAAGATTTATATGCATCTGAGAAAAATAGCTATATAAGAGTTGATTTTGGAATACCTTATTATAATAAATTATCTGAAGATTATGACAAAGTTAGATTGCATGGCGGGCAACTTTATAATGTTGGTTTAGGATATAAATTTAATAATAATTTTAGAGCCGACCTCACGATATCAAAATTAAACAATGCTAAATTTTTTTACAAGAATATAAATTCACAATCACGGTCTGATACTGAGTCTGAGTTTTTTTATGAAAATGATGTAGTCTCAAAATCAAAATTTAATGTTGATAGTACAGTTATTATGGCTAATCTTTATTATGATTTATTAAATTATAAAATTTTTAATGTTTATACTGGGTTAGGTATTGGCATGAGCCAAAATTCTGTAACTGGATTTTTGTATAATGATGGTATGGATTTAAATCAGGGATATAAAAAATACAATGATAGTAATAAAAATAATTCTTTTGCCTATGGTTTGACATTAGGAAGCTCACTTAAAATAAGCGATTCATCATTAATAGATTTGAATTATAAATATTATGATCTAGGTAAAATTAAGCATAAGGCAGATGAAATTGAATCTCTCAGCCATAATTTGGAATCTAAGCATAAAGTGCATGTCATAAGCTTTGGGCTTAGAGTTTTTATGTGATATAGCTAGGACAATTAGAGATACTGATTCTAAATTTTAATCTATCAGAACCTGATCTAATAAAATCAATAGATTTTTACATCTCTACGATACCCAAAAAGAGTTGATAGCTTTGTTAATACCTTAATTTTGTTTTTCTAAACTATGCGTCCTAAGGAATGGAGTTGTTAGATTTTAGTTACCCCATGATAAAAAAGATAATTTTTATGCTTGTAATTATTGGTATCTTTGTTTAGTTGGCAATTTGCTTCTTCCTTATTAAGTTATTGATTTGTTGCTTAATAAATAATATGGTTAGCGTTGAGATAACTAGTTTAATGTTTCGTATGCTTTTAAATCTGAGTGCAGAATTTTTATCAAGGATTCAATTTGCATTTGTTATATCATTTCATATTATCTTTCCTTCTTTCACGATTGGCCTAGCTAGTTTACTGGCTGTTTTAGAGGCTTTATGGCTAAAAACAAAACACCCTGTTTACATAGAGATATACAAATTTTTAATAAAGATATTTGCTGTTACTTTTGGCATGGGAGTGGTGACAGGGGTTGTTATGTCGTATCAATTTGGCACTAATTGGGCTGTATTTTCTGATAAGACCAGTAATGTGTTGGGACCACTTTTCGGATTTGAGGTTCTTACTGCATTTTTTTTAGAAGCTGGTTTTCTGGGTATTATGCTATTTGGATGGGGCAGAGTCAGTAATAAAATTCACTTCTTTGCAACGTGTATGGTGGCAGTTGGAACGGTAATATCTGCATTTTGGATATTAGCAGCTAGTAGTTGGATGCATACGCCAGCAGGTTATGAAATAGGAAGTGATGGAATATTTTATCCAAAAAGTTGGATGAATATTATTTTTAACCCATCTTTTCCATATAGATTTTTTCACATGCTTTTTGCAGCATATTTAACTACAGCCTTTGTTACAGCAGGGATTGCATCATACTATCTTCTGAAGAAAAAATATTTAGAGCATGCTAAAATCATGCTAACAATGGCTATCTTTTTTGTAGCAGTGCTAATTCCTATACAAATATTTGTTGGAGACAGTCATGGCATTAATACGAAAGAATATCAACCCGCTAAAATTGCCGCAATGGAAGCAGTTTGGGATACAGAAAAAGGTGTTCCTTTAACGGTAATTGGATGGCCCGATGAAGAGGAAATGGTGACAAAATACGCACTTAAAATACCAAAATTAGCTAGTGTAATTTTAACACACTCTCTAGATGGAGAAATAAAAGGGTTAAAATCATGGAAAAAAGAAGATAGACCGCCAGTAAAACTTGTTTTTTTCGGGTTTAGAATGATGGTGGGGATAGGCTTATTAATGCTATTTACTGCATATCTAGGAGTTTATCTATTTTTAAAAAAAAGATTATTTACATCAAGTAATTTTCATAAATGGTGCATGATAATATCACCAATGGGATTTGTTGCTATATTATCTGGATGGGTGGTTACGGAAGTTGGAAGGCAACCATATATTGTATATGGCTTATTGAGAACTTCAGAAGCAGCATCTAATGTTGCTCCACATCAAGTATTATTTACACTGATACTTTTCTTCATTGTTTATATGTTTATGATGAGCTTTGGTGTTTTTTATATATTCCAATTAGTCAAAATTGGCATCAAGCAGGGAGATTGGAGTAGTAAAAAAGAAGCAAGTTTACAAACAAGTAGTGTAAAAGATGTGTTTATAAAAATGTATAGCAAGGTGTAAGATATGATGGATTTCTCGAGCTTTTTAAATTTACCAATAATTTGGTTAGGTATATTGGTTATATCAATATTTTTTTATGTATTACTGGATGGATTTGATCTGGGTGTTGGTATTTTATTACCGTTTGCACCTACAGAGGATTGTAGAGATACTATGATTAACTCCATCTCTCCTTTTTGGGATGGAAATGAAACTTGGTTAGTATTAAGTGGGGGAGTATTATTTATTGCATTTCCTTTAGCTTATTCAATAGTTATACCGGCCTTATACTTACCAATTATTTTAATGCTTATTGCGTTAGTATTTAGAGGGATGGCAATTGAATTTAGATCAAAAGCCAGTCCAGCAAAGAAAAAAATCTGGAATGGCGCATTTCATTTTGGCTCATTGATAGCTGCATTTTTTCAAGGGATTGTGTTGGGCACAATTATACAAGGATTTGAAGTTGAAGGAAGAGTTTATGCAGGTGGGGAATTTAGTTGGTTAACTGCTTTTTCAATTACAACTGGTATCTCCTTGGTTTTTGGATACATATTATTAGGTGCAACATGGCTAATATTAAAAACTGAAAAACATACTCAAGAATGGGCTAAAAAATGTGCATTATACTCTATGATATACGTACCAACTTTGATGGCCTGTATTAGCTTATGGATACCATTTATTGATGAAGAAATTTTTGATACGTGGTTCAAAATTCCAAATATACTTTACTTATTACCAATTCCACTCATGACTGTTATAACTACATATTTTTTATATAAATCAATAATTGAAAATAATGAGTTAACACCATTTTTACTAAGTATTGTATTATTTTGCTTTGGTTTTGTTGGTTTTGGAATTTCACTATGGCCATGGGCTGTTCCTAGAAAGATAACTATTTGGGAAGCAGCTGCAGCGCCTCAATCACTATCACTGATGCTTGTAGGTGTAGTAATAATATTGCCAATAATATTAACTTATACTGGATATAGTTATTATGTATTCAGAGGTAAAAGCCAAAAAGAAAAAATGTATTGATTGATGCAATGATTATGAATGACAATTTATGCATATAGCCAAAGTTTAAAATTGAGGTCAATCTTAATTAAAATGTAATAAGTTTCCTCAGTAATTTTGGGGTTTTATTGTATTTTAATAAAAATTTATCAATACTAAATTCGCTGGGCTGAAAAAATGCAAATGAGAAAATAATTGATGACCATAATATTGGATAATTCCAACCAGTGCCAGAAGTACTAACCCAAGCAAAATGATAACCATACTTTAATCCAAGGAATGTAGTTACTGCTAGATATAAGGTGAGTGTGATAGATCCAATTCTTGTTAAAAATCCACAACTAAATGCTAGACTGCAAAATAGCTCTATAATTCCAGTAAATATCACTATTGCTGTTGCCATCCCAATTCCTAAATTATGAAAATCATCTATTCTTTTTGACTGTATCATAGTACCTTCAAATAATTTATCACAGAAATATGGTATAAAATCGTAGCCTACCAAAATTCTTATAAAAATACTAAGCCAATATAAGTGATAATCAGTATTTTGAAATCCTAATTTATAAATTTGATGAATACTTGATTTAGCAATAAGTATGAATTGAATAGCTTTAATGAAAAAAATCAAAATCAGTATGTATACGGGCATTTTAAAACCTATTAAACTGCAAAGCCTTAAATTTATGACAAGTGTAAAGCCACTTAATAAAAACGATGGAACTGGCACAACTAATTCCATAACAATCAATATAATAGTTAATAGAGAAAAAGTTAAAACATTATATCCAAATTTCTCAACCATAAATGATGAGCTATTTATCTCGTAAACTTGAAAAACAAAGCTTAAACTCATTAATATCAGTTGTAGAAAAATTAAAGGCTTAAAATCAACTACTCGCATCAATCACAAACAATGAAATATTGAACGAGATTATACATCTGTTAAAAATTTTTTCCAAGGTAAATTCTACGAACTTGTTTATTTTTGACAATATTTTTACTGTCATCGCACGCAATGATACTCCCATTATATAAAATATATGCTCTATCAATCAGATTTAATGCTTCTTTTACATTGTGGTCTGTAATCAATATTCCTATATTTTGCTTTTTTAAACTCTTAATTAAATTTATTAAATTATCAATTGCAATTGGATCAATTCCTGCCAGTGGTTCATCGAGTAAAATATACTTAGGATTTATCGCGACACATCTCGCTATCTCAAGTTTCCTTCTTTCTCCTCCGGATAAAGATGTTGCATAGGAAGATCGTAAATGTTCAATAGAGAATTGAGCAAGTAATTCTTCTAATCTTTGCTCCCTTTTGAGCCTATTTTTTTCTATCATTTCCAGAGCAACCATTATATTTTCTTGCACAGTCATACTCCTAAAAACAGATATCTCTTGCGGAAGATATGCAATTCCCAATTTTGCGCGGTATGACAACGACAAATTAGTTATGTCAATGCCGTTGAAGAATATTTTACCAACATCTGGTTTTATTAAACCTGAAATCATGTGAAATGAAGTTGATTTACCTGCACCGTTTGGACCTAACAAACCAACTATTTCAGAATTCTGAACTGATATAGTTACATTTTTAACAATCTTTTTCTTTGCATATGTCTTAGATAAATTCTCAGCTACTAACATTTTAATTTATTTTAAATTTTGCTTTTATTCGCCCTTTAATTTTATTGTCAAACCTCTTTTTTGAACTTAATTTTGATACTTTAGTTTTTAAGTTATATGTGAAAATATCTCCATTTATTTCACTATTGTCTCCTTTGTATATAACATTATCAATAATTTTTAAAGTATTGTCATTTTTTGTATATTCAGCTTTATCACCTAAAATTAACTTATCACGCATTTGAAATTTAACATTATTTAAAAAATCAATTTTCTTCATCTCATTATTTTCAAAAAAAATAACCAATTTGTCTGTTGAAACTTTAATATCACCTTGTTTAACGACTACATTATCAAAAAATTCTGCTTTTTTAGTAGCAATGTCTATATCTAGATTTTCAGATTCAATATAAATATCTCCAATATTTGAATCAAATGCATGTGAATGCAGGGGCAATAAGAGAAACAATATAAGAAAATTTAATTTTAACATTATTTTATAAATTATAAGCACAGGTAGCCTATAAGCTGGGTTCTGTAAGTGCAAAACGCACCCGATGGTTATTCATCTCGATTTAATGTTACCATTAAACTCTAGCAATCTACCCGTGCTCTTAGCCTGGAATATGGCAATATTAAGCACTACTTGATCTTGCTTCTAGAGGGGTTTACCATGCATTCCTTATTACTAAAGAATCGGTAAGCTCTTACCTTACCATTTCACCCTTACCTATTACTAGGCGGTATATTTTCTGTGGCACTTTCCCTAAAGTTACCTTTGCTGGGAGTTATCCAGCTCTATCATTCCATGAAGCCCAGACTTTCCTCTATATATAAATATAGCAACCATCTAGCTACCTGCTGTATCAAAATAAAGCAATTTTAATAAAAAATCTACATTGAATATATAATTAAGTTTGCAAAAATGTATTTTTTGGAATAGAAATGTGTATTCCTAAATTTTAAATGGGAATGTAACAACAGATAAAAATTAATAATAAAATGTTTTCATCCTTACTAGGATTATTTTCATCTGACATGGCTATTGACCTTGGTACAGCAAATACGTTGGTATATGTTCCTAATCAAGGGATTGTATTAAATGAACCATCAGTTGTTGCTCTGCTACATGAAAAGGGTTCTTATATTCCATATGCTTTTGGGAATGAGGCAAAAGCAATGTTAGGAAAAACGCCTGCAGATATTAAAGCAATAAGACCCTTGAAAGATGGAGTTATTGCAGAGTTTAAAGGTGCAGAGGAGATGATAAAATATTTTATTTCCTCAGTTCATAAAAAAAGAAGCTTCTTTGCAAGACCTAGAGTTATAGTATGCGTACCATATGGCTCTACTCCTGTAGAAAGAAGAGCTATACAAGATGCTGTAGAAAGTGCAGGGGCGAGAGAAGTGTATTTAATATTTGAGCCTATGGCCGCAGCAATTGGCTCTAATTTACCAGTTACGGAAGCAACTGGATCAATGGTTGTGGATATAGGTGGTGGTACTACTGAAGTGGGAGTTATATGTCTAGGTGGTATAGTTTGTGCCCAATCCGTTAGAGTGGGTGGTGATAGCATGGATGAAGCAATAATATCATACATAAGAAAAAGTCATAACTTATTTATTGGTGATTCAACAGCTGAAAGGATTAAGAAAGAGGTAGGAACTGCAAAAAAGAGTACAAAGGATGAAAAAAGTATAGCGATTAAAGGAAGAGATGCAGCAACAGGTATACCAAGAGAAATTATATTAACTGAAACAAATGTTGCTGATAGTATTGCTGATCCTGTATCACAAATAATAGATTCGGTAAAATTAGTTTTAGAGCAAGCTCCGCCAGAATTATCTTCAGATATTGCCGATAATGGTATAGTACTTACTGGTGGTGGCGCCTTATTAAAACACATGGACACAGTGATTACTGAAGCTACAGGTTTGAAGGTTCGAGTGGCTGATGAGGCATTAAACTGCGTTGTACTAGGAACTGGAAAAGTTTTGGAAGATTTTTCTCATTTTAGACACGTATTATTTCAACAAGATTAGATGAATTCAACTATTAATTTTAAAAAATTACAAAAAGAGTTAATTTTTATTCCATTAGGTGGCTCTGGCGAAATAGGTATGAACTTAAATTTATATCACTATAATGGGAAGTGGATCATTGTTGATTTGGGGTTAGGTTTTGCAGAACCAGATTTACCAGGAGTTGATATTATAGTACCCAACATAAACTTTATTATTAAAGAGATTAAAAAGGATATTTTAGGTATAGTATTGACACATGCTCACGAAGATCACATTGGAGCGATTCAATATTTATGGTCCGAAATAGAATGTCCAATTTATGCAACTAAATTTACATCCCTCATAGTAAAATCCAAATGTAAGGAGTATGGATTAACTAAAAAAATGAAATTTATAGAGACCGTCTCAAATAAATCATTTCAATTAAATGATTTTAAAATAACATTAGTGCCAATAACTCACTCTATACCAGAAATGAATGGATTGGTTATAGAAACTGATAAAGGAAAAATATTTCACACAGGTGATTGGAAATTTGATAATGAGCCTGTAGTAGGCGAAGCTACTAACGAAAAAACTTTATCTGATATTGGAAAAAGTGGAATTTTAGCTTTAGTTGGAGACTCAACAAACATCTTTCATAAAAAGCATTCTGGTTCAGAAGGTGAGCTTGGTCGAAATTTGGAAAAATTACTCTGTGACTATCCTAATAATATGATTGTTGTAACTACTTTTGCATCAAATATAGCAAGATTGCTCTCATTAGTTAATGCAGCTAAAAAGGCTAAAAGAAAGATAATATTACAAGGAAGATCGTTATGGAAAATGTATACTGCGGCTAAAGAAGCCGGTTATTTACAAGAATCAATAATATATGATGAGAAGCATTTTAAAAAATTTAAAAGAGATGAAATTGTAGTAATATGTACTGGATGTCAGGGTGAAGCGCTAGCTGTGACCAATAAAATTGCCAATCAAACCCATCCACAAATTGCATTAAAAGAAAATGATGTAGTTATATTTTCGTCTAAAATTATCCCAGGAAATGAAAAAAGGATCTATAATCTGTTCAATAAACTTGCTGAAATGAATGTAAATGTGTTAAGTGAGGCAAATGAATTTGTTCATGTATCTGGTCATCCTTCTGCTATAGAAGTGAAAAAAATGTTTGAGCTTATTAAACCACAAGTAGCTATACCTGTTCATGGAGAAGCAATTCACATAAATGAACATTGCAGAGTAGCAAAAAAATCTGGTGTTAAGCACACTATAAGCGTTAGAAATGGTGATGTTGTTGTCATTGATCCAAATGAAACAAAAAAAATTGGTAAGGTAGAAGCTGGACATTACATCATTGATGGAAATTTGATTTTAAATTCAGAAAGTATAATCATTAATAATAGAAAAACGCTGGGAAATAATGGAGCATTATTTGTTTCATTAATAATAAATAAGGTTAAAAAGAGCATAAGTCAGATTTTTATTTCTGCTCCAGGTGTATTAGAAGACGATTTAGATCAAGATATTTTGGATTCGCTAAAACTTAATGTATCGGAAACTTTTGCTACTATATCAACTACAGATAAGAATAAAGTTGAGAATTTACTTGAATTATCAATCAAAAAGCATATTAAAAAACTGATAAATAAATCACCTTTAGTTACTATAAATATCTTCTTTATCTAAATTTTGGTTTGTTATGTTAATCAGAATAGCGACTAGAAACAGTCCTCTTGCAATAAATCAAGCATTGTTAGTTGTAAAAGAACTTCAGCTTCACCATCGCGATATAAAATTTGAATTGCTGAAATTGCAAACTCAGGGTGATATCCTACTTGACCATTCTCTGTCGAAGATAGGTGGTAAGGGATTATTTCTTAAGGAAATTGAGCAGGCTTTAATTGATGGCAACGCTGATATAGCAGTGCATTCTATGAAAGATGTTCCTGCAAATCAAAATGAGCACCTAGAAATTAATTGTCTGTTAAAACGTGGCGATCCAAGGGACGCATTTATCTCTCTTAAATATAAATCTTTCTTTTCCCTGCCAAGTGGTACAACGATTGGCACTTCATCGCACAGAAGGAAAGGGCAAATTTTAGCATTGAGGCCTGATTTGAAGGTAGTAAATTTAAGAGGTAATATCAATACTAGATTAAAAAAATTAAAAGAAGGTAAAGTAGAATCAATAATATTAGCAGCTGCAGGATTAAAAAGAAATAATCTAAAAGAAGCCATAAATCACTATTTTAGTATTGATGAAATACTACCAGCTATTGCTCAAGGTGCTATAGGAGTACAAAATATAAAAGGGAACGATAAGATCAATAAAATGCTAAAACCTCTGAATCATAAAGCAACTCAGATAATGATTAATTCAGAAAGGGCATTTTTAAAATCATTTAATGGTGATTGTTCAACCCCAATTGCATCCTATTGCAGTATATATGGCGATAAATTAGTATTAAAATCAGGTTATTTTAATGAAAATGGTAGCTCGCAATTTTATATAGTTGAGGAAAGTAATTTAAATGATGGAAGTGTTTTGGGAAAAAAATCAGCAGAAAAAATAAAAAAAATAATATTTTATTAAAAAAATTCTTTTATACAAAAAAAAAGCTATCTTTAACAAGGATTTTATGATATTTTCCTTCAATATAATTTTTAATATAACAGGTTTTAAACATGAACTTTAAAAACATTTCAATTTGTCTTACATTGCTACTTGCATTAACAGTTGCAACTGCTAACGCTACACAACCAAAACCAATTCGGTCTACTGACTTAGTTGATCAAAATAGTGATGAAGCTAATGCAGGTGACGAAAATGTTAACGCTGCTGATAAAAAAGCTGCTGCTGACAAAACAACTGCTACTAAAAAGTAATACTTTTTCGTAAGCTAAAAAGCCTGATTTATTAATTAATAAATTGGGCTTTTTTAATTTAGGAATTAATTAATAGGAATATATATTGTTCCACCTGATTTAAGTTCACCACAGCTATTTGTATTATGTATTATTGGGTATTGAAGATAAGCCATTACTAAAAGCCCTCACTAGAACATAAGCCAATAGAGTCTTTTACCTTCTGATGTTTTTTAATATCATGAATTAATATATAAACTTTGCAAAATTTAAAGCAAAAAGTTCGTTTATATTAAAAAATTTCATTAAAAATTTGTTTCGCTAAATATAATGCTGTTAAAAATATTAATATTGCAGCTATTTTATTTAATAATTTAATGTAGTACCCTGTCTTATCTAATTTACCTAATCTATTTCCTGCATAAGCTAATCCAAAAAACCAAAACCACGCCACCACTATACAGCTTAAAGTATATGCTAATTTTGCAGTTCCACTATATTGTATTGAATTACCACCTATGACAATAATCGTATCAGTGATTGCATGAGGGTTTAATATTGATACAGAAATAGTAAATATAATTTGTTTTTTAGCAGAATAAGCTTTAAATTCACTTCTTACCTTTGAAGACGCTATGTTCCAGTTTGTATAAGAGATATACAACAAAAAGAACAAGCCTATAATCATTAATGTTAATTTAAGCCATAATAATTCTAAAATTAATAGCGAAACCCCTAAAACACTAATTGTAATTAAAAAAGTATCGCAAATTGATGCAGTTATTATACAGGGAAGAATATTTTTAAAATTTTTTTGATCAATACTTTGATTCAAAATGAATATATTTTGCATTCCAAGTGGCATTATTAATCCCAAACCCAAAATAAAGCCATTTATGATTGAATAAAACACATCCATGGTATCATATTAATTGCATAGTATTTTTAAAATACCGTGGGATTCTATCTTTAAAGTTCTGCTAAATCAATATTATAATTATTTGTTTTAAGACTCTCGTATTCATTAGTATTTGTTGTGAAGCACTCATTGTTTAAAAGAATAAATGTATATATTCCCTTAAAAGGTGTAGCTATAATTTCTTTTGGAACTTTTGGGGTATCTACAATATAACTTTTGATTTTATTATCATAAATTGGTGTATCAATAATTAATTTTCCAATACTATCAAAATCATCTTCGTCTTCACTTTCTTCATTATTTTCGTCATAAAGATTATCAAAGATGTTTTTAACTTTTTTTGATTGTAGAGTCAAAACTGGAAGTTCCTTATGCAATAACTCATTTAAATGTTTATTTGCTTTTTCAGTTAATTTAATAATTACAGATCGCTGATGCCAATACGAATATGCACTCCATAATATAAAAAATATAAATTCGGCGGTTAAAACTGTAACCCCTCCTTTTATAAATGCAGTCGTTGGATTTTCCTTAGTCTCATTATTGCCATCTGACTTTAAATTTTTTTTATCATCTAGTTTTTTTTCTTCAATTTTTTCTTTGCCATGTTTTTTGCCTAGGTAAATATATTGATAATTTTTAATTGCTAGCTTTTTTGTATTGTTACTATATTTGTAAAGTACATCATATTGTAATAAGGGATTTTTAAGAGTACCTTTGTGTGAGTAATATTCATAGGAATTATCACTAATATAAGCTTTATTTGAAGATGGGTGAATGGTACTAAGATTTTCTGTGATACCGTATAATGAATTATTATTAGTATTGTAAGAAGATTGAAAATCTATGATTTTTTTTACTGAACTTGCAGCTTTTTGATCTTCACTAATTGGTATTGCTATTTCCGCATCTGTTAAATAATTTGATAGATTGGAGATTAAATTATGGTGATTTTCTGGTACTTCATTTTGAGTATCATTTTGATAACTATCAATTAAAACTCCCAAATTATTAATTATAACTGGTAGATTTGATTGTAAAAAATCATTTATAATGATAGCAATTTCATCATTACTTAACCCTTGATTTCTACTAAGAATTATAATTCCCCAAAATGGAATTTTTGGAAGTAAGTTATGGTTACCCCTTCCATATGATTCATAGAAATTTTCTGCATACCTTTGCCAATCTCCACTTGAATATATCCCTATCCAAAAATCATTGTCTATATAATGGTTATAGACGTCAATTCTTAAATTTAAATTTTGGCCAAATAAATTATTAGCAACGCCTATATTTTGATCTGAGGCAAGATATTCAAGAAATTGCAATTTAATACTATTATCTAAAGATTTATATTTTTCTACATTATTTATTATTTCTGCATATTTTGTTTCTTTAAGGAGTTTTAATATTTCGTATGAATCACTATTTTTATTTGCAACATCAATAAAATTGTTTAATAACTTTAATAAATTTTTTGAGTCACTATTAAGGATAGCTTTAGCTTTATCTATGTTTTTTAAAATGATAGATTGTAATAAAACTAAAGAATTTTTTAATTTTTCCTTATTTCTTATTAGGTCTTCAATTTCTTGTGATGTGGTATCGTAAAAACTTTTACTGTCTGGATCCTGTTCACCCCAATAATTTGGAGCAAATTTCGCTTTAAAAGCGTCCTTATTTTTTTTTGTAATTCTAATTTCATTTAATTTTTCTTCAATATCTTCATAAAAGGTAAGATACAAACTTTTTATTTCATTAGTAATGTCCTGATTTGAAATAATTTGTTCGTTGTAATACTTATATACATGCTTTTCCTCATCAAAGTAAGATTGAAGGAATGATAGTGATTTTGATAGTGATTTCCTAAAATAGTTATTTGAATTACTCTCTGTGTTCCTCAAAAATTGACTTGTATTATGTTCGCTTGAGCTTAAATCAATTGGATTTATATTAGATTCATTTGAAGCATTGAGATTGGAGTTATTATTATCATTATTATTATTATTTTGAGGTTGATTATTAGTACTGCTATTATTTTCGTTACTAATTTTGCTTAAATCTAATGTAATATTATTTTTTTCTTCCTTCATAAGTAAACATTTATAATATCTTGCTACCTTAAGTATATATAGCTTAAAGTTTTATTCTAGAAAATAATTATATTACCCAATAATATGAAAGGTTTTCTTGATTTTTTTATGATTTGCATATATTTAGTTATTATGAAATTATGGCGGGTATAGCTCAGCTGGTTAGAGCGCAAGTTTGTGGAACTTGAGGTCGCGGATTCGAGCTCCGTTACTCGCCCCATCTTTATACAATTAGCATGGAAATAGAGAAATTTAGAGATCTAGGCATCTTCAGGTCAAATGGAAGAATTTATCAAGAGCAAATCCAGTATAATTTTTTGGAAGATAAATTTAGAATAATAAATTCAAAAGCTTTTAGAAGGCTAGAATATAAAACTCAGGTTTTCATTAATTACACTGGAGATCATTATAGGACAAGGCTAACTCACTCATTGGAAGTAAGCCAAATTGCCGTTTATATAGCTAGAGAGCTAGGAGTAAACGAGGAACTTGCTGAGGTGATTGCTTTGTCGCATGATATTGGCCATCCTCCATTTGGTCATGCTGGAGAAAAGGCACTTAATGAAGTTGCTGAAGAATTTGGAGGATTTGATCATAATATTCATGCTATAAAGATTATTACAACTTTGGAAAAGAGCTCATCAAAATATAAAGGTCTCAATTTAACGCTTGAAACAATTGACGGAATTTTAAAACATAACGGACCAATAAATGAAAAAGGAAAATGCGATAAATTGAGCAAAGTTTTTAATAATTTTTCAGTTAATTACCAAAATAATGCTTCATTAGAATCACAAATAGCTGCTCTTGCTGATGATATTGCTTATACAAAGCATGATATTGATGATGGAATAAGAGCTGAATTTATAGATATTGAGGCGCTTGGAGAATTACAGTTATTTAGAATTATCGGTTTTAATGATATTATAGAAAGTGAAGCTTCAAATAAAGAGATTTTGTTGAAGATATTATTATCCAATCTAAGTACGTTTTTAATAACAGATTTACTAAATCAAACAATTAACAACATCAAAAATTATGATATCTATAATATTCAGGATATCTATAATTGTAAGCAATTGATTGTAGAATTTTCAAATCCAATTAAAGAAAAATTTTTAGAATTAAAAACTTTTTTGTTTAAAAATGTATATAAAAATCACCAGGTAAATAGAATTAATCATAAAACACAGACAGTTATAAAAGATTTGTTTAATCATTTCATGAGTAATCCAGAAACTTTACCAAAATCATGGCAAGATAGTGTTAACGTAAATTCTGATGCGCTATTATCTGAAATGGTGATTAATTATATAGCTGGTATGACTGATAGATTTGCAGTAATTGAGCATAAGAAGATATTTGATTTATATCATTATTAACCCTTACAATATTTATTAAATGTGGTATATTATATAAGAGTAAAAGTTTTAAAATATTCTATTAGGCATGATTGTAGTTATTTATAGAAACAAAAATAAGGTCATTGAGAAAAGAGAAATAAAAATAGATGATCCATTGCCTGATAACACAATCTGGATAGATCTTATAGAACCTGAACCAAGCGAAGAAAAATATATAGAAAAAATACTGAATATTGAAGCTCCGACAGAAGAGGAGATGGATAAATTTGAAGTCATAAGTCCCTTTTATATGGAGAAGGATGTTGAATATATGACGGTAACAATAATGGATAAGGCATGTGAAGACTATCCTGACAGTACTGCCATAACATTTATTATGACGAAGGAGTATTTGGTTACAACTAGATATGATAAACCAAAATCATTTGATTATCTGAATTCATGGATTAATAGAAATAAGGAGAAAGTTTTCACTCCAGAATATGTGTTGACAACAATCATTGATTTTGTTGTAAATTGTTGTGCAGATATTTTAGAAGAAGTAGGTAACGAGATAGATAATTTGTTAAAAGTAGTATTTGAAAAGCCAATAGACAGAAAAAAGAATTCCTCTGAATTTTATAATGATATAATCAGAAGGATAGGGAGTACAGGAACAATTATATCGAAAAATAGGGAAAGTTTAGTAAGTTTAAATAGGATGATAATTTATTTTAGCCAAATAGATAATGCAAGGTATATGAATAAAAAGGACTCAAGACTTAGAATAAAAAATATTTCAAGGGAGATTAGTTCACTTGGTGAATATGCAAATTTTTTATCTCAGAGGAATAGCTTTTTACTAGATGCGACACTTGGTATGATATCTGTGGAACAAAATCTAATCATTAAGGCTTTTACCATAGCTGCTGCAGTATTAATGCCGCCAACATTAATAGCTAGTATCTATGGGATGAATTTTCATTATATGCCTGAACTTAGCTTTAAATATGGATATCCACTTGCACTTGTATTAATATTTATAACGGGGATAACACCATATCTATATTTTAAAAGAAAAGGTTGGTTATAAATTCATAATTAGCTATCAACACTATTTATTATCTGCATACTTGCGATTATTAGAAACTTTTAAGACGGTATTAAAGTTCCTTATATGCTCACGGCTATTGCTGCAAAATTTAAAATATCAGCTGCAGTTGCATTCATTGGAAGGATTTGTACAGCTTTGCTGAGCCCACATAACATTGGACCAATTGTTTTGGCTTGACCAAATTGTGCCAATAATTTTACTGCAACATCTGCGCTACTAAGTGATGGCATAATAAGAACATTGGCAGGGTTTTTAAGCCTGGAAAATGAATACATATCATTTTTATTAGGATTTAAAGCAAACTCAATAGATATTTCTCCTTCATATTCAAAATCAACATGCTTCATATCTAATATCTTAACAGCATCTGCCACTTTTTTTGCTTCCAAACTATTTGAGCTTCCAAAATTTGATGACGATATCAAAGCAACCCTAGGAATTAGCCCTAATTTACTAACTTCAGCTGCACTTTGAATTGCAATGTCTGCTAACTTTTCACTTGAAGGATTTTCATTAATTGTAGTATCAGCGATGAATATATTTCTATCGTCTATCGTGACAATGCTTAATGCAAAAAGTGCATGATTTGTTCTGATGTCAATTACTCTAGTTATCTCATCAAGAGTTCTTGAGTAACTTCTAGTGACGCCAGTAACTAAAGCATCTGCCTTTTTATGGATTATCATCTCAGATGCAAATATATTTCTATCTCTGTTTACAAGTCGTATACAATCCCTATAAACAAAACCTTTTCTTTGGAATCTTTGATATATATGATTTGCAAAATCTTTAGTATCTTCTGATAAAGCTGCATTCATAATTTCTATTCCTGAGGAAGAAATATTAAGTTGTTTTAACTTCATATTAATTACGTCTTCTCTACCTATTAGAATCGCTGTGCCATATCCAAATTTATTCCAGTCAGATGCAGCTCTTAATACCTGATCCTCCTCACCCTCTGCAAATATTACTTTTTTAGGATTTTTATAAGTATTGGCAAAAAACTTATCCATAATTTTTGTTGATGGATTTAATCTACCAGAAAGTTTTCTTCTATAGGATTCAAAATCTGTAATTTTTTCTCTTGCTACTCCTGAATCAATCGCTGCTTTTGCTACAGCTATAGAGACTTCTTCCATAAGTCTTGAGTCAAATGCAATTGGAATTATATAGTCTGGACCAAATGCGCAATTTCCACCAATGCATGACTCATGAACTTCTTCAGTAATTTCTGCTCTAGCCAAATTTGCCAAAGCGTGTGCAGCCGCAATTTTCATTTCGTCATTTATTGTTGTTGCTTTTACGTCAAGGGCGCCCCTAAATAAATATGGAAAACAAATAAAATTATTAACCTGGTTTTTATAATCTGACCTTCCTGTTGCAACAATTGCATCATTCCTAATTTCATATATTTCTTCTGGAGTAATTTCAGGTTCAGGATTCGCCATGGCAAAAATAATTGGTTTATTAGCCATACTTTTAACCATACTTTTCGATACAGCACCTTTTGCAGAGACACCAATAAACACATCAGCGCCGTGCATTGCTTCTTCTAGTGTTCTTAATTTTGTATCAATGGCTAGATTATCTTTCCATTTATTCATCCCGTCTGTTCTACCCTTATAAATCACTCCTTTTGTATCACAGGTAATAATGTTCTCTTTTTTTACTCCTAGTGTAATTATTAAATTGATACAAGCAATTGCTGCTGCTCCTGCGCCATTGACAACAATTTTTATATCCTCAATTTTTCTTTCAGTGATGTAGGTAGCATTGATAAGACCTGCAGCAGTAACTATTGCAGTTCCATGTTGGTCATCATGGAATACTGGAATGTCCAGGCATTTTTTTAATGCTTCTTCAATAATAAAGCACTCAGGCGCTTTTATATCCTCTAAATTTATTCCACCCCAACTTACCGCTATTTTTTTAACTATTTCAATAAATTTCTCTGGGTCAGTTTCGTCAACTTCTATATCAATAGAATCAATATCAGCAAAACGTTTAAATAATGCAGCTTTACCCTCCATTACAGGTTTAGATGCAGCTGCTCCTAAATTTCCCAATCCAAGAACTGCAGTTCCATTACTAATTACTGCCACAAAGTTCCCTTTGGAGGTGTATTCATAAATTTTATTAAAATCCTTATATATTTCTCTGCATGGTTCTGCCACGCCTGGACTATATGCTAGTGATAAATCATGCTTGTTGATCAATTTTTTTGGTAAGCTTATTGCAATTTTACCCTTTGGATCTTGAGAGTGAAAATCTAATGCTTCTTTGTATAATTTATTATCCATAATATAGCTCCTACTTAAATTTATATTGATTCAACTGATTCAACTTCAGGAATGTAATGCTTTAGCATATTTTCAATGCCTTGCTTTAATGTTATCGTCGAGCTAGGGCAACCCTGACATGCTCCATGTAATTCTAAATAAACAATGCCATTTTCAAATTTATTATAAATGATATCACCACCATCTTGTGCGACCGCTGGTCTAATTTTTGAATCTAGAAGCTCAATAATTTGTTCTTCGATTTTTGAATTTGACTTATTTTTCTTTTTCTTATTAATATTCATTTCATTAACTACAGGTAAGCCTGCAATAAAATAATCCACAAGATTGGATAATATAAATGTTTTAATCTCATCCCAGTTGATGTTTTGATCTTTTGTTATGGATATAAAATCCTTTCCAAAAAACACAGATTCAATACCATTTATTTCAAATAACTGCATTGCAAGCGATGAGTCCTTGCAGTCATCGTTTTTGTTAAATTGACGAGATAAACCATGTTTGATAACCTCAATACCAGGAATAAATTTTAAGGTATTAGGGTTTGGAGTATCTTGTGTTTGTATGAACATAGCTACAAATTTAAATTTAATTCTTTATTATATCACTTAGAATGCTTAATACAAATGTTGGTTTTAGTGAATGCTCTTTATACAATCTTAATAAATTTTCCTCTGTAGGAAATTCTCCAACATTTATTTTTAAATCGTGTCTGTGAATCCCGCTACATACCAATGCACAATCAATACCCATATTTGTTGCTCCTTTGATATCGTTCTCCATGCTATCTCCAATAGCAAGAATTTTTTTAGACTTAGGTATGTCTTTTAAAGCATATTCATAAATTTGCTTATATGGTTTGCCAAAGTAAATCACTTCCCCACCCATTTCTTCATATTTTTCAGCAATGACGCCAGGACAGTGCACTACCTCACCATTTTTTTTGATAGATGATTTGTCAGGATTGGTGCAAAGCATTGGGATTTTATATTGAACTGCCTTTTTTGCCAATTCCATTGCTTCATCAAAATAATTTACAATGCCAGTAATAATACTGAAATCTGCATCCTGAGGGTGATCAACTCTTTGGTATTCTTTTATATTTAATATTACTTCTTCAGATTCTGGAGAGCCAAGATAAAAATACTTTGTTCCAAATTTCTTCTTTTCGGCAAGCAATTCATTAACAAATTCACCAGATGCAATTAAGTCCTTGTATAAAGATTTATCAACATTAAAAGTACTCAGTAATTCTTGAATTGTTGATTTTCTCCTAGGAACGTTAGAAAAAAATATCACATCTTTTTTTAAGTCCTTTAGTTTGTGTAAAGTTTCTAGCGCTCCAGGATATAGATGGTGCCCATCATATAAAACACCCCATAAATCCATAAGTAACACATCGTAATTATTTAAATTTAGCATTTGATTTAATAATATTTTTTTCCAATTTCTATTTCTGATTTACCATTTAGTGCTCTCCACATATTAGTATCCCTTAAAGAATAAACACAACCACAAAATTCTTGTTTATAAAAACTTTCATCTTTTGCTATTTCATACATTCTAGAGCTGCCTCCATTCTTTCTCCAATTATAGGTCCAATAGCTGATACCTGGATATTTAAAAGCAGATTTTATTCCGCACTGGTTAATCTGATCCATATCTTTCCATCTGGAAATGCCAAGAGAACTTGTGATAATTTCAAAACCATTTTCATAAGCAAATAACGCAGTTCTATCAAACCTCATATCAAAGCACATTGTGCACCTTTTTCCTCTCTCTGGTTCAAGCTCTAAGCCTTTTGCTCTCTTAAACCAATTTTGCACATCATAATCAGCATCGATAAAATCAATACCTAATTTTTTGGCATATTTCACATTCTCATCTTTTCTAATCTCATATTCTTTTTTGGGATGTATATTAGGATTGTAAAAAAATATTGTTAGGTTAATTCCTGATTCCACCATCGCTTGAATGACTTCACCAGAGCAAGGTGCGCAACACGAATGTAGCAGAACTTTTGCGTTTTCTTTCGGTGGAATTAATTTTTCTCTTTTATTCAAAATAAGCGTTTTTAAAAATGACTAATATACGTATGATACATAAATTATCATCTTATTCAATCATTGTTGATATTTTTAGTTCGATAAAAGTGCAACAGGCTAATGGTTATTAACCTGCTAAACTCAGGAACTTGATGCCGTCACGTCACTTTATAAATTTTACCCTCACTTTTGATTGGTATTAATATATAAAAGAAATATTTATCAATGAAAAAATCCCTGAGTTTTGGATAAGAAAATTTCTTTATTGCGTCTTGTTCATAATTGATGCAGACTAAAGTGGATAAATTTAAAAGTGGTGGTAGTGTATGTCTGATTTTGCGCTTAAAGAATTGAAAAAAAGGAGTTTGAAAAATCCTACTTCGAGCATATTGCTTTATGGGTTGAGCAAGATTTGTGAAAGGACTGGCCCCATACAGATAATGCTGCGTTTTATGACAATACACTTCAACAAAGATCTAATGGTCTTGCTAAAAGTTTGGGTCTAGGAGAAAATGAAGAATTTGTGGATGAGTTCCATAAGGGATTGAAGCAGTTATATGAAGAATTAGGGAAAATAAAAGATGGAGTAGAAAAATCTGTGCAAACATCAGAAACATTAAAACCATTAAAAGATAAACAAGATACCATAACGAAAGAAATAGGTGAGATAAAGGAGAGTAAGTATTATAAGCGCCATGATGAATATGCTCAAAATCCGACATTAATTAAAGCTGTTACTAATGCTTTGTGGGACTTTGCAGATTATGTGGGCGAGATTTTTAGTAAACACACAGGTAAGGATAGTAAAAACCCTGAGTTTAGTTTCAACCTGTCTAGGAACATCATGTTAAGTTGTGAAGTGACCCCAATGAGTCAGACCAAAAATGACTCAAAAAGAGAGACATTTTTTATTAATTACCGATCCTGATTATATTACATTTTAACCTCCTGAACAATATTTAAATCCTGAAAATTTAAATAAAAACTATTACTATT
>CAISOX010000072.1 GCA_903887235.1 uncultured Alphaproteobacteria bacterium | reverse complement strand
ATTATATCAGTTCTCACAGCTCATATCTCATCACTATGGGATAGAAATTTAAAGAAATTAATCTCTAAATACTAAACCATCCATTTGATTTTTTAATTTTTTTCTATAATCTGACTAAAATACATATTGAATTAAAAGTATTATGGTGATTCCAAGTTTGCAAAATGTGCAGGTGATATCAGAAATAATGGCAAGAACCTTGCAGGATTTGCATAAATTTATAGAGGAAGAGAGTGTTGATAAAGATCCTCGTGAGACAATGGTACTGCTGCTGAGCTTTATCACAGGAATAATAATGCAATTACGAGATAAATTAGACGTTTTACAAAAAGGATTAGGTGTGCAATTAATAGAGCTATTAAATACAACAATAAAAAAGGACTCTAAAGGATTAGAAATACTTGATAAGTTAAATAAAAACGATCCATCAATAAAGAAATCATCATCTGGTATCGAGCCAAGTGATGCGCCTTCTGCCATTAACTTCTTGGTCGATAAATTTTATGGCAATATAAAAACAAATCTTGACGCCCTGCCCTATGCATTGCGCAATGAGGACATTTTACTGATTGCCCTGGCACAATTAATTGCTAATTTATTGAGTGCAATAGATGGACATAATACAGGTGGCTTAATTGACACTTTTTCTAAAAACATACATATGCTTGCAGGTAAAACTAAAGATAATAACGATCCTATTTATAATTAATTAAGGGTTTCCAGTCAGAAGGTACGAAAATTTTCAGTAAGCATTTAGACAAGCTATATAATGGGATGTTGCAAAGTAATGAATCAGGTTGCATACAAATTGAGCCTCTTTTGTAAGGTGCTGATAACGTGGTTTTATGAATTTAAGTAATTTCATATCTGAGTAACTTTAGGATTTAATGATGGAATTGTTGATTGTTCTATAGTAAACAGAGCGTGTATTATGCTACTATTGCCGTAAGCAATCTGACTTGCTTATTGCTTATTGCTCTTTTTCTTCTTTGTTCTTTAGTTCTTTATATTATATACCTATTTCCCCTGATTTCTCTTGACAAATGTTGCTCTATTTTTATAATGTAGTCATTAGCAAATGAGAGCTTTATGAGGAATTTTAAAAATCTAGAGGAGTTGGTAGGCTTTTTTAACACCGAAGAAAAATGCCACCTGTATCTAAAATCTATTTTATGGCAAAAAGGCGGTTACTGTCCTTTTTGCGGTAGTCATAAAATCCATGAGTATAAATCTAACTTTAAGAAGAACCGCTGCTATTCTTGTAAACAAGATTTTTCTATTCGTAAAAACACGACCTTTGATGATTCTCGCTTATCTCTGCAAAAATGGTTTATGTGCGTTTATTTGGTTAATTCAAGTAAACAAGGCATTTCAAGCTTGGAGCTAGCGAGGCAAGCGGGTATTACTCAAAAATCGGCGTGGTTAGTCCTGCAAAGAATCAAAGGAGCGTTTGTATTAAATGGTTCTAAGACTTTGTTTAATAACCCAGAAGAAATTATAGAGGCTTGTTTAAACAATAACCAAGAGGTAAGAGCTTGTAGCGTCACGAATAAAAAGGAAAAAGCTCTTGTGATCGGTTTAGAGCTTAGGAAAGTAAATTACACTTCTTTAGCGGTATAAATTTATGACGAGAAAAGCAACAAGGATTTCCCAGCTGCAAGACGATGCACTAAACTTCGACCAAGCTATCAATGTTTTAACACGTAGCACGCAAAATCATTCCAAGAAACACTTTACCTTTATTGATTTATTTGCAGGAATTGGGGGTTTTCATTTAGCAGCTTCGCAAAACGGCGGCAAGTGCCTTATGGCTTGTGAAATCGATAAGGCGGCAAAACAAACTTATCTTGCAAATCACCAAGTTCCAGAATTCGTTGAAGATATTACTAAAATAGATGTAAAAAATATCCCTAGCCACGATTTACTTTGTGCGGGCTTTCCGTGCCAACCGTTTTCTCAGGCGGGATTTAAAAAGGGGTTTAACGATATAAGGGGTACTTTATTTTTTTATATCGCAGAGATCATTCGAGTAAAAAAACCGAAAGCTTTTTTTCTTGAGAATGTAAGGCATTTATTAAATCATGATGACGGTAAAACTCTTGCTAAGATTAAACAAGTCTTAGAGGAGCTTGGATATTCTTGTTTTTATAAAGTAGTTAAAGCTTCTGATTTTGGACTTCCTCAATATCGCCCTAGATTGTTTATAATCGGGTTTAAAAACAAAAACATTCAATTTGAGTTTCCTGAAAAAATACTGCTAACTACCACAATGTCGGATATTTTCGGCAAACCTTGCAGCAGAAGCATCGGTTTTACTCTTAGGGTCGGCGGTAGAGGCTCTAAGATAGATGATAGGCGCAATTGGGATAGATACTTAGTTGACGGCATGGAATATAAGATACAAACAATAGATGGGCTAAAAATGATGGGCTTTCCTGCTGATTTTAAATTCCCCGTTTCCAAGACGCAAAGCATGAAGCAGCTCGGTAATAGCGTGGCAGTTCCTGCAATTAGCAAAACAATAGAAGCAATTGCTAGATACTTATGAATAAAATTTTTGAGATTCTAAATCTAACAGATAAGCAATTACATAATTTGTTCAAAGATATTGTAGCTAATGTAAATTATACTACTCCTAGCGGATTAATCAGTGATTGCTGGGCTAAATATGAGAAATTAGCAGAAAACACATCAGTAGATTCTTCTAAAAATAGAAACGGACAATTTCTAGAACTGTTAATACAATACATACTTTGTAAAAATGATATTTTACCTTTTTACAAACAAGCAAAAGTTGCCTTTGTTCCAAACGTAAATTTTGATATACTGCTTTATACGAAAGAAATAGGTGTTATAGTTTTAAGTATCAAAACATCCCTAAGGGAAAGATATAAACAAGCAGATTTAGAAGCTATTGCGCTGCGACAAGTTCACCGCAGATCAAAGACTTTTCTGCTCACTCTTTCAAGCGAGCATTTGAGTATTAACAAAAAAATTGAAAAAGGGGACGTTGCAGGCTTAGAGAGAGCTATTAATTGTCATACAGATGATTTTGATTCTTTTATCGAAGAGTTGAGACAATATAATTTTGCAGAGGCAGGAAGCGTTGAAATAGTTTCAGGTAACTTAATTGGCTCTGTCGCATCTAGAAGTTTCTTAGGGCTTAATTCAGAAGCTTGTAAATCAGAAATAGCAGAGAAGATTAAGAAATAGCCTTGTAAACAGCCAGTTTAACCCGAAGGTGGTCCCCAGCACAACTAGCTTAGCACTGATCCTAATTGACAAAATAGTATATTGACTTAAATATTTTATGCCAGTAAAATTAATGAAATATGTTATTATGGTGTTGTATATGTCAGAAAAATTAGATTGCACATATGATTATAGTCAAATTTTAAATTTATTTGAAAAAAGTGAGTTAAAGGAATCTTTGTCGGACAATGAAGTGAAGCAAGTTAATGAATATACATTGAGACTAACTTATTTAGAGAGTTATGCAAATGCAAATAATGACAAGGATATAAAAGAAGTTGCAGGATTTTTTAGTTATTTTTGTAATAAATACGATAGCTATTCTTCTTTGCCAGGAGAGGTTTACTTAAGTTTTGACGTTGCATATTTTTCAGATCCGACAGCATTTATGGGGAAGGCGTATGCTGCATCTAGTTGTTCAGATAGTTTCGAAGTACAATAATGTTATATTCCGATAGTTGCATTCCTACATCACATAATTCTTTTTCTTCTTCTTCAAACGGCTTTGTCTTCTGGCCTCAACAACACCTTTCCATTAAAGATCAGCTAAAAATTGGGGTTAGAGGTTTTATGCTTGATATTTATAAAGTTAAAGACAGCGTTGTTCTTCGTCATACTTCAAAATCAATTCCAGGAGTTACAAAGCCATTAAATGGTAAAGATTTAACTTTTTATGAAACATTTAAAGAGTTTGTAGATTTTATTGAGCAAAAATCTGTGAAAGGAGATTGTGCTACTATCACTATTCTACTAGAAAGCTATGTACGTAATATAGTTACTTATTCAGCAATTAACAAAGATGGATTTGCTGACAAATATTTATATAAGAATAACCCAAACACAGCTAATATTGATGATGTATGTAATAAAATTGTTCTTTTCACTAGTCATACTAGAGATAAAGCTACAGGAATACATCCACCTAGCCTCTATAAAGAGAATAGTTATAAATATTATGCTGATAAATTGCTTGGGTATGAGATGATTAATCCTTTTGACTATGAAAAATGCGAGGAAAGACTTGAAGGTAGAGCTAAATATATAGATACAAATGTGAAGATTTTTTGTTTTAATCATTTTACTCCAATTTCTGCTCTTTTAACATTGAATATTTGTATAAAACCATTATTGCATCAGGGTAAAGAGATAATTGATCAAAATTTAGATTCATTAATTGGCTTTGATTGTAAACTCAGGCTTGCAGAACAAGATTTTTCTAACTCAATGAATAATTTAATGAGTTTATCTATGCACCTAGATCAATGTAAATCAAAAGACATTAGAGATAAATTTCATCCTACTATTATAGCTGTAGATTTTATAGAAAAAAATTCAGATGTTTTTTTATGTTATAAAAATGAAGATTGCTCGGGCACAAAATGTAATTTAAGTTCGGAAGATGATGAAGTAGGATTTTTTTCAAAAGTTTATAATTATATTTTCGGTAATAACAATTTAACCGATCCTCACTCAGATCTGTAAAACTTTATTATTTTAATACTAGACTGTCATGCGCCAAGTTAAATAACCCACCCCTATTGTTGGATTAAGAAGATATCGGAAATTTATGAAGTTAGCTATAAAAGTTTTTGTAGAAATGCACTGAAATTTACAGAGAAGGAAGTAAGTGAATTAAGAAAGGTATTGTCAGAAAAATCTTTAATCATATTATCAAAAGGAACAGGAGTACCAATATGGGATTTTTTACATGGGATATTTAGAAAAATTGAATTGGACTTAGAAGAAATGGTTAAAGAAAATCCCGAACCATTTAATAAATATTTAGATAAGTTTTTCTATAAAAGCTAAAAGTAAGTTTATGGACGGCGATTATTTAAGGACTGGTTTTATGGACAGTGGTGATTTTAGAAATAATGAGAACATTGTTCTTCTGTACAAGGCTTATTAAGTTTATTTGCAAGCATTATTCTTGTATAATTCTAAATGTGTTCTAAATTGTGTAGAGTAGTAGTCTATAAAACAAACGATTGATGGATGATATATTGCTTATTTTAAATAAATATCTTATAATTGTTTATGTAACAATATTGTTATATAGTGTATTATTAATAAAGATAAATAACTTTATAAAGTAAACTAACAATGACTACAGAAAAAATAATAACTAGTTTAGATCAACATGGTAGAATGCTTATACCATCAAATATAAGAGAAAGGTTTAATATATCTCCTAATGATAAAGTAACTATAGAATTAACAGAAGATGCTTTAATAATAAGAAATGTTGATTATATTATTAATGAGATGAATGCTATATTTACAAAAAATCAAACTGTCAAAAAAGAAAATATAGTAGAAGATTTTATCGAAGATAAACGTAAAGATTTTAAAACAGAACAAGCACGAGAAAATACAAATGAATAATAAAATTATTTTTGATGCTTCTGCAGTAATTGCGTTACTTGCTAAAGAAAAGGGATTTGAAGTAATTAAAAGGCATTTAAAAAATGCAATTATATCAAGTGTCAATATATCAGAAGT
>CAISOX010000071.1 GCA_903887235.1 uncultured Alphaproteobacteria bacterium | reverse complement strand
TGGAGTCGTAATGGAGCGCATAACGTTCTACAAATCAGATCTTCTATTGCGAGTAAATCTTGGCAAAATGATTGGCAAAAACTTGAGAATATAATCTATGCAAAAGCAGTATAGTACCTATTATTAGAGATGCTTCCATTAGTTATAACTAAAGATCTTATATTATTATCTTTTTATGAACACTCCCACATTCTAAATTAATAAAAAGTTGCTGAAAAAGTTAAATTTTTATATACTCAGTTGGATCTATTATTAGAGTTTATTATAAATGGCGATTGTAAAATATTTAAATCCAAGAAATGATGTGGCGTTTAAAAAGATATTTGGAACAGAGAAGAATAAGGATATATTAATACATTTCCTAAATGATGTAATAGAAAAAGAAAACAAGAAAGAAATAACAAATGTAAGGCTACTCAATCCAATTCAGCATCCAGAAGTAATAGGAAAAAAACAAAGTGTAGTAGATGTGCTATGTGAAGAAGAGGACGGGACTCAGTATATTGTAGAGATGCAAGTAGCAAAGGTAGGTGGTTTTGAGAAAAGAGCGCAATATTATGCAGCAAAAGCATATGCATCGCAGCCAGAAAGTGGAGAAACATATGACCATTTAAAAGAAGTTATATTTTTAGCGATAACAGAATATGATATGTTTAAAGAGAAGGATGGGTATAAATCAGTTCATGTAATATTGGATAACAAAACACATCAAAGAGATCTCAAGGATTTCTCATTCACATTTATAGAATTACCAAAGTTTAAAAAAGGTAGAAATGAATTAAGAAATTATGAGGATAAATGGTGCTATTTCTTTAAACATGCAGATGATCCAGAAGATATGCATGAATTAATAAAAAATAGTGACGAAGTAATAAAGAAAGCCTATACGGAGTTGGAAGCTCATAATTGGACAAATGAAGAGTTAAGAGCTTATGAGGCTTCAGAAAAAATATCTAAGGATGCGAAAGCTAGGGAGCAGTATATTAAACAAGAAGCCTTAAAGGAAGGTAGAGAGGAAGGTATGAAGAAAGGTATGAAACAAAGAGAGAAGCAAATAGCACTTACAATGCTATCAAATAAATTAGATGAAAAAATAGTTGCGGAGTCAACAGGCATATCACTTGAAGAAATTAAAAGGTTAAAAAATAATCTAGTCCAAAAAACCTAAATAATTGAATTGGGTCAAATTTCAATGTGCATAATGTGTTAATTCATGGTGTGCATCGTTAATATATCCTGAAAAGTTTTGATATTTTGATATTTTATGTTATTTTTATTCATTGATTTTAAATTTGTCGCGTGAAAAATTCAAATTTAATAAAAATACACTCAGATAAAAGAGACTTATCTGAAGAACAAAAATTATTTAATCAGCTTTCTGAGCAGATAGAGAAGAAAAAAAAGGAATTACTTAAATGGGAAAAGTGCGCTGAAGAATACAGACAGAAACATACTAAGTATTTTTTTCCTTTGAAAAATGAATTATATGAATGTAGAAAAAATTTGGTCCTCTTATTCGATATGAGATTGGAAGATATAGATTTTAACAATGGAGAAAAAAGAAAGTTAAAGGCACTTACTCATGATATGTGTTTAGATCTTTTAGATGAAAAATACGATGAAAAGGTTGAGATAATATTAAAAAAATACAGCAAACCAGGACCAAAGAAAAAATCTATACTTGATGATTTCTTCAAAGATATAGCATCTAAGATGGAAGAGAATATAGGTAAATGGCAAGAAGAAATGGCAAGTGAGGAAGAGGAGTATTATGAATCGGAACAAGAAACCAAAGTAGAAAAGGAAGGAAGGGAATCTATGAAGGATATTTACAGAAAACTAGCAGCAATACTCCATCCTGATAGAGAGCTTGACGAAGAAGAAAAAAAGAGAAAAACCGAGGTTCTGCAGAGAGTGACAGCAGCTTATAGAGATAGGAATTTGACTGAGTTGTTAAAAATAGAGTTAGAAGAAACAAAATCAATGATGAACACAGATAAGCTGTTAAAAGAAAACACAAAAGAGTTAAATCAAGTACTTAGAAATGAGTTAAAAGAACTAAGAGAAAAAGTCTATTTAAGTAAAAGATATTTTCAAATTTCTTTCAATAACTTAAAATTAAGTAATTTGAGTAAAAAAAAGATTGATCATTTATTTGACAAAAAAGTGGAGCATACAGATAGGATTGTTAAAACCGCCAAAAACGATTTAGAAAATTTCACAACAAACGTAAAGAGTCTTAAGAAGTTTATAAGATCTCTTGAAATTAGACAACGTCCATCATTAGAAGATCTGATTTTTATGTAACTGAGTGGTACAAAAAAACGACCGTTAATATGGACCTCAAATAGTGAAAATAAAAAATAGAATTCATCAATTAAAAAAACCAAATCAACATTTTTGGGTGTTCTTCCACACCAATGGCATTCGGCTAAGTGTGAAGTGACCCCAATGAGTCAGACCAAAAATGACTCAAAAAGAGAGACATTTTTTGTTAATTACTAACTTTCACTATATTACATTTTAACCTCCTGAACAATATTTAAATCCTGAAAATTCAAATAAAAACTATTACTATT
>CAISOX010000070.1 GCA_903887235.1 uncultured Alphaproteobacteria bacterium | reverse complement strand
TTACTCCACAAGAGGTTTATTATGGAGGTAATTCGAATGCTTTAAAGCTAAAGAATAACAAGTTTGCAGCTTAATTTTAAACATGGAATTTATCCTTAAATCAGCTGCATTTCTGTCCAACCAACTAGGACCCTCTCTTACATCTATTTTCTTCCTTTCTATCACACTTATTCTCATTTTTCTAGTCTAACCGAATGCCATTGACCTTACCACTGGTCCTAACAGTAGGTTTGTGCCACTTCTTCCACATAGCCCCACTGGGTATGTTTGTAATTACACCCAATAGTTAAAAAAAATGTAACTTTTTTTTAAAATCAACAACCTTACAATTATAAACCTCAACACCCTCATTTTTTAACAATTCTATTTTCTTTTTTTGTCCATATAAGTATCCTCCAATAGAGCCATCTGAACATACTACTCTATGACAAGGTAGTTTTATTGGGTTAGGATTCTTCTTCATTAACTGTCCTATATATCTATAAGCATTCGTAGATAGGGCATTAGCTAATATTTTATAAGTTGTTATTCTACCTTTTGGAATTAAAGAAAGAAGTATGTAGCACTCTTTTTTTATATCTGACATGATGACATGATAGTTTGAAGTGAACCCCAAAACATGGAATAAAAGTTAAGCAACATGTATCTCAAAAAAGTAAGGTAAATACTTGCAAACAAGCTGTTATGAGATTAGCTATTTTTATAACGGCTGGAAGGAGTGATTCTGATTGTGCAACTAGGTCTAAACCCTGGAACTTTAATAAGAACCTCCTTTCATAAAAGTCTAAAGTTGGACGGTATCTTAGAAAAACCTAAATAATAGGTTTATTCTGTATTCACATGGTTAGCTTTAAACTTTTAATATTATTAATTTAGGAGGTACAATATGTCAAATGTATTAGGAATAGATGTTGGAAAAGCAGAAATTATAGTTGCTTTGTTAGTTGATGATAAATGTATAGGCAAAGAAAGTTTTGTAAATAATGATAAGGGTTTTAAATCTCTAACTAAATGGCTTAAACAGAAGAAAGTATTTACTTTAAAAGTCTGCATGGAAGCAACGGGAAATTACAGCAACAATATAGCTGAATTTCTATACGATAATGGACATGAGGTGCATGTGGTAAATCCTGTGTGCATAAAATCTTTTGCAAAGAGCAAACTAATCCGCACCAAAACAGATGCAGTTGATGCTTTAATTATAGCCCAATACGCTAACATTACTGAATTAATTCCATATCAGCCTAAATCTGCTGCATTCAAAGAATTAAAGGCCTTGCATCGTTGTTTGGATGATTTAAAGGGGCAGTGCATTCAAATATCTAACCATCTTGAACATAAAGAGCATGTGCCTAAATCTGTAACTTCAACATGGAAAAAATTACTCAAAGATTTTAAAAATGAAATTAAAATTATTGAAAATTCATTAGATGAACTATTTGAAAATAATCCAGAACTTAAGCAACATAGAGAGAATTTACAAACTATCCCTGGCATTGGCAAAACAACAGCAACCTCTATTTTAGCTGAATCTCCTGACCTTTCTTCTTTTAAAAGCCCAAGACAATATGTGGCTTATGCTGGTCTTGTTCCTAAACACAGAACCTCAGGCTCTTCTATTAGAGGCAAAGCTAGATTATCCAAACTAACTTCTTCTAAATTACGTAAAGCTCTTTATTTCCCAGCTGTTGTTGCTAAAAATCACAATCCTATTTTAAAAGCTTTTTCGGATAAATTAAAGTCTAAAGGCAAACATAATATGGTCATTATAGCTGCTATTATGCGTAAACTTCTTCATCTTTGTTTTGCTATTATCAAAACTAATACTCCTTTTAATTCTAATTTTATTTCAAAAAATTTATGATTTTTTATTTGACTTTCAAGACGGTATCATTTTTATATAATTTGTAGTGTAGCATTTCAAAATTATTAGGGGGAATAATAATTTAAAAAAGAAGGTCTCCTATAAGAATTATAGAAGGCTTCAATGTACTCAAACATCATAGAATTGGCAACATCTCTTGAGGTAAAACTTCTACCAAGCTCCTGTTTTATAGTGTGGAAGCAAGATTCTGCAACAGCATTATCAAGGCAATTTGCTTTCCTCGAAAGACTTTGAGTAACCTCTAAATTTTTTAAAACTTTTTGGAGATCATTAGATGTATATTGTGAACCTCTATCAGAATGAAATATCAATCCTTTTTGTGGCTTTCTCTGCCAATAGGCCTTTAAAAATGTGTGTATTACCAACTCGTTATTAATTCTATTACTACATTCCCAACCGACTATTTTTCTAGAAAAAAGATCTAGGATAATACATAAATAGACCCATCCCTGTTCCGTTTGAATATAGGTGATATCAGATACCCATACTTTATTAGGAGCATCTGTAACAAAATTTCTATTCAATATATTATCTATCTTAATAGCCTTTTTAGAAGCTTTTGTTGTAATTTTATTTTTTCTTTTAGAAAATATATTATTTTCTCTCATCAGCCTAGCTACTTTTTTATGATTTATATCCATCATGTTTCCTCTGAGTTCAGCATGAATCCTACGATATCCATATGTCATTCTTGATGACTGATGGATTTTTTTTATCTTTTCTATTATTTCCATATTTATTTTTTCATTTATTTTCCTTTTGTTCCAATCATAATAACCACTTTCTTTAACTTCTATCGCCCTACATAAATCGTTAGTTTTGTAATTACCACTGTGGCTATCTATAAATGCATACTTTACCCTTGTGGATTCGCAAAATATGCCAGCGCCTTTTTTAATATATCGCGCTCTATTTGTAGTTTTTTTATTTCCTTCTCTAAAATCATTTTTTCCTTATCTATAGCATTCATGTTCCCATTTCCTGGAAATGCTATTCGTGGTGACGATGTTTCTTCCAGCCTCTTTTTCCATTTACTAATTGAGTCTACACTAACGCCCAGGCTTTTTGCTGCCTGTGTTAAGCTATATCCTCTTTCAGTTGCCAGTTTCACAGCCTCCACTTTAAATTCTTCATTATATCTTTTTCTTGTATTTGGATTCATTTACAACTCCTTTTTATTTGTTTTTATTTTATCAGAGTTGCTTAACTTTTACTCTTGTTTTTGGGGGGCACTTCAGGCTGCAGGAAGGCTTGAGCCGTATGTGGTGAAAGTCACAAGTACGGTTCTTAGAGGAGGCACTCTCAGTAATGAGGGTGTCTTACTCGACTTTATGGAAGCCTCTTCCTACTGAAATAAAGGAAATTAGAGAATTATCTCGATGCATTGATGCTTTGAAAATACAGCATAACCAGATATCGAACCAATTGGAGAAAAAATCTAGCAAATCTAAATTTGTAACAAAAACTTGGGAAGAACTTGTTTTTAGGGTAGAAAAGGAGCTAAAAAATTTATATGATGAAGTTAGATACGCTGCTTGGCAAAAATAAATCTCTGAAAGAAGCTTGTGAAAATTTACAAACAATACTAGGAATTGGTAAAACTACTGCTGTTATATTGCTTGCAGAAATACCTGATATTAATGCTTTTAAGAATGCAAGGCAACTTGCTGCTTATGCAGGGCTCACTCCCTCTCAAAGATTTTCGGGCTCATCTGTTAAAGGGAAGCTAAGATTATCAAAATTAGGAGCAAGGCAATTGCGTAAAGCAATGTTTTTTCCTGCTTTTGTTGCAAAAAGATATAATGAGCCTATTAAGCAATTTTGTAAAAATTTAAAGAAAAAGGGGAAGTATACATTTTGTATAGTAGGAACAGCTATGCGTAAACTATTGCAAATAGTATTTGTAATTTTAAAGAGGGACGTGGTCTTTAATCCAAGTTTGATATAATTTTTCGTAATTCTTGATTATAATTCAATATATTGTTAAAATGCGGCATAAAGCACCTCAATATTTTGTGTATAAAATGGCTGATACAAAAATAAACAACAGACCTCTTAAAATAGCAGTGGGTACTGATAATTTTAAGAAAATGGCAACTGAATATGACGTATTTGTTGATAAAACGCTTTTTATTAAAGAAATAATTGATAGTAGTGAAGAAGCAATACTTATTACGCATCCTAGAAGATGGGGTAAAACATTAAATTTAGATATGCTAAAAACTTTCTTTGAGCCTGAGAGTGAAGAGTGTGAAAAGTCTTTAGAAGACAAATATAGTACTAGGCCAGACAAAAAAACTTGGGGAGAATGGTTTTCTAACTTTATTACTTTTAATGATGCTTCTAAAACAGAGAATAATATTGGGAAGGTATCACCTCAATTACTCTGTAATAAAGATATTTTTGCTGGTGGGAAGTTTACAATTTCACTAGGAAATGAAAGAAGCTTAGAATCTCTACAAATATCATCTGCTTTAGACAACAGAGGTAACAAAATAATAGATACTTATCAAGGAAAATATCCTGTTGTTTTTATTAGCTTGAAGGATGTTGTTGGTAACACCTTAGAAGAAATTAAGGATAAGTTAAAAGGAGCAATTAAATCAGTGTATAAAGAACATAGATATTTGGAGAATAGTTTAAAATTAGCTATTGATGAAAAACAAGATTTTCAAAAGTATATTAATCAGGATTATACAGGTGTAAACATAGAAGAAAGTATAAAGTTTTTAAGCACAATACTTCACAAACATCACGGACAGAGGGTTTATATACTGGTAGATGAATATGATAAACCAGTAACTCACGTCTTAGAGACATATGTTTTAGATAGAGATAAAGAATTAATTAATGAAATTGCTAAATTAGTCACAAGCATTTTATCTGCATGTGGCAAAGGTAATGAACATTTAGAAAAAATAATATTAACTGGTATTTTTGATACGTTGAAAAAAGAAGGAAATTCAGGGTTTAATAATGTGGTCACTCGTGGAATTAGTGATCAAGATTTTAGTTATAACTTTGGATTCTCTGAACAAGAGGTAAAACAGATTGTAACGAAATTTAATTTCCAAGATAGTGATAAAATATTAAATAATATAAAATTATGGTACAACGGATATTCTGTGCCTATTAACGTAGGTGAGTATATGCAAGCATACACCCCATGGGCTGTTATGAATTATATAAGCGATGTTTCCAAAAAAGGAGAGGACTTCCAACCAGAAAATTATTGGACACAAAGTGGAGCAAGTACTATTTTGCAGACGTTATTAAGAAATGAAATTTGTGAAAACAGTCAATTAGCTGATACATTTAGAAATCTTACTTCAAATTCAGAAGCCTCAGTTAAATTAGCATTTGATAAACATTTATCATTATTTAAATATGATTTAAGCGTTCTCACTGGTGAAGAAAAAGTGTTTTCATACTTACTTCTCAATTCTGGTTATTTAACGGTAAAAAGTGAGTTTACTACGGGTGCAACTAAACACACATTCAATATTCCTAATTTTGAATTAAGACAGGAATTTGCAGATGTAATAAACGCACAAATAAAGCATAGTAATTGCAAGATTTACAAAGAATTATTGGATAATTTACATAAGAAGTTACATGTTAGTGCTTTAAAAGCTATAGAGGAAGGGGATGGAGAAAAATTACAAGAAATATTTTCTAAAAACCCTAGCATGAAGTGTAATGATCCAGACCTAAATTTTAATTATCTACATCTTGCTTCTTTATCACAAAAACCAAATGAGATTGTAGAAATTTTAATTAATAGATGTCCGGATAACTTGGATGATTTATTAAGTACCCAAGATAAGAGATTTTCACTTAATGCAAAAGATTACCTTAAAATGAGCAATAATTTTATACCTTCACTGGAAACTAAATTAGTAGGTGTAATTGAATCATTAGTAAATCCTAGCACTGGTGAAAATGTAATTTGTAATAATTGGGCATGGTATACAGGATACAATTTAGTTATTGCTCCAGCGTTAACTGCTACTGTTAAGTTATCAGCTAAACTTTTCACCCCTAAAGATATTGGTACATTATACTTATACTTTATATTTGCTGGTACTGGCACAGCAGTAACAATGATGAAAGATTCTATAAAGTACTTTGATCATCAATATAAATTACCTTACTGTAGTGATTACGCAAATTACCATTCAGTATTAATTGAAGAGCCTAGTCAATTTACATCTTTAGCACAATGCAAAAAGTATCAACAAGTTATAATTGATTATACAATAACTTTAAAATTAGGAGAGAATTGCGAAAATAGTGAAGAAATAGTTACTAAGGTTAAAACCCCTATATTTAGCAACACATTTTATGGTGATGATGAATTGATATTTACACTGTGTAAACAATTTACAAATATAGAAGAACAAAAAGAAGAATTATAATTTTAATATTGACATTCAAGACTGTGTCTTACTCTTACTCTCAGCAAATGACAAATTGAGTATTATAGTGCAATGATATGCCGTTCCTTTCTTGTTTGAGTAGACAGATTTAGTTACTTGTATTATTTTGTAGAGGTTTATAAATAATTTTTTTTAAAAGTGTCTTTGTCTCTACCTGAAATACAGCCTGAGAAATGGCGTAGATATTATTTTGAGTCCAAAGATCGATATTATATAGTCATTTTCCAACAAAATTTATTTCATGAGTGGAGCTAAATGCTATGGTGGTAAAGATAATAAGTTAGGGAATATGATTATTAAATCTTGTTATTCATATCAAGATAGCAGAAATAAAATTGAGAAAATCAAAAAAGCAAGAAGATCACGTCAATATGTTTTAAAAAAGACAAAAGCTGCTAAATTGGGATTAAACTTTGAAAAGATTGCTGGGTTTGCTGGTAATATGATATAAAGTATATATATCGTATAGGTGCATAGTGGCATATTTAGTTTAATCAAATACAGTAGGGTGAATAAATGGTAGAGAGATTTCCGATATCAAAAGAAGGCATGAGTAAGCTTGAGATAGAGCTTAAGCATTTGAGAAGTGTTGAGAGAGTTAACGTGATTAAGTCTATTGCTGAAGCAAGGGCACACGGAGATTTATCAGAAAATGCCGAATATCATGCTGCAAAAGAAAAGCAAGGATTCATAGAGGCTAAAATATCTGAGTTAGAAGATAAGATTTCTAGAGCGGAGATTATCGATATTTCACAAGTGCGAGGGGAGCAGGTGAAATATGGGGCATCAATAAGATTATTAGATGAAGATACTGAGAAAGAAATTGCTTACAAAATTGTTAGTGAATATGAGTCTGATGCTTCAAAGGGGATGATTTCAATTACATCTCCATTAGCTAAAGCATTAATAGGAAAGAAAGTGAATGAATATTTTGAATTTAATACTCCCAAAGGCATAAGATACTATAAAATACTGTCTGTAGATTACATTTAGCATTTGTAGCTCAGTGGATAGAGCGGTATCTTCCGAAGGTATAGGTCGTGGGTTCGAGTCCATCCAAATGCACCATTTTCATTGACTTTTTGGCAATTTTATGAGAATATATGGTTCTCTGTTTTTATTGGAGCTATATTAGAATATGAACATTAAACTAATAGCTCTTAACAAAGCAGCGAGTAAAAAAACAATTAGGTTAGAGGTGGTCCTAAAAAACTGGACAGGAAGGAAAGGATAAATTCTGATATAAAACAAATAAAAATATCGGAGTAAAAAATGACAAAAAAGAAAAAATATAGCCCAGTGTTCAAAACGAAAGTAGCGCTATCAGCAATTAGG
>CAISOX010000069.1 GCA_903887235.1 uncultured Alphaproteobacteria bacterium | reverse complement strand
TGCAAGTGATTCAACATCTTCTTTTGTTACAATCCCAGCTTCATTACCTTCTAAATCATACCTTACTGTGTTTTCAATATGCAATTTTACATACTCCTTTTGTTCAGCGTATAATCTTAGAAACTTTCTGATTATTGTTTTGCTGAATTTTAATTCTTCATCATTAAAAATATCTCTATGTATTCCCTTTTTAAATATGAAAACTTTACTTCTCATAAAAAACTTTGGATATCTTTGAGATAATGGATGCATAAGTCTTAATCCCCGTAGCCTAATACATTGGCACTCTATTAATGGTATATAGGGGGTTGTGGAGCCATTTCATTGTAAAAATACTCTTTAAGTATAGATATTGATTCATTGATATTAGTATCTTCCTTATAACCCTTAAACTGGTATCTACCGTTCATATTTATATTCGTCCATGCAATTGGTGATATGCTTTTAATATATATTAAATAGTCATCACTTTTATTTTCTTTTTTTAGAGATGCTAATGTTTGGTCAATTAACAATGCATTGTAGTAAATTATACAATTAGTAATTAGTCTTGCGCATTGGTTCCAAATCTCATTTTCTGTAACTGATCGTCCTATGAATTTGCCACCACCTACTCTCATAACAGCTCTTTTTAGTTTATGGTAACTTTCAACCCGATTTAGAGCTGTTCTAATTGAAGAGCGGCATGTGTGATTATCAATAAAATCCAACAAATGTAGAGTTTTAAATATTTCATTATACTCAGATAATGCTTTTTTTAACCTGCTGTTCCTTTTAGAGGATGATAATTTGCTCACTATTATACTTTGCGTAGTTTTTCCCATAACAAGTGATGCAAATACTCTTTGAATATCATCCCAATGCTCCTCAATTAATTTTCTATTTAGCAGCCTTTTTGGGGTTAGATAACATTTATTATAGTGTTTTAGAGATTTTAAAGAGCTTATTGTTTGTTCCTGTGGATTATTGAAATTTGGAACAAAGCTTTTATTAATTGCGTCCAGTATTGCGTAATTTAGGCAATTTATGGAGTGCATATCTCCCGTAATTACATCTGGATCTATTTCTGAAGTATTATTAAAAATTGTGTCGAATAAATAATGACTTTCATGTTCATTAGGGCTGATAACCTGTGAATTTATAGCCACATAATTCACGACAAAGTTGAAGGCTACAATCCCTTTTTTTAATCCAAAATATTTTTGTGAGTGTCTTGATTGTATAGTTTGATATTTGGATTCATGCTTTTGACCATCAACACTTCCCATTAATTTATCAAGTATAATATGCCATTCTTTAAATATCGTAAGCTCTTTAATCTTATTTGTGACGGCATCATTAGCTTTTTTTAGATTTTCTACAGTTAAATAATTTGATTCATAATTCATCAATGTACTAATGCTAATATCTGAAGTTTGAGACATTGAATGCAATCCATGGCCTAATCCATTAGCAATAACGCAGGCTATAATATAATCATCTTCTCTTTTAGTTTTTACATATCTTGTTTTGATATGATTAAATGATTCACAAAATCTTGTTTTAGCATCGACATAATGCAGTACTTCCACAATGTTTTTCTTTTCTATAGCTTGAAAAAATTTATGATTAATATCCTCTCCTTTTGCTTGGTAACTAACACTCCATTTATCTCCATCTTTTTTAAAATATTTATTATTTCCATTATTAATATTTTCATTAACTTGCCATATTTTTTCATCTAACAATTTTTCTAGTTTATCCAATTTATCAGAAGCACTTATCTCAATATTAGCATATCCTAGGTCTTTTAGTATTTTCCCCTTATCTTTCCAAACCTCATCTGATAATAAATCTGATTTTAAGCTCTTATACTTAATACTTTCATTGCAATATACTTTTCCGCCATTTATTGCTTTTGATAGAGTTAAATAGGCATATATCTCATATTTATCAATATCGTATACAATCTTTCCATCAATTTTACTTTTTATGTATTTGCCGTCACCTTTTTTAATAAAAGCTGTTGGAAAGTTACTTTGTAATGTTTTTGTCAATGATATTTTCTTTTTTGATAATTCGCCTTTCAAGAATGTTATGACTTCTTCTATTGGCGCAGCACTCTTATCATATTCCAAATCTATATACCTTATTATTGGCCTACAATATTTCTTTATTCTATTAGAGATATGTGCATAATATTCCCATCTCTCACGTTTTTCATTAAAGCTTACGCCGTCTATATAATCAGCTGTAGGCTTATATTCGCTTTTATCTAAAATTTGATTTGCTTTATTATAAAATGCGTCATGTCCCATATTAATCGCCTCTTCTTCTCCCATAAATCTAAGTAATTGACTGACTTTAGGCAGATTATTCTGATAATTTTTACTATGCTCTATTAATTTTTGCATAACATGTGCTTTGCATTCGTCATCAAATTTATCAACATAATAATTGTAGCAAATAACCAAATTATCATTGATTTGTTGATATCTATAGTAAATATAACATAAAAGGTATAGTTTAGCATTTGTTGTTTTGATTTTTTTTAGCTGTGCGATATTATGCTTTTCAGCAACCCGAGCATAATATTTGATATTATATTCTGATATAGACGCCTTCTGCAGAAACTTTTTTGCAAAATAATATGCTTCTTTAAAGTTTTCTCCTTTAATCAATTCTCCTCTAAAGGCCATGTATTTGAAATTTTTAGGAATTTTCTTGAATGATGTCAAATTTAAATCCTTACCACTCAAAAGCATTTCCATCAACGTGATTTCTAACTGTTTGGATAGATGTTCATTGATTATATTCCCAAGTCTTCTCTCTTCAATATTAATTACCATGGTTATCAAATCCTGCATAACTGTGTACGGCGGAACAATTATCTTTTGATTGTTCAGATAGGTAATTAATTCAGTAAAAATTGTCGCATGATTAATTAATCTGCTAGCTAAAGATATGGCATATTGCACTACTTGTTGATTATTGCCAATACCAAATTCGCTAAAGCCACTAAGATTTAGTATCTTTTTGTTATTATTGCGTTTACGTGCATTGATCAATATAGATTGCCCTAATTTAGCACCAAGAGCATATCTTTTATTAATATATTCTAAATCATCTTTGACTGAATCATAATTGTACTCAAACAGCCTTTGTTTTATTTTAAAGTAGCCATATTGCAAAACAAAATGTATTTTTGTTGCCACCGCATTCATCTCTTCGAATACCTTCATCTCTGCATTATTCAATGTAAAAAATATATCTTTTTCATCAAGTGATAACTTTGGTAATTCATAAAGATGTTGAACCTCATCATCACCTAAAATATAAATTCTTTTTGATTTTCCACTCATTTCTTCAAATTTGTATATCTTATATCGATCGTTATTATATATTGATTTTGCATATATTAAACACTATTATATAATAATGCATATTGAATATTACTTGTGGAGTTTTTAATGTTAAAAGGCATTATAGCTAAAAATACATCAAAAATCATCGGTTACATCAGAACTTCAACAGATAAACAAGATTTGAAAAATCAGCAGCATGAAATTTTATCCTATACAAATAAAAACGATTTAAAGGTTTATGAATTTATAGAAACACAAAATTCATCTAGAAAAACTCCAAAACAAAGAAGAATAGAGGAGCTACTCGACAAATTAAATAGCCATGATACATTAATAGTAACTGAGTTAAGTAGATTAGGCAGGAGTAGTTCAGAAATACTTACGCTAGTGAATGAGTTAATTAAAAAGAAAATTAAAGTAATTCTTATCAAACAAAATGTTGCGATTAGTAGTGATAGATATGATATGAATTCAAAAGTTATGGTTACTTTTTTCTCCTTATTTGGCGAACTTGAACGTGATATGGTCAGTCTGAGAACAAAAGAAGCTTTGTCTGCTAAAAAAGCACAAGGTATTAAACTTGGCAAACCGATTGGTACAATTCAAAAGAGTAAGTTTGATAAAGATTTAGATAAAATAAAGGAATTGCTTGAATATAGACTATCTGTTAGAAAAATTGCTAAGCATATGGGATATCCTAATTATATCTCTTTAAATAAATATTTGAACAAACGTGGTATAAAGGAAGCTACAAGAGTAAATCTAAAATGAGTGTCATTTAAACTATATTAAAAGGTATCTAAATATTTTAATTACCATACTCAAAAGCACATATTATCATATTTACAGAGGCATCTATAAAACTCATGGTTTTTGTATAAATTTATTTCAAAAATCACACTGAAGTACCCTATATACCATGAATATAGTGACATGGTATTAGGCTGCGGGGATTAAGACTTATGTATCCTCTATTGCAAAAACTCTATGCTTGTTCAATAACAATTCTTCTTTGTTACACTTCCCATATTTTAATACTATTTCTTCATTTATTTCTTGAAATATATCTTCATGTAATTTTTGTCTTGCCTCGCATACTAACGATGCTGCATATATTTTCTTTTTCCCTTTTTCTATCTTATTCTTTTCGTAATTATCCCATAATTCCACTAATGATATACCATAACCTTTATTTTTATTTGTTATTTTTTGGAATATAAAACTTATTAAAAATTTGCTATCTATCTCTCTATTACGTTTTTTCCATATTTTATCGTATTTATTTGACACTTTATCTATTATTTCCTTAATTTTTATCAATTCTCTTTCTTCTGATTGCATTACTCTCTCCATTGTACAGAGGTGGTCCTAAAAAACTGGACAGGAAGGAAAGGATAAATTCTGATATAAAACAAATAAAAATATCGGAGTAAAAAATGACAAAAAAGAAAAAATATAGCCCAGTGTTCAAAACGAAAGTAGCGCTATCAGCAATTAGG
>CAISOX010000068.1 GCA_903887235.1 uncultured Alphaproteobacteria bacterium | reverse complement strand
GCTTCATGCCTTTCTTCACAGAGAAACACTACGGAAACCCGCGGTTACATTGTCCCTGGGGCTTCACACCATCATGTTACCATAATCGCATGCCCAGGTAGGGAACGGCTGGCGGAACAGCCGGTTGCTTCCGATATCTCGTAGCAACAGTTCATTATACGACTTCACGTCGCGCGGACATGTCTTAAGCTAGCTGCGCGAGACCCCCCCCTTCATTAAAAAATCATTTGATTCGGTAAGTTTTGGCTATTATCGTACTTTAAGTCTGAGACATACTAATCAGATTTTATTTTAATGATTCTTGCGGCACATTTTTTATAAATTAATAATGGTATTCCCAAGGTAGCAAAACCAGCTATAAATATAATAATCTTTTCTAAATTAATATATCCTGAAAAATAATGACTGGTTGTAGAAAGATTATGAGAGGATATTGAAGACGAAGTACCGCCACCACTAAGATTATTTGCATATTCAATAGCTTTCAAGGGACCACCATTATCTCCTTGCTCTATAAAATCAGTTGCTATAAATGTAGGAACATTACCCTCATTTTTACATAAATCAAAACGGGCAACTATTTTATTGTAATCATTTGCTTCAAAGCAGCTATGTTTAACAAGACTTGTTACACCTAGATTTCTATCACAAGATTTAGTATAAAAGTGATTTAATACAAAAACACTAATTTTATCATTATGAAATGGTACTCTTCCTTCCTTTCTATCTACACATTGAGAATCCTTTTCTAAGGAATATGTGGTTTCTTTATAGTATGCGGTGGTATAGATGTTGTTAGTAGGAGTTTTATGACCATTTTCTAAAAACACAACTAAGCGCTCATCAAGATTTCTCATATGACCAAAAGTAACCTCTTTATCATTAGGATCTTTAATTAGCAAATACTTACTCAAACCAACATTATCTAAGGCGCTTCTTATTTTAGCGGAATCCACTGATTTACCGTTTTCTATAATTAGAGTTATGACAGATTTATGATATTTCTGCAGTAAATAATGGATATCTTCTAAGTAATCTTCAAAATAAAATGTTTTTGTAGCAGAAGAACCAATGCCCGATAAAAACGATAAATCTTGATTGTGCAATAAAAGCGTATGGTCATTAGGACTATTATAAACATCCACCATAAAACCTCTAGCTCCAAATTTAAATTGATGCTTAACATCAAAATGCTGCTGCGGGTGATGGATAAAACCATCTTCAACAGAAGAGAATGAATTATGCGCAGCTAGTTGCACCCCTTCTGAGTACGGCAGTGAATCAGCGTAGAACTTTTCGTCTATTCCAGTGTTGTAGTCTATATATTCATCCATAAATCAACACTTCACTTTACTAACACTATCCATTATGAATTCATTATCAGAGTTCATCATCTTATCAATAGCTTCCTTTCCTTCTTGTGTTAAATTTTTATAGTTAGTACTTTCATGACAAAAGGCTTCTAAAAAATTCTTTAAATAAGTTACAGATTTAGCATCATGGATAGGCTTAGATTCCATTAAAGCTATTAATGTAATACCAAAATCTTGAATGGGCTTTGGTAAAAGGGTCACCTCTTCATGCGGGATACTGTAATAATCAGCAAACTCCTGTATTGGAGCTTCACTAGAAATACCTTCAAAAAAATCGTAATCAGACATAAAACCTCTTGTTAATTTCAATTATCAATTAATAAGCATTGTAAAAGAAGTATATAATATTGTCAAGCAAAGTTCCTGCAAAATAAATGTCTGTACTTTTTAATATTTTAAGGTAAATTCAAAGCTTAAAAACAATTTAATGAATTGTTATTCATTAAAAATGCTACCGACACTGACCATTCTAGAAACTTAAATTAATGCATAAAATATTATTACTTTCGCCAGACGATATTGAGTTATGCAAAAAGAAAAATGATGAGCAAAATCAATTAGCCTTTGCTATCATGCTCATATATTTTAATACTTATGTAAAATTTCCAGCAATAAATAAAAATGAAATATCTCAAAAACTAATATCACAAATATCTTTTGAATTAAATATTTCTATGGTAGAGATTACAGGCTTTGAATGGGGAGAAAGGCTGACTAAAAGATTTCGTCAACAAATTAGAAATTACCTTGGGTATCGAGAAGCTACTAATAATGACTCAAATCAGTTTATTGAATATCTGATAAAAGAGATATTACCACGCAATCCCTCAAAGGGATTATTGATGGAACAGGTGAAGACATATTTTCAACAAAATAAAATTGAAATATTTAAGGATAGTCAGCTAGATCGGTATATTAATACTGCTAAATATCAATTTGAACAGCAATTTTTCAAATCTATTTATGAAAATCTTAATGCTGATCATAGGTATTTAATTGATCAGGTTCTTACTGAGAGCAGTGAAAATTCAGAAGAAGGGATGATAGAGCTGTCTGAATTAAAAAAAGATATTCCTGGAGCACGACTTAAAAATGTCAGTTATGCGATAGATAGGATTAATCTACTTAGTAAAATTAAATTACCGGCAACAGTATTTAGTAATGTAGATCGTAAATTATTACTTGAATATTATGATCGTGTTATGGCTTTATCTCCCAACAATATTTTAGAATTCAACACAATAGCAAAATATGCTGTTATGGCAATATTCTTCCATATAAAGCGACAGTTGATGTTGGATTTATTGGCGGATACTTTTATCAAGCTAGTACATCGTATGCGCACTAAAGCGAAAAAATATGTAGATAACAATATTATAAAAGAGATTAAGAGGGTTGAGGGTAAGCTTGATATTTTAGAAAGACTTGCAATAGCTAGTGTACATAATCCAAAGAACACCATAGAAGAAAAGATATATCCAGAGGTTTCTAAAGAGAAGTTATTAGAAGTAATTGATGATTTGAAGCGTCGAGGTAAATGGTATCAGCAACAAATACAAGAAAAAATTAACAGTCATTATGTGCATGGTAGTAGAAAGGTATTGCTGGCTATACTAAAAGTATTGCCCTTAAAAGAAGATCATGTAGATTATAAATCTATTTTAGAAGCTGTTAATTTTATTAATAAATATTGGGATGAATCAGATGCTGATAGTTATAAAGCTATAGCACCTTTAGATAATATTATTTCTTCTGCTTGGGAATCAATGGTAGTTACAAAAGAAGATAATAATAAAATAGTAAATAAATATAACTATGAGATTGTAGTTTTAGAGCAATTAACATCTTTCCTAACTTATAAAGCGGTATGGATTGAGGGTAGCTATCGCTATCGTGATCCTAATGAAGATCTTCCTAAGGACTTTCAACAAAATAAAAAAACTTACTATGAGATACTTGGTCTACCAATATGTGCTAAAGAATTCATAGAGCAGCTGAAAAAGTTATTAGGATGTAGGTTAGAATCTTTAAATTCTAGTATTGTTGATAATAAGCTTGTTAAAATTAAAGCAAGTAGCACCGATAAAAATATTACTATTACGCTATCTGAAGCGCAAAAAGAGCCAGAAAATATTGATGCATTGCAAAAAGAGATTATTAACAAATGGTCTAGTATTAATCTTATAGATATTTTAAAAGAATGTGATTTGCTTATTAATTTTACGGAACAAATGGAGACTATTGCTCGCAGCAGCAATATTAATAAAAATGATCTTAGAAAACGGTTATTATTATGCCTATATGGTATAGGCAGTAATACTGGGTTAAAAAGAATTAGTATAGCAAATGGCGATGTTAACTATAGTAATTTATGTTATGTGAAAAAAAGATTTACCAATAAAACAAATGTGAGAAATGCAATTCGTTTAGTGGTAAATAATGTACTTGAGATTCGTAACAAAGAGGTATGGGGAGAAGCAACCACTACTGTCGCATGTGATTCAACGCAAGTAAGTGCATGGGATCAAAATCTTATCAATGAGTGGCATCATCGTTATAAAGGGAGGGGAGTGATGATTTATTGGAATGTGGATAAAAAAGCACTTTGTATTTATTCGCAATTAAAAAGCTGCTCTTCTTCTGAAGTAGGATCAATGATGAAGGGATTAATTGACCATGACACTAAAATGAATATGGATCGTGTATTTACAGATACTCACGGTCAAAGCGAGCTTGGATTTGCAGCAAGTTATTTACTTGATTTTAGCCTATTACCTAGATTTAAAGCTATTAATAAACAAAAAGTTTATGCTGTATCAGCAAATGACAAGCAAAAATATAATAATATATCAAAAATTATCAAAGGAACTATAAATTGGAAAATCATTGAAGAAAATTATGATGAAATTGTTCAATATATAGTAGCCCTAAAACTAGGACTTATAGAACCTAGTGTGCTAGTAAAAAGATTTAGTAAAGAAAACTACAACCACCCAGTATATAAAGCATTAATAGAAATAGGCAGAGCAAATAAAAGTATTTTTCTGTGCGAATATCTAGAAAAAGAAGAGTTAAGAATCGAGATTAATGAAGGTCTAAATGTTGTAGAGAGAATGAATAATGTTATGGACTTTATTTTTTATGGTAAATTAGGAGAAATGAAAACAAACAAAACTGAAGATCAAGAGCTTTCTGTGTTATGTTTACATTTATTACAGGTATGTATGGTATACATTAACGCATTAATTATTCAGCAAGTCTTATCTGCTGAACACTGGAAAAACAAACTAACAGCAGAGGATTACAGAGCACTTACGCCACTACTTTTCATGCATATCAATCCATATGGTTTATTCCCTATTGATTTTAATCAGCGCATATCAATCAATTCCAATATAGTAGCGGAGAATCTATGACAAGAACACCAGTACGAGATAAAGCAAAGCAATTCTCTAAATTACTTAAAAAAGAACAACCAGACTATAATTATTTAAGAGAAGTGTTCAGGCATATTCGCAAAGAAATGGGTATTAAAGTAGATTCAGGACAACAACCAAAAAAACTACCTTATGTACCAACAGAAGAAGAAATAGATAAATATTATAAAGCTGTGTGGAAATCAAGAAATATGAAATATGTTGTAATAGTCAAAACATTGATCTACACTGGCGCACGAGTATCTGAACTTATTAGTATTAAATTATCAGATGTTGATTTAGATAATTGCCAAATTAGAATAACAAAAGGGAAAGGAAGTAAAGATCGAATAGTGCCATTCCCAAAAGCATTTATGGAAGTCCTAGCCGTTCATATGGAGAGTGCAAAAAAAGAAAAAGCCACCTATTTATTTGAATCTAGCTGGAAAAAACCATATTCTGATAGAGGAATACGAAAAATAATGCAAAAATATACAGTAGAAGCTGGTATTGAACACTCTATATCCCCGCATAAATTACGGCATTTTTTATTCACTTGGATGAAGAGAAAAGGTGTAGATGATGCCCTTATACAGCCTTATTCTGGTCATGAAAATCATCATTCGCTAGAGATTTATTCAAAACTATCACTTAGTGATTGCCAAGAAGAATACGAAAATCAAATTAAAAATTTCCCAATTTAGTGGGGGGGGGCTCGCGCAGCTAGCTTAAGACATGTCCGCGCGACGTGAAGTCGTATAATGAACTGTTGCTGCGAGATATCGGAAGCAACCGGCTGTTCCGCCAGCCGTTCCCTACCTGGGCATGCGATTATGGTAACATGATGGTGTGAAGCCCCAGGGACAATGTAACCGCGGGTTTCCGTAGTGTTTCTCTGTGAAGAAAGGCATGAAGC
>CAISOX010000067.1 GCA_903887235.1 uncultured Alphaproteobacteria bacterium | reverse complement strand
TCATAATAGAGCAAAAAAATGTAAATCGCACTGAACTAGAAAAAATTCTTGGAAGCAAAAGTAGAGTTTCTGAAATATTAAATAAACAAAGAAAATTAAATTTACGAATGATTAGAAATATTCATAGCGCACTAAATATTCCATATGAAATATTAGCAGAAGATTATAAAATAGTTGGGCAAAGTTAAATTAACTAAAGTGCATAAAAATTATAAAGTAATTTTCAAGTTCGATACTGTCTATTAAATTATAAATTAGTAGACATGCAAAAACTTGTGATTTACAACGTCTATTATATCGTTTTTTAACTATTAGTAGACACCCTTGTCTATTAATCGATTTAATGTACAGTTTTATGAGATTATTTGGTTATGCTAGAGTGTCTACAGGTCAACAATCACTTGATATTCAAATTCAAGCTTTAAGAGATGCTGAAAAATTTTAGCATTTACTCCAACAAAAAACTGGAAGTAATTTTGGTTCTATTTTTAACATCGTGATCTTTTATTATTTGTCACAGACTATTAAAAAATTTTACCATTTTAACAGATGCGACAAGGAAAAAACCCTGGAGCTCTGAATAAAATTTCGGTAGTAAAAGTAGGTTGAGTAGTGTATTATCAACTAGTAATGTCAAAGTGTATGATTATGAGTGAATTAAATATGACTAATCAGCTTACCCTACAAGGAATAGCATCAAAAATTAAGCATAATGCTGATATCAAAGAATTAATAAACTTTGTAAATGAAAAGTTCAGCTTGTTGACTTCAGAAGAGAAATTCAATTTTTTAAATGAAAAAACTAATCTAGGGTTAAATATATTAGCGTTGAGTTCCAACCAATCTCCTGAGTATTTACAAACGATTCTAGACAGTATTTTACTAGACGGACTAGAAGAGAAAGATATATATACTGTTCTAAATGTAAAAGATAACCATTGGTATAGTCTTTTAGAGCAGGTGGCCCGCACATCTCCAAATCATATAAAAGCTGTTTTGAATAGCAAGGCATTTTTAAAACTAGGGGCAGAATACAGACTAAAGAGCTTAACAGAAAAGAATGAGTATGGGATTAGTTTTGTAGAATATGCTTTGAAACATGAATCTTCTGCTTTTATAAAGGCGGTATTTAGCAGCATAGCGGTACAAAATATGTCTGCTGTTGATCTATTTAAGGTATTAACTTTGAAAGATTCAAATGATATAAAATTATTTATGTCTGCTGCTAATTCTTCTGTAGAACATTTTAAGACCGTAATGAATATAGAAATTTTGCAGAAGTTACCAGCTGAAGCCTTAAATAGCATTTTATTAAATGATCATGTTGATGGTAATAGTTTACTTTCATTTGTAGTTTTAACTCAGCCTTTAACAAAGTTATTTATTTCATTAGATAAATACAGCGAATTTTATCTACCAGGAGAGAGTATATTAGAGTTGGTTACACATAAGAATGACAATGGTAAAAAACTAGTGGAAGTAGCAGTTTCTAAAGGACCTGATTATATATCTTCTATATTTAATCATGATATAATTTTTAAGCAGCTTAACTCCACGCAACAACTTGATGTACTTACTACATATAACCAAAACGGTGAACCTATATTAATTTCTGCTCTCAACCATTCACCTAACCATGTTAAAGCTATAATCAATAGCGATACTTTTCTAAATCTTTCTCCAAAAGAAGTAATTCAAGTATTTAGTGCTAAAGACCAAACAGGGGACACATTTTTAGAAGTGCTACATTCAAAAGGGTCTGGGGATTGTGTAAAAATTCTACAAGATTCAGAAGTTTTTCGTTCATTAAATCACGAACTGCAAACTCAAGTATTAGAACAAGTAGGGATACATTATGATGACTTAGGTTAAAAATGAGTACAATAGATAAAATTAAATCTTTAGCTAAGGAATTATCTAATATTATTCAAAATAAAAAGGCAGATCTAGTTCAAGATCATTTAAAGGTTCTTTCTCGCGAAGAGCAAATGAGTGATAAAGAGATATTCGCACTATTTACTCATTATACCTCTACAGGTGCTACCGTTATTGAAAATGCAATTTCTCGTTCACCGCAACATTTAGAAGCGGTTTTAGATAATACCTTAGTTAATCAGTTAAATAACAAAGAGCTTTTTAATATTTTAAATAATAGAGATAGTTCTGGTAACACACCTTTATGCTTTACTATTAGGAAAGGGGCACAATATATTAATTCATTACTAAATAGCAAAGCTTTTATTAGATTAGATGAGAGTAGTGTATTTCAAATTTTAAATGAACAATGTGAAGCTAATCATCTAAGCCTATGGTTATTAGCAAAGAAAGGTGAAGCTGAACTTTCAGCTGTTTTGGAAAATAATGAAATTATAAAAAAGCTTAGTAATATACAGAAAAAAGAGCTATTAAATAATAGTGATATATTAAAATCTATTAATTTAGAGAAAAATTTAAATACTGTACTGCAAAGCAATTTCATTAATTCGTTAAGTGAAGATTTTAAAGTAGAAGTTTTTAGTAATCCTCAGCCACCCAATGGTGATACTGTAATTCGTACTTTTATTAGAAAAAAAGATGTAAAATTGCTTGAAACATTTTTAAATAGTAAGGCTTTAACTTCCTTATCTACTGAGAGTCAATATAAAGTTATTTCTACTGCATGGACGGATACACCTCACATTTTAAAATTTTTAATAAAACAAGAGACAGAAGTAGTTGATGTCTTATTTAAGAGTAAGTTCTTTAAGAATCTGGGTTTACAACAACAAAAGAACTTAATATTTTTTAGTGAGGATTTATCTTTCTGGGAGTTTATCTCTCGACAAACACAATACGTAGAGAAATTACTAGATAATCAGTATTTATCTCAAGAATTACGAAATCATTTTGCCAATAATTTTTTGAGAACTACTGAATTTACAGGGCACTATACTATAGATAATAATAGGAAAAAAGATGCTCTGCAAAATACGATAATAAAAGTAGCTAGGGACTATAGCTACTATAGGGAAGTTTTAAGTGAAGATGGTTATTCGCTGTTATATTATCTGAGTACTAAAGGATTTAATACTACTAGCTTACAGAATTTTCAAACTGAAGGATTTGAACTTGTTTTTCCTAAAAATAAAAATGTTGTAATGTATGATACATATAATTTATATGAAAGTCTGGGCCAAAGCGAAGCGATAGTATATTTAAGAGGACCAGATGGAACAAAGCCAATTAATATACCTGGTATGATATCTTCATTTCATAAACATGGTTTGAGTGTTTTAGTTATTGATGCTAGAGATAATAACAATATTAATAGTCAATCACTTAAGAAAGTCATATCAGATTATACAAAAGATCACTTAATCAAGTTTTTTATTATTAACGCTCATGGAGCTGGCAACCAATACTCTGGTTTTCCAGAAGTATATTATGGTGAAAAACCTCATAAGGGACCAGAATGTAGTGATGCTGAGATTTGGTTATTTAATACGCCAGATAAACTAGCTAAGATGCATTCTGGAATGCCTGAGGGTACTGGACATTATATGCCAGCTAAGATTCTTATAAAAGAAATTATAGCGAAATCCATTAACCAAGATTTAAAAGTTCCGATTAATGTTTTACTTACTTCTTGTAATGGGCAATTAGTTGAGAAGTGGGCTTTTGAAGAATTACCATATAATTCCACTGTTGTCACTCTTGGAGAACATAATTGTAAATCAATGGTGGTCCATGGAAGGGTTGGCGACTTGAAGAGCATTACTAGTTTAATTAATCAAAGTCATAAAAATTTATTCTATCAATTGAATATAGAAAGCATTCTTACTCACTATTTACTGAATATTAAGCAAGGGCTAGCTTCTCCTACCTATATAAAATCTAAAGTAGCAATTATGCATTTAGCTGATTTAACTATTAGTGAAAATTTGTTAGAAAAAATACCTAAAGATAAAGTGGATTTGTTTACTGAGAAAGTATGTTTTACTAATCAAAATTGTATCAATAATATAGAAGCAGTCTTAAAAGAAGTTAAAGATTATAATATTTCTTTGCACAATATTACTGGATTAAAAGTGCACGGCGATACTTATAATGCTGCTAATAAATTAGGTATAATAGAAGCTCTGAACTTTGATTATACCTACTATTGTACTGAATTATTTGGAAAGCAAGATCTGAACGATATACATAATAATGGATTTTGTAATTTAGACTATAATATTGAACAAGGTAGCTATACTTGGTATGAAAGTCCAATAATATATATAGCAGCTGCCATAGGTAGTATAATGTATGGAGTTTATTATTGTACCCATCATCACCAACAACACCTTCACCAAGACTAACTTATAAATTGGAGAGCATTCAAAAGAGAGGGCAAAATAGAAGAAGGGAGAGTAAAAGGTAGATTTGTTTAATAATATATAATAAGTTATTTATAGATTAGTTGTATACAACGGAAAGATAGGCTGGTACTTATGAATAATTAATTGGGGTTTCCAGTCAGACAATGGCATTCGGTTAAGTGCATCTTCCATAATCTCTTGTATATGGATTATAAATCCAGATATAGGCCCCAGGTTAATAAACGTTCGGAAATGGCAACGAGGACTTGGTAATGGTGGTAATAAGGTTGGTTGATGATGTGAGAAGAAAGATATAATTAATATTCAAAATGCAAGAAAGTAGTGATATTTTAAAAAATCTAGTGCCGCATTAAAAAGTAGAGTTGACAATCGATAAAAAAAGAGGTTATTTATTGATGTAT
>CAISOX010000066.1 GCA_903887235.1 uncultured Alphaproteobacteria bacterium | reverse complement strand
TCATAATATCCGCCACCGACTGCAAGATTCTTAATGATATTATTGGAGATATTTATTATTGTAGTAACGCCCTGCAAATAACTATGCACAGAAATTCCAGTGTCAACATTTGCAATTGTATTATTTAAAATATTAAAAGTTTAAAGCTACTCATGTGAATACAGAATAAACCTACTATTTAGGTTTTTCTAAGATACCGTCCAACTTTAGACTTTTATGGAGGGAGGTTCTTATCAAGTTACCTGGCTTAATGCCTTGACGATGCCTCAGAATCACTCCTTCCGGCCGTTATAAAATAGCTAATCTCATAACAGCTTATTTACAAGTATTTTATTCTTGCTTTTTCAAGATACATGACGATGCCTTAAATCTAATACCACTTTTAATTCTAATTTTATTTCTGAAAATTTATGATTTTTTATTTGACTTTTAGACGGTATCAAGTTTAACTAACCCCTATTAAATCAAACGATAAACCCGATAAATTAACTTGTAATGATTTAGTTTAGGATGTATAATCTGCATGTTCAATAATCAGGTAATGTCATGAATGAAAAAAATGAAACCTTATCTCTTGAAGTGATACAAGAACTTCAAAAAAGCGTACAGGAAAATATCATAGCTACTGTAAATAAAGAAAAAAAAGAATTGGATGATAAACAATATGATGGTATTGAACCTTTGTATGTAAGAGTTGATCATTATCTACATTCTTTATATGAGAATAATGACAAGTTACATGTTTCTGCTGAATATTAAGACTTTTTAACTAAAGCTTTAGAACAGGATACAGGCCTTAATTCATTAGAAGCAAAGGATTTTATAGAAAGTTAAAATACACTTACTTATTTAGTTTCTAGCAAATAAAATTTGGCTCTTCTCCTTTTCTAGTTGGTATTGAAATAAGGAATAAAGATGGTTATAGTAAAATCAGATAACGAATTTAGTCTCATAAAAGTCTTTGTCTAGTGATCCTTCAAAATCAAAAACATAGTCACCCATCTATTTCGCAACCTGAAAAATCAATTATTTTAGATACACAAAGATCATCATGTATATTATAAAATCCATTTATTATTTCCTGTCCTTCTGAAGATAATTGATTGTGGTTCTCACTATTTTTGCAAAAATTAGAAAGAAATTTTCCAATGTACTCAAGAGTGTCTAAAGTAGAATCTTGTACTTTGCACTTATCAAGAGAAACCCGCATGAATAAAGAAAATTGTTGTAATTCTAAATTTTCATCTTGTCTTTCAGCTCCATTTTTGTAATATTTTAAGAAAGCTTGAACTGGAATAGGTGTGTTATTTTTTAACATTTTTATTACCAATAATGAGTTATAAAACATGCTGTTAGTGTATATGAAGTCGTGTAAAATATCAACTACGGAGCGCATTGTTGCATAACCCCACCCCAATTAAATAGGCTTTAATCCTGCTATACAAGCATGTTAAAAATTTCTTAATTGGACCAATGCTAAGCTAGCTGTGCTGGGGGACCACATTCGGGTTAAACCCGCTAATTACCGGCCGTTTACAAGGCTAAATGTGAATGCAATGCTGATGAAAAATTATTTTTTCTTGTCAAATCATACTAAATATTCGTCATTTGAAGTGACCCCCGAAACATGGAGTGAAAGTTAAGCAACATTTTTATATAATTTGTAGTGTAACATTTCAAAATTATTAGGGGAATAATAATTTAAAAAAGAATGTCTTCTATGAGAATTATAGAAGGCTTCAATATAC
>CAISOX010000065.1 GCA_903887235.1 uncultured Alphaproteobacteria bacterium | reverse complement strand
TGCATGCATATTCCCTCCAATTATTTAGATCTCCGCTAAATGCTGTTTTATAAAGATTTAATAATACTTCTTGGTTCTTTTTATTACTATAAGCTTTAATTGGACTGATTGAATACTCAAATACTTTGTTCCATATGTAGACCATTTTATTTATTATTTCTTTTTCATTAGGTTTTATAGAATTTTCTTCTATTTTTTCCTTTAAAGTATTTTTTAATTCAATATTAGTCTTTTTATAAGAAGATTTATTTGTATAGTTATTCTTTGTTATTATGATCTGATGAAAATCGACAGATCGATTTGTTGTCTTTTCAGTAAGTAAAATTGTATTTGCAGAAGCAATAGACTTAATTTTTTTAGATGCTAATTTAAAAACATTACTTGTATAGTTATTATTATTTATATCAGATAAATTAATACTCTCTTCATTCTTTGTATAGTGGCTTTCAGAGTGCATAGTAATTAAGGAATTATATTTTTTTAAATCTATAGTATACCATTTTGTGTGGTTCCATTTTCTAGCATTAATCTTAACAGACTTAATTAAACCTGTATCTTCTAGAGTTTTAATAGTTTTTCTTAATTTATACATAGATAAATAAGGAAATTGTTTTTTCCAAGAGGGGAGAGAATTGTATATCCATGCACCCTCATGATTTGGCAAATATCTCCCACATTTAGAAACCCAGTAATTCATTTTATTTAAAAATAATGCAGCTTCAATGCCAATTATATTGGCTAAATTTGTGTCAAATATATTGCATGTTTTATTAGATATCTTTAGTTCATTATTTGTATGTATATTTGTGTAATTAAAATTCATATTCACCTCTCAATAAAAAGTCCCCCCGAGGGGACTGATAAATTTATTGCACAATGAATACTTATATGGTATAGCTTGAATAATGAGTTACAAGTTACACTTCGTGCATTCATTATGCGGATTTGTAAGATAGATAGACCTTCTAGTAGTTGAAGCTTTTAGAAGGTCTTTTTTATTTAATTTCCATAAGCATCTCCTCTAATAATTTTTTAAATAAATGGGATATCTGTTCTTTATCTAATTTACCGCTAGATATTAAGAATGAGATATTTCTTGGAAAATGTATGGATGGTATAGAATTGTTATCGTTCCTCCAAGTGTATAAATGTCTCCCATTATGAGAGTAAATTTTTTCACTTGAGGGAATGCTTTCTACTTGATTAACGTATTTATTAACAAGAGTAGTTAACTTATTTTTACCAATTGTCCCTTCTGCAATTTGCTGCGCATACTTCAATATACCTTCTATATATTTCTCACCTTTAATACTTAATTGTTTTATTTGTTCTGCAGTACCAGAGCTTATTTTAGTCATATCTTTTATAGCTTCCTGTATTTGCAGTGGTATTTTGCTAAATGATAATAATCTAGAAACTTGTTGTTTGCTTATTTTTAATTTATCTACTAAATCTGACTGACTCAATATTTTTTTTTCAATTAGTTTTGCATAACTCATTCCTTTAGCATAATCAGATAGCGCTGATCTGTTAGAATTTTCTGATATTTGTACTAGAGCCGCCTCATTATCTGATAAATTTCGCACCAATACTTTAAGAGGAAGATGTGCTTTTTGTGCTGCTCTCCATCTTCTTTCCCCTGCAATTAATTCATATTGAAAATTGCTATCATTAGGTAGTTTTCTTACTATACATGGGATCTGCTGTCCCATAGACAAAAACTCTTCTGCTAATGCATCTATATCACCTAACTCATTTTCTGGTCTGTCATGAAATTCCCAATTTTTAATGACATAAGTATCTATCTCTATTACCATGTCTTTGTGGTGTGAAACAATAGAAATTGGATCTTGATTAACAACTAATTCTTGCTCTAGTGATTCACCCTCTGGGTTGTAAGGTCTATATTCTCTTTTTTTAAATATTTTTTTCTTACTTGTTTGTAAATCTTCTATTTTAGGCATATTTTATTTATTTTTTATAACTTTAATTCCAAGTAACTCTTTAGTTAATAGATCAAAATCATCTTTGGCAGTAGATTTTTTTACCGAACTGAATAGATTGAGTTTTTCATCAATTACATTTGGTATTTCCTGACTTTGTCTTACTGCTGTGTTTAGCGTGTTGCCACTTTCAGATTCATCATTAAATACGGTTTGTAAGGTTTTATCAGACAATATTGTGTTACCACTAAACTTATTTAAAAATATTTTGTAATGAAGGTCTTTTTTATATTGTTTTTTGATGTTTTTGATCTCGTCTTTTAAAATTTGCAGACCTTTAGCGCTAAATCTATCTGGATTAAGAGGAATTAACATAACATCAACATATAAGGAAGCTGCAGTGACAGAATGTCCGATCATTGGAGGGCAATCCAAGAATATAAAATCATAATTATGTTCTATTCTTTCTAATATATTATTAAATACATTATGAAGAGGTGCTCTTGTTAAGGCTAATTTACTATCTAACGTAACGTTTTCAATTCTACTTGGAATAAGATCTATCCCATCTTCAGCCTTAATTATAGCATCTTCTATTCTTACATTCTCCTCAATAACATCAATCATAGTTGGTATTTCTTCTGGATTTATATTAAATGCATCTGTTAAGTTACCTTGTGGATCTAAATCTATTGCTAAAACTTTTGCTCCATATAAACTAGCAGCACAACTAACGTTATGCATTGCTGTTGTTTTACCTGTTCCACCTTTTACTATTTGAAAAGCTACTTTTTTCTTATTGAAACTCAGATTAAATAGTTTTTGTGCGATACTATGAGTGATATACGATTTATTCCCTATCTTGGGACATTTAATATCAAGAGATTTTAGCTGTTTATGTATAGCCTGTATACTTACTCCTAGTAACTCTGCTGCTACAGTAGCAGGCATCTTAGGCTGTGATATTTTTATGTCCATTAACATTGATTAATATAAGTTCATCTAAATCTATTTATTAAAGCAAAACATCAACCATGTCAATATAGAGATGCGGATATTTATTAAAAAGATAGTCAGATGATTTATAAAGTTATTAGTAATGAATCCATTTTATTTAAAAAGATTCAATTATAATATTTCAGTGTTAGTTGATAGATGTATGAACAGTAACAAAACGTTTTTATTTTATATAATAGGGGAGGGTGCTATGAAGAATAATATAAACAACAGCACTGAGATTTATTTTTACTTAAATCTATATAAATATGAGTCTGGCAATTTTTAGAGGTATGTAAATATATTTATTGACTTTACTTTTTGCCTAAGTAGTAATTAATTTTACAACTATAAATAAGGGAAGATTTATGAAACAAATTAATATTAACAAATCTATATCACGTAAAACTAATATTTTAAGCATATTACCATGTATTTTTAATTCATTTCAAAATACTGATTATTCTTTTCTTTGTATCGCGTTTAATCAAGATTCAGAGATTACTTCATTAACTTCATTTCAAAATCAAAATGAATATAAACTAATTGGTAATATTATTGATTTATGTGATGTTGAAAGTACTAAATCCATTGCACTTATTGAAAAAAAGTTTTGTATTAATCAGGATATCGCTAAAAGTACTAAATTAGCTACTAATTTAGGTGATGCTCTTGATAAAATGAGAACATCTCTACTTGATTTTATTATTACTGACGATAAGAAGGAGTTTTTTTCATTGAGATACCACGATTTATTATGTGGTAAATTTAGTGAGGAATGATAAATATCATATCAAATTGAAATTAAAGTTGTAAATATGTTGGGGATGTGCCGTTCAAAATAAAGTCAATATTAAGATCTGTATTGATCTGCAATCATAAGCTGGATGCATAAGTCTTAATCCCCGCAGCCTAATACCTTGACGGTGCCATTAAATCAAGAAATTAATTACAATGGAGTAGTAAGGTATATTACTGAAGATGATATTTTGATAGCAACTCCTTATAATGTGTAAGTAAATTATTTGAGATCTATATTACCTAAAAATGCAAGGGTCGGTACAGTAGATAATTTTCAAGGACAGGAAGCTCCGATAGTTTTAGTTTCTATGGTTACATCAAGCGCAGAATACTTACCAAGAAATATAGAATTTCTTTTTAGTAAAAATAGATTAAATGTTGCAATATCAAGAGCGCAGCGTTTGGCAATTATTATCGCTAATCCAAAGTTATTAGAGGTTCCTTGTAAAACTATAGATCAGAAAAGAAGAGGAAGTTAAAATCACAATTAGAAACAAACAAATTCTCAATAAGTTAAATTTATGCAATAACAGGAATAAGTCATTCAGTATATTATAGATCAGTAGCCAATGAATAAATCTCCTTCATACATATTGAAGCATATTTTTGGGTATGATGAATTTAGAGGAGAACAGGAAGCAATAATTAACAATGTGATAAATGGTGAAAATACTTTTGTACTAATGCCGACAGGTGGTGGAAAGTCGTTATGTTATCAAATACCAGCCTTAGTATTAGAAGGTTTAGCAATTATAATCTCACCGTTGATAGCATTAATGCAAGATCAAGTAAGTGCTCTGAGATTATCAGGGGTAAAAGTAGCGACTATAAATTCAAATATTAGCAGAAAAGAAGTATGGCAAATAAAAGATGCTATGAAAAATAATAAGTTAGATTTACTTTATGTTGCACCAGAAAGATTATTGATGGATGAATTCTTAGAACTACTATCTTCAGTACCAATTTCATTATTTGCAATAGATGAGGCACACTGTGTCTCTCAATGGGGACATGACTTTAGACCAGAGTATATAGAATTAGGTAAATTAGCAGATAAATTTCCAAAAGTGCCACGTATAGCATTAACAGCAACGGCAGATGCGCCTACAAGAAAAGATATAATACAAAAATTGCGACTAGAAAATGGCAAAACATTCGTAGCAGGTTTTGATCGTCCAAATATCAATTATGCGATAGCAATAGCGCAAAATCCAAAAAAACAGCTTTTAGAATTTATTAAGAAACATCACAATAAGGAAACGGGAATAGTGTATTGTTTATCTCGTAAAAAAACTGAAGAGATAACAGATTATCTAAAGCAAGAAGGGTTAAATGTTCTGATGTATCATGCAGGGATGGAATCAGATGAAAGAACAAGAAATCTCAAAAGATTCCTTGAGGCAGAAAATATAATAATGGTTGCAACAGTAGCATTTGGAATGGGAATAGACAAACCAGATGTAAGATTTGTGGTGCATATCAACATACCAAAAAATATAGAAAGTTATTATCAAGAAACTGGTAGGGCTGGTAGAGATGGATTGCCGTCAGATGCTGTAATGTATTATGGTTTGGGAGATATAGCAATACAGAGAAGTTTTATAGAAAATTCTAACGCACCAGAAAATCAAAAGAGGATAGAGCGACAAAAATTAAATTATTTATTAGGTTTATGTGAAGCTACATCATGTAGAAGACAGATATTGCTAGAATATTTTGGAGATAGGTGTGAGCCATGCAATAATTGTGACACATGTATCAATAAGCCAGAAACTTTTGATGGTACAATTATAGCTCAGAAAGCAATCTCTTGTGTTTATAGAACTAATCAAATGTTTGGGATAATGTATCTTATAGATGTATTGATGGGAGTAGATAATCAAAGAATAAAAAACTTCCGCCATGATAAAATTAGTGTATATGCGATAGGCAAGGAATTCAGCAAACAAGAGTGGCTAAGTATTTTTAGGCAATTAGTCTCTAGAAATTTACTTATGGTTGATATGATAGGACATGGCGCTCTTAAGATAACTGACCGAGGTATGCAATTTTTAAAAGAAAAGGAAAATATAGAATTAGGAAAATATACTAAGGGAGCTAAAATTAATGCCAAGGAAGAATATAAAGCAGCTATTCAGGATCAAATAAAATTACTAAAAATAGAAACACAAAAAGAAAAAGATTTATTAGCGTTATTAAAATTAAAAAGATTAGAAATAGCAAAAGCGCAGAAAGTTCCGCCTTATGTAGTATTTCATGATAAGACATTGGTAGAAATGATTAAAGTAAAGCCCATGTCAATTGATGAAATATCTGAAATAACGGGGATTGGAGAGGCTAAAATTAAGCGTTATGGCCAAGTCTTTTTAGATGTATTGCTCAATTACTTCAATGCAAACTGAACTGTGTTTAATAAGGGAACTATAAACTAATAGGGTAGGGCGGTACAAAGAAATTAAGGTATATTTATACTTCTCAAAATTTATTATTTGTATTACATACTAGTGCTCACCTTTTACTGAAGTGACCCCCAAAAATCAGACCAATATAAGAGAGACATTTTTAATATAAAAATATATAAATAATGTAATAAAATATTGGTAAAAATTATGAGTAAACAAAAAAGTCAAACAAAAGAATTAAAAGTAAAGGGAGATTCATTTGTAAGTAAGCGCTCAAATAAGTGCATTTAGTCAGATATAGAGGATCATGGTGAGGTCAAAGATAAAAAATAATAACAGAGTTAATATTACAACTTGGAATATTAACTCTGTTAGAAAAAGGCTCAATTCTATTGATAAATTTTTAAAAGAATTTGCTCCAGATATTCTTATGCTATAAGAAATTAAGGTAAGGAATGAATTATTTCCTTTTCAGTTTTTTGGAGATTTTGGATATAGTTGTAGAGTAAGGCGCTCTCAGCAATGGGACCGCCTTACTCTACATTACTTCAAGAATCGTTACAAATTTGCGCAGGACTTATCATCGTCTTGCATAATTGAAATAATTTCTGTAAACTTAACGCAGAGTAAATTAAAATGATAAGGTACAAAATGTCTGATCATAAAGAAAGAACAAGGTTTAGTGCTGAACTTGATGAAGAAATAAGAAAAATGTCAAAAGATAATAGGATTATTGAACAAAGTTTGCTTGATAAAGTGCTAGCGAAAGCAGTTCAAGATTATGAAGAGCACGGAATAACTCATGAGGTTCCAGAAGAAGAGCGAAAAAAAGCATTAGAAATAATGAAAGAAATGGGTTTAAAAAAAATAGGAGAAGGAGATAATTCTACTGATGAGCTTGCTACGACACAAAGTACGGATTTCTTTGATGAATAGAAATACCAATTTTTAAAATTTAGTAAACAACTCATTGCGAGTTCATCTAATGAATTTTCAATATTTTTAATTTCATTTTTAAAATCTTTGAGTAATTTTTTCCATGTTGAAGTTACAGATTTAGGCACATGCTCTTTATGTTCAAGGTGATTAGATATTTGAACGCACTGTCCCTTTAAATCATCCAAACAACGATGCAAGGCTTTTAATTCTTTGAATGCAGCAGATTTAGGCTGATATGGAATTAATTCAGTAATGTTAGCGTATTGGGCTATAATTAAGGCATCAACTGCATCTATTTTGGTACGGATTAGTTTGCTCTTTGCAAAAGATTTTATGCACACAGGATTTACCACATGTACTTCATGTCCATTATCGTATAGAAATTCAGCTATATTGTTGCTGTAATTTCCCGTTGCTTCCATGCAGACTTTTAAAGTTGATATTTTCTTCTGTTTAAGCCATTTAGTTAGAGATTTAAAACCCTTATCATTATTTACAAAACTTTCTTTGCCTATACATTTATCATCAACTAACAAAGCAAC
>CAISOX010000064.1 GCA_903887235.1 uncultured Alphaproteobacteria bacterium | reverse complement strand
TCATCTGCTGCTGGAGAATTAATATTCCATGTATTTGGAGCAATTGCACATTTTGAAAGAAGATTAATATCTGAACGCACTAAGGATGGGCTTAGAGCTGCTAAATTAAGAGGAAAGAAATTAGGTAGACCAAATCTTGATATGGAGAAAATAGAGACAGCATTAAAACTCATAAAAGATGGTGATCCAGTTACTAAAGTAGCAAAACAATTAGGCTTAGGTCGGTCTACTCTTTATCGTGAACTTCAATATTCTAAAGCACCAGATTAAAAACAAATTGTTGCTGAACTGCACTCTGATAATCTGCTGAACTCGTCTTTGAAAAATGACATCTAGGAACAATCTCTGGAATAAAGATTCAACTTTAAAAAATGTGTGGATTTCTGTAATATCGGTATGCACAGATGTATTAGACTTAATAGTATCGACAAACATATAGGAATAAAAATAAGGTACTTTTTTTAATAAAGTAAAATGATAACTTCTAAAGTAGAGAGATATAAAACATTTTTTAGCACTAATAGCATTAATATTATTTTATAAATAATCCAAATATTTTTAATAAGCTATTTTAATAAGCTATTTGTGTCAATAAGGGAGATTGTGGTTATATAAGATGAAAAACTAAGTATTTTATACGGATTGTAAAAAAGATTAATATGTGAAAGCATCCAAAATGTATTTCTGTTTTAAGGTAATTTTTAATTTTGTTATTTTGGGACATTTTATTTGAATTAAAGATTTGAGCTAATTAAAAAATGGAGTAGTTTTATGAAGAGTGCAGATACAAAGTGTAACCAATATAATGCTGGAGCTGAAGGGGAAGGGGAAGGAAGTTTAGCAGCAGAATCATATGTACATAGTGAAAACATTGAAAACATTGATCTTAGCAATAGGAATATAGGAGACCAAGGTGCAAAGGAGATGGCAGAGCAATTAAAAGCTTCCACAGTCCCTCATACTATTGACCTTTCGAGTAATGATATAGGAGACGAAGGTGTAGAGTGGTTGGTAAAGCAATTAAAAGATTTAAAAGTCCCTCATAATATTGACCTTAGTGATAATAATATAGGAGACCAAGGTGCATCGTGGTTGGCAGAGTACTTAAAAGATTCCAAAGTCCCTCATAATATTGACCTTAGTAATAATAATATAGGAGACGAAGGTGCATCGTGGTTGGCAGAGTACTTAACAAATAAAGTCCCAGTCCCTCATAATATTGACCTTAGTAATAATAATATAGGAGACGAAGGTGCAAAGGAGATGGCAAAGCACTTAAAAGATTCCAAAGTCCCTCATACTATTAACCTTTCGAGGAATAAAATAGGAGACCAAGGTGCAGAGTGGTTGGCATGGTACTTAAAAGATTCCACACACTCTCATACTATTAACCTTAGTGCTAATAAAATAGGAGACGAAGGTGCAGAGTGGTTGGCAAAGCACTTAAAAGCTTCCACACACTCTCATACTATTAACCTTGGTGCTACTAAAATAAGAGACGTAGGTGCAGGGTGGTTGGCAATGCACTTAAAAGCTTCCACACACTCTCATAATATTGACCTTTCGTGGAATAATATAGGAGACTATGGTGCAAAGGAGATGGCAAAGCACTTAAAAGATTCCAAAGTCCCTCATAATATTGACCTTAGTGATAATAATATAGGAGACGAAGGTGCAAAGGAGATGGCAAAGCACTTAAAAGATTCCACACGCTCTCATACTATTAACCTTAGTGGTAATGGTATAGGATTCCTAGGTGTATCGTGGTTGGAAAATTGCTTAACAAATAAAGTCCCTTGTACTATTATCCTTTTGAGTAATAAAATAGGAGCCCAAGGTGCAAAGTGGATGGCAGAGCGCTTAAAAGCTTCCACACACTCTCATACTATTAACCTTAGTGGCCTTAGTGGTAATAAAATAGGAGCCAAAGGTGCAGAGTGGTTGGCAGGGCACTTAAAAGATTCCACAAACTCTCATACTATTAACTTTAGTGGTAATAAAATAGGAGCCCAAGGTGCAAAGTGGTTGGCAGGGCACTTAAAAGATTCCACAAACTCTCATACTATTAACCTTAGTGGTAATAAAATAGGAGACGAAGGTGCAGGGTGGTTGGCAAAGTTCTTAAAAGATTCCACAAACTCTCATACTATTAACCTTAGTGGTAATAAAATAGGAGACGAAGGTGCAGGGTGGTTGGCAAAGTTCTTAAAAGCTTCCACACACTCTCATACTATTAACCTTAGTGGTAATGATATAGGAGACAAAGGTGCAAAGTGGTTGGCAATGCACTTAAAAGCTTCCACACACTCTCATACTATTAACCTTAGTGGTAATGATATAGGAGCCAATGGTGCAGAGGAGTTGGCAAAGCACTTAAAAGATTCCACACACTCTCATACTATTAACCTTAGTGGTAATGATATAGGAGACTATGGTGCAGAGGAGTTAAGTAAGAAGAAAGAAGAAGAAGCAAGAAAAGTAGAGGGATATTATAGTGACATTGATGTATTGATATTAGTGGATGCATTATTAACAAGTAAAGGAGTAAAAAGAATTGCTGGAGTTAAGCATCAAGATATAGTTGAGGTTTTAGCAGAGGAAAAAGGTGAGGTTTTAGCAGAGAAAAAAGGAAAAATAACTAAGATCATGGTATTGGCACCAATCAATGAATCTGCAGAAGAAGGTATAATAGATGCTTTAGAAAGGGATGTAGGCAGGGGTTTTGATAATCAGATAGAGCAAATATTAGTGCCGATAGTAGAAAATGATTTTCATTGGTACACAGTACAGTTATTAATAAATTATGATAGGTCTGAAAAAAGTATAGAGGCAATAATACACGACTCATTATTTACAAGGAGTTTTTCAAAAAATATAGAAAGTCTAGGACAAAGACTAGGACAAAGATTAAAAGAAAAAGTAGTTATTGAACAGAAAGAAGGTAATTTGCCAAAGATTCAACAAAACACAGGTAATGAATATTGTGGAGGTTATACAGCTAGGTTAATAGCGCATTTAGTAATAGGAGAGAATATTGATGATAAGGCAGCATGGGGCTGCCAAGATAAAGGAGATAATGAATTAAGAAAAGAGGATGTTAGAATAGTCAATGAAAATAATACAGAAAGGTCTAGTTTATTTGGTAGGGCAGATTCTAATTATTCAGCAATGAATCTAAAAGCAACAAAAGAAAAGAAGGATATAGTAAGGTATAGATTAGATGCTAGTAAAAAAGAGATAGAAAGAAGATTAGTAGAGATAGGAGATAAGAAGCAAATAAAAGAAATTTTAGGAGCAATTTTAAGTGGTAATGAAAAATTTGATAAAGATGAGGTATTAAACAAGGAAGGTGAATTAAGTGGGAGGAGTGGTGTAACGAGTGAAAAGAATAATATAGAAATACCAGAAAATAGTGAGATATATAAGAGATTAAGGGAGATAGGAGAAGCTAATAAAGAAACAATAGAAAGCAATAAAGCAATTTTCAAACATTTTTATGGATTTGATCAAGAAAAGTTAAAACGCGATGAAAAAGATAAAAGCATTAATGTTAATCCTGAATATTTTTCACAATATGGGATGACTTATTTATTGATAGGGATGTATGAAGTTATTCTAGATGCGTTATGTGGTATAGATAACAATGCAATAGGAGGAGAAGGAGCTGGAGCTTCAGGTGAAACAATAGAAAAAGGTGTATCTACTCAAGAAATGAATAACCCCGCAGCAAGCTACAGTGACAAAGCGACAGAAATAAAGCCTGATAAATTTGAATTATATCGTAATAAGGGGGCTTGTTTTTATCAATTAGGTAAGTATAACGAAGCAATTGAGTGTTATAGTAAAGCAATAGAAATAGAGCCTGATAAATTTGGATTATATCGTAATAAGGGGGCTTGTTTTTATCAATTAGGTAAGTATAACGAAGCAATTGAGTGTTATAGTAAAGCAATAGAAATAGAGCCTGATAAATTTGGATTATATCGTAGTAAGGGGGCTTGTTTTTATCAATTAGGTAAGTATAACGAAGCAATTGAGTGTTATGACAAAGCAATAAATTTAGATCCAAAAGAAGCTTTGTTCTATAGTAATAAAGGGGATTGTTTACAAAAACAGGATCAATGGGAGGAAGCAATTAAGTGTTATGAGGAAGCAATTAAGTGTTATGAGGAAGCAAAAAATATAGATTCAGATCATGCTTCAGCAAAATTAAATATGCAAAAATGTTTGAAAAAACTGAAGGAGAAAGCTAGGGCAGATGATGAAATTTCAAATAGAGAAGAATGTTTACAAAAACCAAGAACAGAAGAGTGGAGCAAGGATTACTGGGAAAAGAATTTAATGGAGTTAGATAAGGAAATAAGTGCCAAATATAGGTGTGAGCAATTAGGGGATGAAGTTATAATTTCTGTAACCACAACTCAAGGAGAAAGAGTGATGGATGGTGCAGAAAAAAAGATTTTAAGATACAAGATAGAGCAGGCTAGAAGTAATAAATGTAAAAAAAAGAAAAAAGATATAGCAAAACTGGAGGAGATACTAGGGATGAGATATGAAGAAGAGGTAAAAGAGGTAGAAGATGTGAAGGATAAAGAAAAAATAGAAGAAGAGTTAGAGAGATTGGATAGGAGGGAAAGTAGTGACAAGCAAGAACTGGAAGAGAGAAAAGGTGCATTAGAAGATAAAAAAGAAAAGTTATCCTCAATTAAAAAGGATATTGAGAGAGTAGATAAGCAAATAAATCTTATCAAAGGTATACAAAATGAAAAGGGAAATAAGGATGAAGAGCAGCTAAAGAGAGAGTTATATTATGAGCGAGCGTTTTTTGAGAATGAATTTGCTCTAGAAGCAATGGCTGTAGAGAGAATTATCAATCAGAGTCTTGCTCAGCAAAAAGTAGATTGGGAGCAATATAGTAAAGCACAGGAGGAAGCTGATATTGCTAAAGCCAGGAATTTAAAAAATGAGTTGGAAAAGAAAAATCTTGACCTAATAAAAAAATTAGAAGTACATCAGTGCAAGTTACAGGAATTAAAGAAGAAGAAGAAAGTTTTTGAGGATTGTAAAAAAATGGAAGAGGTTAAATTAGGGAAGAAAAAAGAAGAAATAGAAGGTAAAGAAAAAGATATCATAAGAAAGAAAGATGAAATAGAAAAGATAAAGGCTGAGGTGAAAAAAGAAAGAGATGGCCTTGTGAACAAAGTATTTATGTCTGTAAGGGGGGGGAAAGTGATGGTTGGAATAATGAGGATAATTTAGTGAATCATAGTGACTGTACAGCAACAACTAAGGGTAAGTCTGGGGTATGTTTTTTTAAACAGGCTGTAGAAAAAAGTGTAGAATTTATAATTGAGCAAAAACGAGCAGGGGGAGGTGAAGTCGGATATGAGGCACTGGAAAGGCATTTAAAATACGGAACTGGAAAATGGACTTGGGCAGCAACAGGGGAAGAATGTATGAAGTGACCCCAATGAGTCAGACCAAAAATGACTCAAAAAGAGAGACATTTTTTATTAATTACCGATCCTGATTATATTACATTTTAGGGTCAATCATTTTCTTTGTGTAAGTTAAATTATTCTTGTTACTAAATCATACCCTGAATCTCCACATAAAATTTCAAATTGGTTTAAAGCCAAAGGCCAATTTTTAATAGGCATAGTCCATTTTTTA
>CAISOX010000063.1 GCA_903887235.1 uncultured Alphaproteobacteria bacterium | reverse complement strand
TTACAATAACCCAATTTACTCATTCTCAAACCAACTATAATTCTTATTAAAATTAAAATACCCATCATTATAAAAAACAAACCGGGCGCCATAATCATAAGCAAAAATCCACCTATGGGATCTACAGGCCATAAATGGTAAGCACTTGTCATTCCAGTATAAAGAAATATAATGAATATCACTGAAAGAAAAAAAATAAAATATACTGAGTTTAAACAGATTTTATGAATTCCTATCAGTAAAACCTTTTCAAACAACCGCAACCAATAAATTATCTTGTTATAAATCTTCAACATATTTTAGGCCAGACCAAACTATTTATATTAACATAATCATATACTTAAAGTGGCAGGCTGTCATGCGTCAAGTTAAATAACTCACCCCTCCGCCAAGCAAAGCACTCAACTTAAGCTAACATTTTTCCATTTTCTTGTCACCCATTTTAAATTTTGGTGTAAAGTTTTTACGGTAAGATTCACCATCCAACACTATACGATATGCTTTATTAATAACCCTATCAAGGGCGGCATTAGTCATGACTGGATCAAAAAATAACTCCATCCATTTCTCAATCTTCCTGTTTGTTGTGATTATTAAGCTTGATTTTATATGAGTCGATGCTATTAAGTCATATAAATCAGAAGATTGCTCTGCAGATAGTGGTTTGAGGCCAAAATCATCTAAAATTAACAGATCGAATTTTGCATACCGCTTGAATAACTTATCATGCATTTCATCTGCTCTGGCTCGATAAAATTCATTAAGAAGCTCATTAGTAGCTACAAATTTCACTTTTTTATTCTTTTGACATGCAAGCATACCAAGAGCTTGAGATAAGAAATGGGATATATAAAATAGTAAAAACCTACTATAAATAGGGATATAAAATTTGACAGAAGATTTTAAATTAATATAATGACGTGGGTGATGGGCAACTTAATAAATTTATCAAATGACTATAACAAATCAAGAGCAGTTAAAGCTTTTGTACAAGATGAACGTAGCCGCTTACAGTGGTAAACCATTTCAAGGAACTGAATATACATTTGTTAACTCAAAAGATAATAATGGCTATTATGGTAGCGCCCATGTTAATCAAGAAAAAAAACAACTAATATTTACACACAGAGGAACAGATAGTGTAAATCCATGGGGTTTTGACAAAACAAATTATGATTTTATCACTGAAAGCTTTAAGAACAAAGCTTTTAAAGGATATGGTGATTGTACTGAGTGTAATGAAGCAATCAATTTTATAGGAGAAGTATTAAAAGATGATGCGTATAAAGATTTTTCTATCATAATAACTGGGCATTCTTTAGGTGCACTATTATCAGATATTACACTTTATCACTTATTAAACACAAGAGAAAATATCAATTGCACATCTATAGTATTTGCTAATCCAGGTAGTAAGCCGTTTTTAGAAAAAGTAGCCGCACAAGAAAATAAAAATTTAGATTATAATTTATATAAATCTATATCTCTAGCTATCAATTTAAAAGGAGATGCGCTAGTAAAGAATGAGAACCAACTGGGATCAGAATGGTTCATTGACTCTGACAAAACATGGTCATGTCCAAGTTGGTCGGATCAACCAATATGTACATATGCAGGAAACAATCATATGTTAAAAAATATTAGAAGTGCAATAAATGAACTTACAGACGAACAAATAAATAGTGAGCTTCCAAATGGGTGGCAACTATCTATTTTAACAAAAACAATAATAGAAGAAGTTAAAGCATTAAGCGACGATGAAGTAGAAGTAGCAAAAGTTGCTATAGATAGTAATAGCTATGATATTAAATTTAAATTAGGTATTGCTAATAGTGAAAGCATAACAGGTGCTGTAATTACCATTGTAAGAAATGCTGCTCCAAAGGATGAAGGTGAACTTGCAACAATAATCAATGCTTTATATGTAAAGAAAGATGGCTCAGGTGGTTACACTATAGGCAATGGCATTCGGTTAAACTTTAGCATGTTGCTTACGAAAGCTACTCCACTTATTCCATGGTTTATGTGATATTCTTC
>CAISOX010000062.1 GCA_903887235.1 uncultured Alphaproteobacteria bacterium | reverse complement strand
TCATCTGCTGCTGGAGAATTAATATTCCATGTATTTGGAGCAATTGCACATTTTGAAAGAAGATTAATATCTGAACGCACTAAGGATGGGCTTAGAGCTGCTAAATTAAGAGGAAAGAAATTAGGTAGACCAAATCTTGATGTGGAGAAAATAGAGACAGCATTAAAACTCATAAAAGATGGTGATCCAGTTACTAAAGTAGCAAAACAATTAGGCTTAGGTCGTTCTACTCTTTATCGCGAACTTCAATATTTAAAAGCACCAGATTAAAAAACAAATTGTTGCTGAACTGCACTCTGATAATCTGCTGAACTCGTCTTTGAAAAATGATAATTTAATAAAAGAATTTAATAATCAAAAAGTTGCTGTAAGATTTTTAGATGATGGAATAAGTACAGAAGGCAGTATGGGTAAAATGGTAGTCACTATTTTATCTGCTGTAGCTGTAGCTGAAGCAGAGCGTCACAGAATACTTGAAAGAACAAATGAAGGTCGCTTAGAAGCCAAGAAAAAAGGAGTGAACTTTGGAAGAAAACGTAAAATAGATAGAAATACAATAATTGAAGACTATAATAATGGCATGGGTGCAACAATGCTTGCAAAAAAAATGAATATTGCAAGGTCCAGTGTTTATAAAATTTTAAAAGAAAGTAGCTAAAAAATAGTTAATTTTTAAAACTATTAAATGGAGTATTCAATCAAAACATGACTAATTATCATAATCTCACTCTCAATTGGTTATATTTAGATATTAATAGCTATTTTGCAACTGTAGAGCAACATCATAATCCATTATATAGAAACAAACCCCTTATTGTGGTACCACTTGATTCTGATACAACATGTGCAATCGCAGCAAGTGCTGAGGCAAAAAAACTAGGAGTTAAAACTGGTACAAACGTAGGTAAGGCAAAGCAAATGATTCCGGATCTAATTTGTGTTAAATCAAACCATGATAAATATAGAGAGTATCATCACAGAATACTCAAGGAGATAGATAGGCACATTTATATTGATGATATTCTGTCTATTGATGAATGTGCGGGAAGATTGACAGGTAAATTTCAATTAAAACAAAATGCAGTTGAATTGGCGCATAAGATAAAGAAAGGTATAATAAATAATATTGGGGACAATATTAAATGTTCCATAGGAATAGCGCCTAATAGATTCTTGGCTAAAGTGGCAACAGAAATAGAAAAATTAGATGGTTTAGTTGTGCTTGAGGGAAACGATTTACCTCAAAAACTCTACTCATTAAATCTTAGAAGCTTAACTGGCATTGGTGCTTCTACTTATACAAGGCTATTATCTCATGGTATAAGTTCAGTAGAAGGCCTTTGTAGTAAAGATGCTAGTTTTTTAAAAAAAGCTTTTGGCAATATAGTAGGTGAAAAGTACTATTATCTACTAAGAGGGTGTAATGTGCCTGAAGAGAAAAAGGATACCAAATCAATAGGAAATAGTCAGGTCCTTCCTCCAGAAATGAGAAATCCAGAAAATGCATATGAAGTGGCTAAAAGATTATTGCATACTGCTACATCGAGGTTAAGAGAAAAAGAATTTTATGCTAATGGTATGAATCTAGAACTTGGTCTAGCAAATAAGAGTAGTTTAAAAAGTTACCAAAAACTTCATTCTTTATGCGATAATTTTTCTCTTGGAGATAAAATGCAATCTATGTGGAATTCTCTCATTAACAATCAAACTAACCTTAATATCAAAAAAATATCTATATCATTTGTAAATTTAACAAAACAAAAAAATGATCAGTTAGCTCTTTTTGATAATAATCCTGATTGTAATCTGAAAGAGAAAAATAAATTAGAACAGATTTCAAAGTTGATGGATAAGATAAATAAAAAAGAGGGTAAAAATATAATATCTTTAGGAATGACCAGAAATAAAAATGAGCAAGCAGATGCTATTGCATTTTCTTCTATTTGATTTAGCATTTCAAAAACCATACTTATTTCTTCTTTATGATTTTTTATTTGACTATAAAAATGGTTGTACCAGAGTGGTTAAAAAGTAGGGAGGAAAGAATAAAAAGACTTGATTAAATATTAATAGCGTGGTACAGAAGGTTGAAATAGGTAATTATGATATTATGGCAGCAACTAATTTTGAAATAAGATTTGCCCAAAGTAGAATTGACTATTTTGAGGCAGTTTTAAAAAGAGGAGCTGATGATACATTGAAAACCTTAATCAAAGCAGTTATTGCTAAAGAAAGTAATAACAATCTAAGTGCATATGCACTTTTAGAAGATGTAAATTGTGGTAGTGATAATTTATATAGAGGTAGATATGAGCTATCATAGTCGCGAGAATGTTCAAAGAAGTCGTGAGCTTACAATAAAACGATCATGTGAGATATGCGATAGCCATACTGTAACAAAAACTGTTATTTCTCAATTTAACACTTTAAAGTTGTTTACTAATAATATACTATCAACAGCTGGTGTGAGTATAAAAGTAGATGATTTAATAAAAAGCAAAAGCATGCAAGATGATATAGCAAAGCAAGTTAAAGCAAAAATTGAGCAATCAAATGGATATGGTGGAGTATTAAATTTATATAAGCAAAAGACGCAAGAAATGGAAGTAACGCTTAAAGAGCTTGAAGAATTAAAGAAAGAGATGGTTGGTACTGAGGCAGAAAAGAAAGCAGCAAAAATAAAAATACAAGATCAAGAAGAGAAATTGAAGAAGCAAGAAACAACTCTAAAATTGAAAGAAGATAAAATCGATGAATACAATAACATGGCAGAACAAATGATGAGTATGCAGTTAGAAATAGAAAGATTAAAAAAAGAAAATGAAAAATTAAAGGAAGATAGAGATGATTTTAAAGATGTGAATTTAGATATTAAACTGGATACAGAAGTATTAAATACAGAAAATGAGCAAGGGAGCCATGAAGACTTATAAAAGAAATTACAAATTTACGATAAAAAAAATTTACAGTGTAGCTAGAGCAATAAATGACTGATAATCTAGATTTTGAAACGATACCGCAAAATTTATTATGGGAACAATTAATAAATCAATTGCATGATTGTTATGAAGGAAATATAGAATTAAATGACCTAAAAAAACTTAATGAACATGGTCAATATTCTCTAGATATAAGTACTAGCTGTCTAAATAATGTTATAAATATCAAAAATAATGTAGACGCTAAAGAGCTACTATTAAAATTTGATAGCAAGATATCTTGGATAAATGCGAAAATACATAGCAATGATAATAATTTAAATCTTTTTTTCCAAGCTAAAGAAGAGCTTTATATTGGTGATTTAGATAGTAGTAATTCTTTATATACAAAATTATTTGGCAATAAAATTACTTTGGTAGGAAAGGTTTTATCTAAAACTCTTATATTGCAGACCAAGTATTTTGAATGCACAAAAGACGCTCTTTTATCAACAACAAGTTTTACAGAGATATTAATAGGTGAGAAGGGTGCTATAGATTGCAAAATAATCAGTGATGGCAAAGGCATCTTAATTAAAAGAGATTTAGATAATAATATTTTTAAAAATATTACAATTGGTAAAGAAGGTTTAATATCGTCTACTGCAGGATTAGTGAAATTTGATCTTGGATATAATAGTAAACTAGATATTGCAGCAAGAAAACTAGACGAGCATGAAGAAAAACAATCGATAGCTATTGCTAGTGGGAAGGACATCAAGATTATCTCAGGTAAAATTAATATTAATGAGGGAAGAGCAATAATTATATATGATGATGAAGATATTTCAAAAACTGGTAAGGTTGTTTCAAAGAGTAAAATAATTATAGATACACATAATTTAGAGATAATAGGAGGCATAGAAAATAAAAAAGGAAAGATTGGTATATATTTTGATGCAAGTGAAGAAAATTTTACATTATCAGACGGCGCTAGAATTAAGGGATGGGAAATATATATTGATCATAACAAAGGAAAGGGAAGTATAGAAGGAGAAATAAAAGCAGGTAAAAATGTACATGTAATTTTTGGTGAATTAACTCTAGGAGAAAAAAATGGAAAGAAAAGTACTATATTAAGCCAAGGTGAAGGATTGATAGAGGTTGTAAATAAATGGGGGGAGTTTAATCATTATGGAGTAATAGGAAGTCAAAGTAAGCTTAGCATAAAATCACTCGCAAAGTATTATAATGACGGAGGTTCATTACTAATAGCTGAAGAATATCTAGGATTGGAAGTGTATCAGGGAAGGAATCTATTTATAAATGGAATGATATATGTGAGAGGTAAGGGATATTTTGGAGTCCAACCACACAAAGATATAAACTTTATGCCTGGGTCAGTTATATGGTTAGGCAATTATGAGATGAGTGTGAATGATTATAAAGTAATTAAATTGAAGAGTGGAGCAGAGAGGTTATCAACTGGTACGATAAGATGTTATGGATGTAAATTTTCCAGGTTTGGAAGTGGAGAAGAAAGATCCGAAATGGATATGTTGGTCTTTGAAATAACTGGTACAGACGTTGGGACAAATCTAGGTAAGCTAGGATTGACTGATGGAAATGAAAAAGGTTTAGCAAAATTAGAAGCTGCTATAGCTAAAAATACAGTTATAACAGCAGAGTGGCATGACGCAGGATTAACAAAAATAAAAGCAGGCCTAATAAAAGAAGGAACAAATGCGATATTAAATTTTCAAGGACCAACGGTATTAGAGATACCAACAGATATAATGTATTATTTAGAGGGAGGTGGAGAAAAACCACAATTTTATATAAATGCATATGGTAAGTTAGGAAGCTTAATTGATGGTAATGATCCATTCAATATGGAGAAGAAATTTATAGAAGATGGAGAAAATCATTTAATAAAGCAGAGCGCATTAGGATTTGAACGGAAGTTAATGTTATCAGGAAGTGGTATATATGATATAGATTTAATAGATGTTAGACATGAGCTTAAAGATGGTTGGATATGGAAGAAGCAAGATATAAGTTGCAAAGAAAATTGTGAATTTCTAATAGAAGGGAGAAATGGAGTAAATTTTAAACCTATGGTGTATTTTACAGCAAAGGAAAATAAGGAGATAAGAGAGTATATAAAATTTCCATTTGATGTATGTGCATTTTTAGAGAATTTAGGATTTAAAGAGATAGGTGATCATCTAATAATAGGAGATGGACAATACTTATATAAATTAGTAAATGACGTAGCGTATAAGAAGCTAGGGTTATTTATAGGTGGTCAAGAGATATTGCTAAATATACTGGCAAGTAATGCGCTATGGGAGTTTACAAAAAATCCATTATTGGAGGTAGGTAAGGAACTTAGTAGTGAACAAAAAGATAAAATAAGTAAGCCAATCATATGGCCTATATGGAAGGACGATTGCATAGAAGGGCAGAGATGCATGAGTTTTAAATTATATGGCAAAGAAGAAGAGTTAGTACACTTAGATAAAAACAAAGCTAATATAGTAATGTTGGACAGTGAGGTTGAGGTCAGTGGTAATATAGCAATTAATGATAATACTAAATTAATATTAAGAGATTCAAAATTAATTATAGGAGATTACTTATTTAATAAGGGATTAATAGAGACTATAGGGAAAGTTTATATAGAGGCAAAGAATATATATCAACTTGGTAAGGTTAGTGGAAAAGGAGAAATATGTTTAGCTGCAAGGGAAGAATTTTTGATGCAATTATTAATAGAAACGGTAGAGGAGTATTATTTAAAACATTACAGCATAAAAAGTTACGCAAAGACAAATCCTAATATTGAGCATGAAGGGGATGTATATATAGGAGCAGGGGGAGATGTAAAAATACAGGGTGGAGATATAAAAGGCAGAAAAATTTCAATAGAAGCTGGCGACAAGGTAATAGTAATACCAGCAGAGTTTTATGAGTTATACAAAACCTCATGGAGTAGTGGTGATGACTATGGATGGGAATCTAAAGAGAGATGGATTAATAAGTTGGTAGAAATAGTAGGGAAAGAAGGTGTTAGAATAGTTAGTAAAAATGATAATATACTATATGCACCCCAGATCAAAACAGAAGGAGATTTGGAAATAGGATCGGTAATGGGAAGTAATAAAATAATATCAGTGATAGATAGGTATAGTGCGATATCGTATGAATATGAGGATGGTGGGTTCTGGAGTTCGGATAAAACATATTACAATTCGTATTATCAAGAAAAAGCGCAGGAAGCAAGGTTAGATACAAAAGGAATAAAGTTTTTATCAGCGAAGGATACGGTAATTCAGGGTGGATATATAGCAGCTAATTGGGTGACAATGGAAGTAGGAGATGGTAAAGAAGGATCAATAATATTGTTACCCTCAAGGGAAGTAAGTATAAAAATTAGTGAAGTACATAAGGACGGAATATTTAGAGAAACACACCATATAAAAAGAGATAGTTTAAGTATATCCAAGCCAACTATAATCTATGTTAAAGAGGAGTGTATAAAAGAAATAGATGGTGTTAAGTGTAGTGGAGGATATTTTTTAGGATATGCGAAAAATCAGTATTTACAATTAGCAAGTGATGTAAAGGCTAATGAAATAAAAATAAAAGCACCACAAGGAATAAGATTAGAAGCATCGATAGATATAGAAGAAAGATATGAGTATAAGGAAAAAAAGAGTTTTGGAATAAGTTTCACAGCCAATTCACATGAGGTAAGTGCATCAATAGGAGCTAGAATCAGTAAATATGAGGCAACAGCTCAAGAAGGAGTAGCACATATATCAAGTTTAGAAGGAAAAATAATAATACTTGAGACTGAGGAAACGTTATACACCCAAGGAGCAAGGATAACAGCAGAGAAAGAGTTAATAACAAAATCGAAATTAGAAATACATGATGTAGCTTATAATAAACTTAGCCATTCAGAAAAAAGTATAAAAATAGGAGCAGGATTTAAGATAGGGGTGCAAAGTAGTTTAGGAGGAATGATTGATAGTGGAAAAAGACTAGATCAAAGCATAAGAAAAGGAAAGGGACCAGAAGGAGTAATAAATACAGCATTTGCAGCATATGAGGCATATAGCAACGTAGTAGATATATTATCAGGTGGCGGTATATTTAGTGGGGGAGCATGGTTTTATGCTAATTATCAACAAAGTAGTGATAAAATAAACCAGAGAGAAGTAGTTGCAACTGTGATAAGAGCCAGTACTTATTATGGAGAAAGTGAAGAATTAAAATTAAAATCAACCCAGATAGAAGCGTATAACGCATACTTCTTAACAGATAAACTTACTATAGAAGCAGAAAGACATACAAGTCATAGAGAATCAAGCTCATTTGGCGCTAGTATACAAATACCTGTATCAGGAGGAATTTCTTCAAGTTTTGGGGCTAATATAGCAGAGTTAGAAGTAGATGAATCAGTGCCATTTATAGTAAATATATATGTACACAATAAATTAAGCATAGATGTAAATGGAGAGGCATCAATAAGAGGCGCATCAATAAGTGCTAAATCACTAGAGGGATATTTCCAAAGTTTAATGTTGGAGTCAGTGCAGGAAATAGGAAGTAGTGATGGATTTAATTTTGGAATATCGTCTGGACTAAAAAAGGAGAGTTTATTATCAGGAATGAGTGCGGAAATAAGTTATAGTGATAGGAATGTAGTAAAGCAGATGACACAGTTGATAGGTAGCGAATCAACAAAAGTAGTAGTAATGCATGCACTATATTTAAATGGTGCAGTAATAGCAAATGCAGAAATAGGAGAGGATGGTAAATATACAGATTTAGGAAATTTAGAGTTAACTGCAGCAGAGTTGTTTATAAAGCATATACATGATTACGATGAGGGACTAACATTAGGCGGAGGATTTAGTTTAGGAAAAAAAATAACAAAAGATGAGAATAATCCATATAGTAATAAATACACTGCTACATTTGGAGGAAGAGACGGAGAAGGATATACAAGAGCAACTATAGGAAAGGGTAAGGTAATAGTAGGTACTAAGGATATCAATAAGTGTGAATATGATAATAAGTACGATAATGTATGTCAGGATTTAAATAGAGATTTAAAATCAGCACAAGATTTTGATTATGCATATAATATAGATACCATTAAAATGGTATTTATTGATCCTAAAGAGATTGCAGAAAAAGAAAAAATAATTGCCGATAATATAAGAAAAGGAGAGCTGTTCAAAGGTACAATTGATAGTTTTAAAAATGCAATATCTGATATTAAAGCAGTGTTTGGTGGAGAAAAGATTATTCCAATAGTGGATCAAATAAAAACTAAAGATAATGATAGAGAAAAAGATAGCGCTGATGAAACAGCACAAGATAGAAATGAAAACAGTGATACTGCTAAACAGCAAGCTCAAAATAATGAATATCCAATTAAACAAGGAGATACTTTAGGAGAAATAGCTATAAAACATGGAGTAAATATAGAAGAATTAGCAAAGTTGAACGGGATTAAAAATCTGAATTTGATTAAAGAAGGGGAAAAACTTATTATTCCAAAAAGTGCAAAATATCCAAAAGGAGATAATCCTAATTATACAAATAAAATAAATAATCAAAAAACACACATATCAAAGCCTACTCACACAAAATTTAGTGATGACAGTAAATTTGTATTCACAAATACATGCCCTGCTGATCAAGATACTTGTGCTAATCCAACGGTGTTAAAGGCATCTTATGAAGGTGGTAGTGATTATATAGACAGTATAACAGCACTCGATTTAATTGAAGAAGAGCATACAAAAAATTTAGAGAATGAGATTAATCAAAATCTTAATAAAAAATTTCTAAATATAATAAATGAAGCAGATCACCAATTATCACAAACAGAGAAAAGATGGTTATCAAATAAAGAATCCGGCATCTTAGGAAAAATAGATAATTTTATTGGGATTGGTGGAGAAGGTGCAGATAAAGTATATATATATTCTAAGGCAATAGCTAGAACATACGTATTACTAGGAGAGGAGAAATTTGCAAAATACTTCCCAGAAGTATATATGTGGTTTGGAGGTAAATTAGAGAACATAGGGCAATTCATAGGGGAAAAGGTTAGTGCTGGGGATAATAAATTATATAAGTTGTTTGGAGAAAAATATGTAACGTTTAAAGGAGAAGTAAGTTCATTTGCCAAAGAATTTGATAATAATGCTCCAGAGCCAGTGCAAGATTTTGTAAAACTGCTAACCTTTGGAGCTATAGGTAAAGGAGCTGCAATAGTAGGAGAAAAAGTAGTAGCTAGCGGTATTGAAATAGGTGGTAAGTTAAAAGATGGAGTTAAAAAAGTATTTACCAAACCTGATACGCCTCATCACAAAACTTATACCGATACTGGTGGACACATAGAAAATCCATACGTTGAGGCTATGAATGGAGGTGCACATTCGGGATGGGCTAAACAATATACTACTAAATCAATTCAAGAAATTGAAAAGGGAATCAAGTCATTAGAGAAGCAGATTGAATTACATCAGGAAAAGATTAAGAATCCTGATAAATATGTTGTTCCAGAAAAAAGGATTCAAGATACCTTAAGTAAAAAACATAATTTGATAAATAAAGTATGGCCAGAACAAATTGCAAGGCAAACGGAGCAAAAGAAAATATTAGAAGGTATATTAAGTGAACAAAGAAAAAAATAAATTATTTCTTGAGTTTTGTAGTGATTTTACGAATTGGATTAAAGAACAATCTATTCAAGAACACAATAACCACATAAAAATCAGTGAAAGCACTACATTAGGAAAATCAATGGCGTACTATAGAGTTTACTATACATTGCAACAACAAGCTGAAGCTTTTTTAATACCATTAGAAATTTTAGGTTTTGAGGATGTACATGAGAAAGATTTTCTCTCTATGGAAGAAATAATATTGCCTAAAAGTAAATGCATGGATAAATTGCCATTAGAATATCAAGAAAGTATTATATATTGGATGCAAGATAATATGTGGGTTATAAATACAGAAATAGATGATATATACAATAAAGGTAAATTAGACAAATATGATCAAGGACAACTGGATGCATACGAAGAAATTTTAGATTATATGGAAAAAAAGGCAGAAGAATTAGGATTTAATTTATTAGACTTATCTCCAAAAGCAGTAAAGGAGGTTAGAAAAAAGAGAATGTTGAAATAAAAAATGGAAAAATCTACAATAGAAAATTATATAAAACAAACTATAGAGTACTTAAAGGAAGATGCTATAGCCGCTAAAGAAGATTATTTAAATGCTAATAATAGTAATAGCAAATTATTTAATGATGGTGTTCTCATGGGATATTATCATGTTATTATTCTATTAAAACAACAAGAAGAGGCTTTTGGTATAAATGCAAATGATTTAAATCTTGATAATATTGACCCAGACAAAGATTTAATGATATCATCTACAAATGCCAGAAAACTTTCCTATACAAAAAACCCTAGTGCAAATAATGAAAATAATCCTGAAGAAAAGGGCTCCAGAGAGTAGCTAAAAAATCATACAGAAACCAATTGATTGATGAACAGATAATATAAAAAACGATGGTTTTCAAGAGTTGCCCTACCCTCTTTTGCACACTCACTGCAAACCCCGTAATATCATGAATAAACTCATCTCTAAATCAAAGTACTATAATTAAGTGGTCAAGATGGGTTTTGAGATTTTAATATTTTTGCTTGACACACGTACGTACTACGTATACTGCATACAAGTACAACATGCAATACAAATGATATGTCAAATGAAGTGACCCCAATGAGTCAGACCAAAAATGACTCAAAAAGAGAGACATTTTTTATTAATTACCGATCCTGATTATATTACATTTTAACCTCCTGAACAATATTTAAATCCTGAAAATTTAAATAAAAACTATTACTA
>CAISOX010000061.1 GCA_903887235.1 uncultured Alphaproteobacteria bacterium | reverse complement strand
GAAATCTATCATGGCTTCTTTAGTCGTGTAATTGAAGTTTTTAGAGTCTGGTGTAGTTGACTTCATACTGGCTGATATTAGGTCATTTAAAACTTCGGTAGGTTTATCACCGTTATCTATCGATGATAATGCCGATTCTACGGCCGTACGTACGATTCTAGCCTCGAAATTGCTTCTTACCTCATCAACGTATAGCTGATAGTTTTTTGGGTTAGCAAACGAGTTTTTTTGATATTCAATGAGAGTGTTTAATCCTTTGTTACCCAATTGCTTGCTGACAGTAAAAATGTCTATGTTGATGCCTTTTCCTGTTAACGACAACATGGCTTCAATTACTCGGTGATTACGAATGAACCATCTGGCTTCAATAGGAGCTGACAGTATCAATTCAGGCCTCATTAGGATTACCCCAATAAGTTTCTGTTCTGGATCGGTGTGTGAATAAACTTCAGTAGTCATGTTAATTTAAATAAATTCGTTTACGGGTATTTTTTTTAGCATTAATGTTTTTTATGATTGATGCTGGTGTTGGAAAGTATTCGCTTTTAGCTATATGTTCATTAAAAGCTGTTGCGACATCGCTTGTTTCATAATCTAGTAAACTTTCGTAAAACAATATTGCATGTTCTTCTGAAAATTCTTTGTTATAAATCTCCGCTGTCAGTATTAGTGTTTTCAAGAAGGTTGCTTGGTCTAATTTGTTCATAATCTATTCCAGTAAGTTTGTTAAATACTGCTAATGCTGTATTGGTATTATTTGTAAATGTTTGTTGTGCTTTGCTAGTTTTTTTAGTTATTTCGTCATTCCATAATTCATCGTTCAAATAGGTGGCTGGATAATGTATAAATGTCTTGTCTTTCCATCCATCATGATTAGCCAATCTGTTTATGACATCAGCAATAATAATTTCATACATTTCTGGTTTAATTTTCTTCCATGCTTTCTCAGCTCTTTTTCTAGCCATTTTTCTTGGATATAAAAAATAAAACTTTTCAAATGTATTTCCCGAATCTTCTATCATGTCTTTTTTCTCCGTAGTTAATATATTGGTCTGTTCTTTGGTCTGTTCTTTGGTCTGTTGTATGCCCCTCCCTAATTCGGGTACTATGAAAGTACCTAATTCGGGTACTATGAAATCTGATTCTATGAAAGTATCTGATTCGGGTACTTTGAATAAATCAGGTAGCAAAACATAATAATTAGCACTTCTTGAGCAACCTCCATTTCCTTCTTTTCTTAACCAACCAAGTTCAATTAATCGTGTAGTTGAATAAGATATTTTTTGAACATTTAAACCACATCTTTCTGATATTTGCTCGCGTCTTGGCCAGCATTTTCCTTTCTTATCAGTAAATGAAATAATAGCCCCAAGCACTCTTAAATCCGTCTTAGTAAGACGATCATCTATAAATGCTTCAATAGGCATTATTGAAAAGATTTTCATGCTTATTTTTCTGAATACGGTTTACTTAAATACTCATGAAGTTTTACGACTAATGAATGATGAGGATCGATAGTTATTCCATGTATCAATCTGTGCAAAGTATGGTGACTAACACCTATATCTTTAGCAACTTGACTAACATTTCTTGTTTTAAGTTCATCAATTATTTTACTTATGTTCATTTTTTTATACACCTTTATTTAAAATAGTTTGCGTTCGAGATAATAATACGATAATATTGTCACCAATGCAACAACAATCAGTTGCAGGCACTTAATAGGAGGATTTATGAATAGAATTATGAAATGGTTAGCCGACTACGACTTTAACCGTAACAAACCAGCTAGGTTTAAACACCCAGCTTACATCCAACAATACGGCTATAGATATGCTATGGCTGAAATCAACGGTAGGGAATTTATATAATGGCCAGTTTGTATGAAATATCCAAAGAATACTTGGTAGGATTTCAAGCTCTATCTG
>CAISOX010000060.1 GCA_903887235.1 uncultured Alphaproteobacteria bacterium | reverse complement strand
TAGTAATAGTTTTTATTTAAATTTTCAGGATTTAAATATTGTTCAGGAGGTTAAAATGTAATATAATCAGGATCGGTAATTAATAAAAAATGTCTCTCTTTTTGAGTCATTTTTGGTCTGACTCATTGGGGTCACTTCATTATTCTCATCAATTACTTCCAATGATAGAGATAGCATTATGAGTATTTTAAGTGAAGCTAGAGAATGCGCTATATTAAGGGAGGTACTGACTGCTAAAGATAAAAAAGGAGACACAGCGCTTCATTATGCAGCTTTGTCAGGCAATGCTGATTTGGTTGAGAAGATTTTAACTGCTATTGGCGATAATAAAGAGTTATTAAAAGAGATGCTGACTGCTAAGGATAACTTTGGATTCACAGCACTTCATCTAGCAGCTGAGCCAGGCAAGGCTGATGTGGTTAAGAAGGATTTTAGATGCTGCAAAGGATCAACGGATATTGAAAGAGGTGCTGACTGCTAAGGATAGAGATGGGGAACGTCCACTTGATATACTATTTGTGGTTCCGTTATTCTCATCAATTACTTCCAATGATAAAGATAGCATTACGAGTATTTTAAGTGAAGCTAGAGAATGCACTATATTAAGGGAGGTGCTGACTGCTAAGGATAAAATTGGATACACAGCACTTCATTATACAGCCAAGTCAGGCAACGCTGATGTGGTTGAGAAGATTTTAGCTACCATATCCAATGACAAAGAGATATTGAAAGAGGTGCTGACTGCTAAGAATAAAGATGGAGAAACAGCGCTTTATTCTGCAGTTAGGTTAGGAAAAGTAGATGTGGTTGAGAAGATTTTAGCTGCTATTGGCGATAATAAAGAGATATTGAAAGAGATGCTGAATGCTAAGGATCAAGATGGAAACACAGTGCTTCGTTATGCAGTTAGGTTAGGTAAGGCTGATGTGGTTGAGAAGATTTTAGCTACCATATCCAATGACAAAGAGATATTGAAAGAGGTGCTGACTGCTAAGAATAATGATGGAAAAACAGTACTTCATTCTGCAGCCCAGTTAGGCAAAGCAGATGCGGTTGGGAAGATACTTGTTGCTTGCGCTAATGATAAGGATTTATTGAAAGAGGTGCTGACTGCTAAGAATAATGATGGAAAAACAGTACTTCATTCTGCAGCTAACTCAATCAATTCAGGTGTATTTGAAAAGATTTTAGAAGTAGGAAAAGAACTTGATATATTAACTTTATGCTCGTCCGATTACTTTGTTAAAGAGTGTAAGGATTTAGTTACTCCTGCCAAATCGAGCAATATGGTGCCTAGTAGTTGGGTTAAAAATATCTCAGAGGTTGGAACGTATTGGAAAGAAAGGGACGCTTTGATTGAGGAAGTAGTTGAGAAATATCTAACCGATCACGGACACATTAAAATAACTGATAAAGATGGTAACCAGACATATTTGATTACAGAGCAGATAGACAAGATAAAATCTGAGATAAGAGATAATATAGCTTCGCACAAAGAAGAGATAACGGAGTTTTTAAATAAGAAGGGGCATTACAATGTGCAACCAAAGATAATCAAAGAGGAGCTTGAAAAAAGAGATAATGAAGGAAAAAGCTTTGTTGAGAAGCTTCAAGAGAAGAAGATCATATCAAGTCCTTCTATGCCCATTGGTGGGAAGTGAACCCCAAATAATGTGAAATTGTAATGAAGAGAAAAGAAACTGACAATGCAGTAACATTATCAGAATATAATACTGAGTGGCCGTTGGTATTTAACAAAGAAAAAGATTTTTTAATAAAAATTATTGGTCGCTATCTTATCGGTAGTATAGAGCATGTTGGTAGCACAGCGGTGCCAGGACTAGCTGCGAAACCAGTGATAGACATAATGTTTGGTGTTAAGTCCTTAAAGTATTCTAAACCTGCAATAGGATTGCTGGTAAAAAATGGCTATAATTATTTCCCATATAAACCAGATGTAATGCATTGGTTTTGCAAACCATCTCCTATTTTTAGAACGCACCACCTTCATTTGGTGCCTTATGAAAGCGATTTATGGAAACAAAGAATAAAATTCCGTGATATTCTGCGAGCAGATTCTAAAGTAGCATCCAAATACGTTGAATTGAAAAAAGCATTAGCTAAGCATTATAAAGAAGATCGCGAAGCATATACTGAGAGTAAAGCAAATTTTATTCAGAACGTTTTAAATATGAAATAGAAGTGGGTTCTAAATATTTGAATTAATTCTGTTTTCTATTTCACTTCTAAAATGCCTAACCAGTCCTTGAATAGGCCATGCTGCCGCATCACCTAATGCACATATTGTATGTCCTTCAATTTGTTTTGTTAGCTCAATAATCGAGTCAATTTCTTCTATTTTTGCATCGCCTCTAACCATTCTATCCATTATTCTATATAACCAGCCTGTACCTTCTCTGCAAGGGGTGCATTGCCCACAAGATTCATGCATATAGAATTTTGATAAATTAGCTATAGCTTCAATTATATCGGTGGATTTATCCATTACTATAACACCCGCGGTTCCAAGTGCGGTATTGGCTTCTTTTAGACTATCGAAATCCATTAATACATCTTCACAAACATTTTTGGGAATTAAAGGAACTGATGAGCCACCTGGAATAACTGCAAGTAAATTATCCCACCCACCTCTAACTCCTCCTGCATGTTTTTCTATTAATTCCTTTAGTGGTATAGACATAGATTCTTCAACATTACAAGGTTTATTAACATGCCCAGAAATGCAAAAAACTTTTGTTCCAGTATTTTTTGGTCTGCCGATAGAAGCAAACCAGTCAGCTCCACGCTTTAGAATTTCTGGTACAACTGCTACTGTTTCAATATTATTCACTGTAGTAGGGCATCCCCATACGCCAACTGCAGCAGGAAATGCTGGAGGCTTAAGTCTTGGCATGCCTTTTCTGCCCTCCAAACTGTTTAGTAAAGCTGTTTCCTCTCCACAAATATATGCACCTGCTCCTCTATGAATATAAACATCAAAATTGATTCCAGTTCCTAAGATATTCTTACCCAAAAATCCTTTTTCATAGGCCTCCTCAATAGCCTTTTTAAGAATAATATATTCATTGTAATATTCTCCACGTATATATATGTATGTGGCTTTTGCTCTTATTGCTATTCCTGAAAGAATGCTTCCCTCAATTACTCTATGGGGTTCATAACGAATTATATCTCTATCTTTACAGGTTCCAGGCTCACTTTCATCAGCATTTACTACTAGGTAAGACGGTTTACCACTCTTCGATTCTTTTGGCATAAACGACCATTTCATCCCAGTTGAGAATCCTGCTCCACCACGTCCCCTTAAATCAGATTTTTTAACTTCTTCTATTATGTCATCAGGAGATTTCTTTAGATTGTTTTCATAATTATGCCAAATCCCTCTTTTAATTGAAGATTGTATATCAAACGACATTTTTCCATCCAAATTGGTGAAAATTTTGTCATCTTTTTTAAGCATAATAACACTATTTACATTTATAATTTGCTTAAGCTTACCATTTTATCAAAATAACTAAAGCAAAATATTCATTAAAAATTATTTAGGTGCTACGCATACATTAAAAAAAATACTTGAAGATGCATTTAGAACAGAATGGTATCTAAAAAACTACAACCTGCCTCAGTGCACTCAACAAAAAATTTACCTAATTCTTTGCGAAGCAACCTAATTAACCTTAATTACTTATTAACTTTATCCTTTAATAATTGACCTGATGAAAATCTAACATATTTTTTGGCAGGTACTGTTATTATCTCTCCACTTCTTGGAGTTTTGACTTGCCTCTTAGGCAACCTTTGAATTTTAAATGTGCCGAAACCCACAAATCTTAGAACATCTTCCTTCTTTAAGGCATCTCCAACACACTCAAATACTGTATCAATAACTTTAGAAGTATGTATTTTAGAACACTCTAACTTTTTAGATAGCATAGTTATAAACTCACTCTTATTCATTTTGACCTCAAAATTCAAATTAACACAACTATTAATATTGGTAACATGTTCAAAATGGTAAGTAAATAGTAATTATCTTATAGGTATTTCTAAAAAATTTTGATTTATCTAATTTAATTAGCTAGATTTACTAGATAATATTTTATGAGCAAAGTGATGATAATAAAAATAAAATCAAAAAAATCTAACGTCTCAAAAAAGTTAATGGTCTTAATAATTCTTCCAATAATTTTATTAGTTCTAGGATTATATTATAATTATTTTAACGATAGATATGTGTTTACAGATGATTCATATATCAAAGCTGCAAAAGCTTCAATCAGCGCAGAGGTGCAAGGTAAAGTGATCCAGGTAAATGTAAAGGATAATGCACAAGTTGCAAAGGGCGATATTTTATTCAAAATCGATGATTTACCATATAAAATAGCCTTGCAAGATTCTATAGCCAATTTAGAAAAATCAAAAGACTACGTAAATAGTTTAAAGGCATTATATGAGCAAAACATAGCTGAACTCGCAAAAATTGATGAAAATATATCGTATTTCGAAGGGGAGTATCAGCGCTATATGAAATTGGAACAAAAAAATGCTACGTCCGAAAAAGCACTTAGTTTTGCTCAACATAACTTAGAAGAGGCTATCAAACAGAAAGATATAGTACTAAAACAGATAAAGGAGACTAATGCAAAGCTAGATGGAAATCCAGATTTGCCGGTGAATCAATATTCTTATTATCTTGAAGCACTTAGTGGGTTATCCAGAGCACAACTTAATTTAGAGCGTACAGTAGTAAAAGCACCTTTTAATGGTAGAATTGCAAATTTTACTATTCTTCCAGGAGAATATATAAATGTTGGTGCTCCATTATTTTTTATAGTTGATTATGAAAATATATGGGTGGAGGCTAATTTTAAGGAGACTGACATTAAAAATATAAAGCCGAATCAAACTGCTTCAGTAGAAATTGATACATATCCAGGTAAAAAATTTGCTGCCAAGGTAATCAGCATTACACCAGCAAGTGGTTCAGAATTTTCACTATTACCTCCAGAGAATAGTTCTGGAAATTGGGTCAAGGTGGTTCAGCGTATTGAAGTGCGTTTAGAATTAACTGATATACCTGATGATGTGCGTCTGTTATCAGGTATGAGTGCCTATGTAAAAATTGATACAGAAAATGTAAAATAAATAATGGTTATTATAGAGTGAGGGATTCTTTGGTGAAGTCAAATTATAGTAAAGGGCTGATTACTTTATTTGTGATGATCACAACAATTATGCAAGTTATGGACATGACTATAGCAAATGTTGCTCTACCCTATATGAAAGGTAGTATCTCAGCCACACAGGATCAGATATCATGGGTATTAACTTCATATATCATTGCGGCAGCAATTATGACACAACCAGTAAACTGGTTTGTAAGTCGTTATGGCAGAAGAAAAATTTTTCTTGTTTCAATTATAGGATTTACCGTAGCATCAATGTTATGTGGAATGGCTTTCTCTATAGAAGAAATGGTGATATATCGTATTTTACAAGGGATATTTGGTGCTGCATTGGTTCCATTATCACAATCTACATTATTGGACATAAATTCCAAAGAAAATCGTGGATCAGCTATGGCGATTTGGGGTATGGGAGTGATGGTTGGTCCAATAGCAGGGCCAGTATTAGGAGGCTACTTAACAGAATATTATAATTGGAGATGGGTGTTTTATATCAATGTTCCATTGGGAATTATTGCATGCTTGGGAATAATATTCTTTTTACCAGATAGTAAAAAAGAAAAAAACGACTTTAGTACCATTGGCTTTTCCTTGCTAAGTATAGCAATTGCATCACTACAACTAATGTTAGATAGGGGGCAACAGCTAGATTGGTTTAATTCGCATGAAATAGTAATTTATTTTGGGCTGACAATTTCATCACTGTGGATGTTTATAATTCACACAAGATATTCTAAAAATCCCTTTATAAGCATAGTTTTATTTAAGGATTTAAATTTCATTATAAGCGTTTTACTAATATTTATAGTTTCAGTGATTTTTTTAGCTACGTTGGCATTATTACCTGCTTTTATGAGTTTAATGGGTTATTCAGTTTTAGACGTTGGTATTCTAATTGCTCCAAGAGGTGTAGGAACATTTATAGCTATGGTTATTATAGGTAAATTGATTAATAAAGTTGATCCAAGATTATTAGTATTATTAGGGTTACTATTAACTGCCATTGCACTTTATAAAATGTCTGAATTCACTACTTTTGTTCCTCAAAATATGATTATTATTACTGGCATAATTAATGGGCTGGGGCTGGGATTTATATTTGTACCTTTAAGCACGGTTGCTTTTTCAACTTTGCCACATAAAAATAGGGTAGAAGCTACATCCTTTTTTAGCCTAGTTCGTAATATTGGCAGTAGTATTGGTGTTTCAATAGTTACAACATTGTTAATAAGAAATACGCAAATTAACCACGCATATTTATCAGAATCTATAACCTTAAGCAAATTTTGGATGATGAAACACTATTTGCCGCAATTCATACAGCAAAATGATTCCATCGTATATAGCATCTTGAATAAAAACATGAATCTCCAGGCTATGACTATAGGTTATATAGATAATTTTAAAATTATGATGATTTGTGTTATAGCGTCAGCGCCATTAATATTAATGTTACGTAATCCACATAAAAAGTAGATAATTTACATGAGATATACAAATCATTTTCCATAATATACATTATCATACCAACGACCCCTAGGTTAATAAACATTCGGAAATGGCAACTAAGGCTTTGTAACAGTAGTAATAAGGTTGATTAATGGAGCGAGAAGTGAAATATGATTGACTCCCAATTTATTTTATAAATATACATATTTTGATTATATTAGCATTCCATGGCAATGCTTGTATTTTTTATTCGAGCCACATGGGCAAGGTTCATTTCTGGCAACTTTACCCCATGTGTCTGAGTTATTTGGATCCATCTTTTGGTTATTATTAATAATAGGAACTATTTTATTACTATTAGTTGATTTTTGATTATCTATTAGAGAACTAACCTCTTTTTTGCTCTCATGAATATTATCCATCGAATCTAGCTCATCTAGATTTGATAATTCATGTGATATTTGGATTTTTGCAGATGTACAGATTATGTTTTCATCAAGTTCTAAAAACATATCCTCGAATAGTTTAAAAGCTTCAAATTTATATTCATTCAATGGATCTTTTTGTCCATATGCTCTCAAATTTATTCCTGCCTTTAACCTATCTAAAGAGTGAAGATGCTCTTTCCAAAATTGATCTAGGGTGACAAGAAAAATCCTTTTCAAAGCTTCATTAAACACTTCATCACCAAACTGCTTCCTTTTATTTTGAAAAATTTCTGCAGTTAAATTATTTAGCTTACTTAATATTTCTGCCTTTTTTTGGCCTTCCTCAATATCAAAATCAACTCCATAAATCCTATGAATTTCATGTAAAATTTCTTTTTTTTCCCATTCTTCTTCGTATGATTTATCTAGTATAAACTTGTTTATCAAATATTTATTCTCAATTTTCACTTTTTCATCAATAATATCATCAAATTTTTCTTCTCTCATAATGTTAATTCTTTGCTCATAAACAACCTTCCTTTGTTCATTCATTACATCATCAAATTTTAATAAATTTTTTCTGATTTCATAATTTCTTGATTCAACTTTTTGCTGAGCTTTTTCTAATGACTTATTAATCCATGGATGTTCAATAGCTTCATCGTCTTTAAGCCCAAGTTTTCCTAAAAAATTCCCTATTTTAACTGAGCCAAAGATTCTCATCAAATCATCCTGTAGTGATAAAAAGAACTTTGTTCTTCCTGCGTCTCCTTGTCTACCTGCCCTACCCCTTAACTGATTATCAATTCTTCTAGATTCATGCCTCTCAGTACCAATTACAAATAGACCTCCAATTTCCAAAACTTTTTTCCTATCTTGTTGTATTTGTTGCTTAATTAATTCCAACTCTGAATCAGATATAGTTTTTCCCATTGATTTAGCTTTTATTATAACTTCTTCATTTCCACCAAGTTTTATATCCGTACCACGCCCTGCCATATTAGTTGCAATTGTGACTGCGCCAAGCCTTCCTGCCTGCGCAATGATATCAGCTTCCTGCTCATGTAATTTTGCGTTAAGCACGTTATGCTTAATTCCATTTTTCTTTAAAATCTTGGATATATGTTCAGATTTTTCGATACTGATAGTACCTATTAATATTGGTTGTAATTTATCGTGAGCTTTTTTAACCTCTTCAAGTATTGCATCATTTTTTGCACTTTCTGTTTTATATATTACATCATGCTCATCAATCCTGGTTACAGGTATGTTTGTTGGTATTTGCACAACTTCCAAATTATAGATACTTAAAAGCTCCTGTGCTTCTGTCATTGCAGTTCCTGTCATACCAGCAAGCTTTGGATACATTCTAAAATAATTTTGAAATGTGATAGAAGCTAATGTTTGGTTTTCATCTTGTATAGAGACTTTTTCTTTTGCCTCAATCGCCTGATGCAATCCTTCTGAATATCTTCTTCCATCCATAATTCTACCAGTAAACTCATCTATTATTAATACTTTTCCATCTTTTATTATGTAGTCAGTATCTAATTTAAATATTTTATGCGCCTTAATCGCTTGATTTAAATGGTGCACAATATTCATGTTTTCTATATCGTAAAGACTGCTATCTTTTTTTATAAGCCCTAAATCTTTTATTAATTGTTCAACCTTCTCATTTCCTTTATCAGTAAAAAGTACTGATTTACTTTTTTCGTCCAATTCATAATCATCTTCATGTAATAAAGATGCAATGTTGTTTATTTTAACATATAGCTCTGGACCGCTAAATGATGGACCAGATATTATCAAAGGTGTTCTAGCTTCATCAATCAATATGCTATCAACCTCATCAATAATTGCAAAATTGAATTCTCTTTGTACTAGTGAATTAATATTATGCTTTAAGTTATCTCTTAAATAATCAAAACCAAATTCATTATTAGTGCCATAAACTATATCACATTCATACACTCTTTTTTTCTCTTCTTCAGGCGTATTATTAACTAAACATCCAACGCTTAGATTATGAAATTGGTAAATTTTCCCCATCCATTCTGAATCTCTCTTTGCTAAATAGTCATTGACAGTTACAACATGAACTCCCTTACCAGTTAAAGCATTTAAGTATACTGGCAACGATGAAACAAGCGTTTTACCTTCACCAGTTTTCATTTCCGTAATCATTCCTTTATGCAAAACCAAACCACCTAAAATTTGAACGTCATAGTGCCTTTCTCCTAATACCCTTTTAGCAGTTTCTCTAACAACAGCAAAAGCCTCTACAATGATATCATCCAGCATTTGACCATTTTTTAACCTATCTTTAAATTCTTTAGTCTTAGCTTTTAGCTCATTGTCGGAAAGAGCACTAATTTCTTTTTCAAAATTGTTTATTTTATTTAAAACTGGGTTCAGTGATTTTAATATTTTTTCGCTTCTGGTACCAAAAACTTTTCTAGCTATATACTTTAACATTATGGTTATATTTCAAAATTTTAAAAAATGGATATTGATTTTATGCGTTCATATTAAATCATGTTTATGCATTATGCAATGTTGTTTTTACTGATTTTATTGAACAAAAAAAGCTCCAAGATTCTCTCCTGGAGCTTTAGTGAAAATAGAAAGTACGGAATTATTACATTCCCATACCACCCATTCCTCCCATACCACCCATCGACATTCCACCACCTGACATTGAGTCATCTTTTTTTGGAGCATCACAAACAGTTGCTTCAGTTGTAACTAATAAAGATGCAACAGACGCAGCACTTTGAAGCGCGTTTCTAACTACTTTTGTAGGATCTACTATACCTTTTTTAAACGCATCTACAACTTCATGATTTTGAGCATCATAAGTCATAGTATGTTTATTTTGCTCTAATAATTTTTCAACTATTAACGCACTTTCCACGCCAGCATTGTCAAGTATCTTACGAATTGGAGCTGATAGCGCTCTTCTAACAATATCAATCCCTACAGTTTCATCCGCATTTTTACCTTTCATTCCAATTAGTACTTTTGAGGCATACAATAAAGTACATCCACCACCAGGAACAATACCTTCTGCAATTGCCGCTTTAGTAGCGTGGTAAGCATCTTCAACTCTATCTTTCTTTTCTTTTACTTCAACTTCTGTAATTCCACCTACTTTCAACACAGCGACTCCACCTGCTAATTTTGCAAGTCTTTCTTCTAGCTTTTCTTTATCGTAATCAGATGTAGCTTCAGCAATTTGAGATTTTATTTGATCACAACGAGCTTTGATATCAGACTTATTACCTGCGCCATTAACAATTGTGGTATCATCTTTTGATATTAATATTTTTTTAGCACTACCAAGGTCATCTAAAGTAACATTTTCAAGCTTATGCCCAAGATCTTCACTAATTAGTTGAGCTCCTGTTAAAGCAGCTATATCTTCAAGCATAGATTTTCTTCTATCTCCGAATCCTGGAGCTTTAACTGCAGCAACTTTTAAGCCACCCCTTAGTTTATTTACTATCAATGTAGCTAAAGCTTCACCCTCAATATCTTCAGCGATGATTAAAAGTGGTTTTGATGATTGCACAACTTCTTCTAAAAGTTTTATCATTTGTTGTAAATTGCTGATCTTCTTTTCATATACTAAGATGTGTGCATCTTCTAATTCACATGTCATTTTTTCTGAATTGGTAACAAAATATGGCGAAATATAACCTCTGTCAAAATTCATTCCCTCTACTACCTCTACTTCAAAAATATCACTTTTATTAGCCTCCTCAACAGTTATAACACCATCTTTACCAACTTTTTCAAAAGCTTTAGCAATTTTTTCTCCAATGTCTGCATCACCATTTGCAGATATAGTAGCAACTTGGGATATTTCCTCAGATGAAGAAATATTTTTAGAAGCTTTTTTAATTTCGTTAAGAATTTTTTCACTTGCAGCTTCAATACCTCTTTTTAAATCCATTGGATTCATCCCAGCAGTAACAGCTTTAACTCCCTCTCTTGCAATAGCTTCTGCTAAAACAATAGTTGTGGTTGTTCCATCACCAGCTCTATCATTAGTTTTATTTGCGGCCTCTTTTAAAATTTGTGCACCTAGATTTTCAACTTTATCTTCCAGTTCAATTTCTTTTGCAACTGATACTCCATCCTTTGTAATTTTTGGCGCACCAAAAGATTTTTCGATTACTACATTTCTTCCTCTTGGCCCTAATGTTACACCTACAGTATCAGCAACTATTTTTATACCTTTTAGTAGCTTGTCTCTAGCTTGTGTTCCTCTGTCAATCATTTTTGCTGTCATTTTAAACTCCTATAAATTTATGATTTAATTATTCCTAAAATATCTGATTCTTTCATGATAAGGTATTCCTTGCCATCAAGTTTCACTTCTGTACCACCCCACTTAGCAAATAAAATCTTATTTCCTACTTTAACATCCAAAGGAGATATGTGACCCTTATCATCTTTTATACCAGATCCAACTGCTATTACTTTACCTTCCATTGGTTTTTCTTTCGCAGTGTCAGGTATAATAATACCACTCTTGGTTTTGTGTTCTTCTTCTAGTCTCTCAACTAGCACTCTATCATGTAATGGTTGAAAATTCATTTTTACCTCAAAAAATAATTAGCTTTAAATATGCACCTTATATATACGTCAATTATTTATTTTCAAGACTTTGAAAGTAAAATTCTAAAATCAATTTTCTATATTGATTTTATTGATTACTTTTTTAACAAGAACGAAATCAACATAAATATGAATTTTATAATTTTTTCTCAAGTAAAATGCACCACCTAACAATGGACATTATCAAATAGCTTATCACTTTTATTCATGAAAATAGAATCCATTTCAACAATCAAAACATTTTTCTCTCATCAGCAAATATATCATTAATTTTCAAAACTACCCCAACCTAAAAAATGAACTTTATCACAAGAAAGGGGTAGGTTCAGAGAACTAGTGAAAACGGCTGTGCATCTTTGCAATTACCTCTATTACTAGCTTCTGACAGCTATATTGTTTTAATAAATTTATAGCCATTTCCTCTAACATGCCTTCTTATCTAGATTACAAAGATTTAGAAAATTCAAAAATATTGCTCTTTTTTTGCAAAAGAGTTGTGTTTCTTTTTATCTTTTGACATTCTTTCTAT
>CAISOX010000059.1 GCA_903887235.1 uncultured Alphaproteobacteria bacterium | reverse complement strand
TAGCTATTTTGATAATCCAGCGTTATATGAAGATATAAGTAATAAAGAAAGATTTAAATTATTATCTGAGCAAGCAGCTGGGAAGGGAGATAATAAATACGCAGAAGGGTTTCAAGCGATGTATGAGCAGCAAGGAATGTTAGAACAGATATTTGATGCAATAGATAAACCTGAGTACTACGAAGCAGAAAGCAACACAGAGAGATTAAAATATACAGAAAAAGTATTTAATGAGGCGCTTAAAGGTAGGAGTGAGCGGGTAACTATAGTAGCAAATAATGAGCAAAGTAATTATGAACAAATTAATAAATTAATTTCAGAATTAGAAAAAGAAATATCTGAATTAACTTCAGCATTCAATAATTGCAATCCCAGTTATTTCTTTGAGTTATAAGATGAGTATAAAATCAATAACAATTAGGCGATTCATAGCGTATTTTTTAGATAGCGCAATAATTGGGATATTGTTTCAAGTGATTCTATTATCTGGCATATTATCAATAAATGATAGTAATGTAAGCGACAGTAAAATAGAATTTTCTATAGTTTATTTTATAGGTATTTTACTAAGCTTTGGATATTACATATTGTTTTGGACGAGTTCTGCAAAAAGTACGGTAGGACAATTTATATGTAAACTGCAAATCAAACAGCAAGTTACAGCAAAAACCTGCATAAAAAGATTAATTTATCTACATTTGACCTCATTATTTTATTGGGTAGCTTTAAGCTATATGAATTTGAGGGGATTAACTGGAGAAGCTGCGAACGCATATATACTACTAACTGCAATTTTAGTTATAACACTGCAAATAATATATGCATTTAATGTAAATAGGATTGATAGAGTGTCAGAAATTGAGGTGATAGAAAAACAATGAGTATAATAAGAGGAACGCAGTTAATAGGACATACTGTTAGAATGGGAGGCCAGTCTGCAAGGGACTGGATATTATTGGTCACAATAATGTGGTTTACAACATTTGGAGTAATGAGTTATTTGCAAGTGGATAAGATACATATTTCGCATGTTGCGGGAGAGTTTCAATCAATGTGGTATAACATAAGTGGCAGGAAGAATGAGTATGTAGCACTTGCAAATAGGGACGCAACTATGGCAGCAAGAAGTAGGTACGTAAGAATAATGGATCACCTAAAAAGGAAGAAGGAGTCAAGATTAGAAAAGCAAGTAATAGTAAATTATTACCAAGCATCGCAAATAAGAAGACAGAAACTTACAGATCATGAACTTGAGAATATGTTTGAAATATTACTTAAGCTTTCATGGCAATCATTATTGATAGGAACGGGATTGGCATTTGGATTATTCCTAATAATAGCCAAAAGAGGTGGCAGAACAAAGAAAAGCAATTTTATAAGAGGACGGGAAATAACTAGTAGTAAAGACTTGAATAAAAAGATTGTAAAAGGCAATAGGAAAGAAAAAATAAATGATAGTTACACAATTGCAGGAATAACATATCCCCCAAGAGGAGAAACAGAGCATCTTATGCTCGCAGGAACAACAGGGACTGGTAAAACTATAGTTATTAAGGACTTACTTAGGCAAATTAAAGAGAGGGGAGATAAGGCAATAGTATATGATTACACGGGAGCGTTTGTTGAAGGATATTATGATCCAGCTAAAGATATAATAATCAATCCATTTGATAAAAGGTCTAAGTCATGGTGTTTATTAAATGAAGTAGATGACGAAGCTGAATTTGAAACAATAGCAGAAGCGTTGATAGGTGGTAGCGATGCAATAAGTGATCCGTTTTGGCCAAATGGAGCAAGACTAATATTTTCTGAATTATGTAAGTTACAG
>CAISOX010000058.1 GCA_903887235.1 uncultured Alphaproteobacteria bacterium | reverse complement strand
TTCTTTTTCATATCTTTTTATAATTTTTCTTACCGTATCTCGGTGTATACTTGTCGTTCTTGATATTTTCCTTATCTTCATTCCGCTTCTGTATAATGTCAGTATTGTTGTGTACATTGTTGCTACTCCTATCATTTGTTAACTTTCCAGCTTAATTATATTACCAGAAAGTATACGTTATTTATTTTATTGAACCTCTTCTTTGGTGGTACAATTTTCATTAGCACAGGTGGTACACTATTCATTAGCACTGACATCAGTCTCAAATTAAATACTTGCCTTATTGTATACATTGCTTGGATCGCTGTATCTGAATATTCTCTTTGCCTTCCTCTGAACTTCACACTCGCCTCTTCCTCTATCAATTGCTCTATTCCTTCTTGTGTAAACCAGATTGTCAAATATCCCCGTTTCTTGAGATCCTTGTTATATGTCCACCAATTTATAACTTTATATTTTCCTTTTTGCCACTTCTTCCCTTTGCTCATATTATTTCCTGATTTTTTTATCATCAAGATTTTACTCTACACTTTTTTCTCTACTTTTCCTTCATATTTTTCCTTGCTTTTTATTTGTGCAACAAAGCTCGAGCATATGAAGGCTCAATTACGCTCCCCTTCTTTAATCTTCACTCACTCATGACTAACATAGCGTAAGTTTTGTATTGCTAGAAAATAATTTGTAATCAAATACTTTTTAGTGATTCGCACTCATCTAAATATATATCAAAAATTTTGACACCAAGATAAACACCTAAAAATAACAAACAAAGTCCTAATTTAGCTTAGAATTTATTTTGTTGATAGCTTCATTCATTTGAACCTTGCAAGTAGCGGCATACTCACCAGCAAGCCTCTCAAGTGCATCATTGTAAATAATTTTTTCACTGTAGGATCTTTCTGATTTTTCAATATTGCTATGCAACTCCTTAATTACCTCTGCAATTGCAATTACATCACCTGAATTTATTTTACTTTCATACTGTTGAACTCTCTTACTCCACATACCCTTGTGAAGCTTAATCCTCTTTCCTGAAAGAACATCCAAAGCTTTATCTAAAAATTCACTCGAGCAAAGTGGTCTAAGACCAGCTTTATCAACTCTTGATTTTGGTATCCTTAAAGTCATATCATTACTCTCGAAAGTAATAACATAAACTTTTACTTCAATACCACCGTAAGTATCATTTTCCTCAGCAGATATTTTACCAACTCCATGAGTAGGGTATACTACAGAATCCCCGACTTGAAAACCATATTGTTTAGACATAATAATTAGCTAACCTATTAGTTTTAATACGCAGCAGCATAACACTTTTAATTCACTAAGTAAAATTCTTCGTTATTTCTTTTAAATTTTTACTACTTTTGGTAGTGCATTTAATATGTGATTACCCTTTAATCAGCTATCAATACTATTTTACCAATGTTATTGCCAGATTTTAATAATTGATGCGCTTTCTCGAATTCACTAAGTTTATATACTCTACTAATTATTGGCCTTACCGCTCCATTTATAATATGCGGAAGTAAATTTTCACAAGCCTCTTTAAACAGCAATGCTTTTTCCTCAACAACTTTATTGCGCAAAGTAGAGCCAATGATGCTCAGATTTTTCATTAAAATTCTGGCAACATTTATTTTTGATATTTTACCATCCATTACAGCAAATAGAATAAGCTTTCCATATTTACCCAATATACTTAAATTTTGCTCCAAATACTTTCCACATAAAATGTCTATTATTAAATCCATTTTAAGATTGTTTTTATCTATATCATCTTTAAACTGTTCAAAAGTGAGCGTTACACAGTTTTTAATATTTTCTAAATATTTTAATTTTTTAACATTACTAGAAGTTGTAAAAACTCTTTTTCCCTCAATTAATGCAAATTGCACCATCATCGAGCAAACACCACTCGCACCACCATGAATTAAAACATTAGAACAATTTTGAATATCACCTAACTTATATAAATTTAACCATGCGGTAACCATTGCCTCTGGAATTGCTGCAGCATCAATATATTCGATATCCTCTGGTATCTTGCATACTAGCCTTTCATCCACTTCAACCTCTTTACTGTAACCACCAGAACTCAATAAGGCAAGTACCCTCTCACCGGTATCAACTCTAATACCTGAAACCTCAAGACCAGGAATTTTATTTCCATCTGGTGCATGATACTTACCTTCTAATTGAAGTACATCTGCTCTGTTAACACCAATTGCATGTACTTTGACTTTTACTAACACAATAAAATTTATAGTTAATGACTTAATTCAAAGTAATGAACTTAAAAATTCAAATCAAGCTATATTTTCCAACATATGTTTGAACTTTTACAAAACGAGTATTCAATAATTCGATTATACAGCATTCTAAAATGAATTGACAAAACGGATTAAAAATTATACCTGAGTAGTGTCTAATATTATTTAAATTTATGCCTAAAGGACTAATTATCTACCACAAGAAAGAAAGTGAAATTACTGATTACAGTGTTTTAAGGCTATTAGAAAGCGCTAGATCAAAAAATATTGATTTGTCGATTCTTACTCCAGAGCAGTTTGAGTTAGTTGTAACGCAAAGTGATAGAAATAGCATCTTAGTTGACGATCAGCCTACTCTTTTACCAGATTTTATTTTACCAAGAATTGGTTCTGCAACAAGTTTTTATGCTTTATCAGTAATTAGGCAATTAGAACATTTGGGGGTCTACTCTTGCAATTCTGCAAATGCAATAAAAAATGTAAAAGATAAGTTGTTAATGCACCAAATTTTAGCTTATAGCAAATTGGCAACACCAAAAACAATGCTTGCAAAATTTCCAGTTGACATATCTGTCGTAAAAAGAGAAATTGGCATCCCATTAATTATAAAAAATGTTACTGGAACTCAAGGCAAAGGAGTGTATTTATGTGAATCTGAAGAAAAATTTTCAGATGTTATGGAGCTTATCTACACCAATAATGCAAATGCGAACATTATAATTCAAGAATTTATTGAGACTAGCTACGGAAGAGATTTAAGAGTATTTGTTATTGGCGGCAAAGTAGTTGGCTGTATGCAACGTATTGCAAAATCAGGCTTTAAGGCAAATTTTTCAAAAGGTGCAGATGTAGAACCTTATAAATTAACTTCTGAAGCTGAGTGGATAGCAACTGAGGCATCAAGATTATTAAATCTTGATGTTGCTGGCGTAGATTTGTTATTTGGAGAAGATGGAAAATATTTAATTTGTGAGGCAAATTCATCTCCACAATTTCATGGATTAGAAAATGTTGTTGGAAAGAAAATTGCCGATGATATTTTAGATTATGTTTTAGTTAGGATTGGTAAAAAATAGTAAATTACATTGAAGCATAACAATTATGTGTAGACTTATTGGATATAGAGGTAAAACAAACATTTTGCTAAGTGAATTAGTGGAAAAACCAGAAAATTCATTGATAAAACAAAGCCTTGAAACTAAATTGGGTAAAAAAGGCATAAATGCTGATGGCTTTGGAATATCGTGGTATAATCAGGATATAGACGACACACCTGGTATTTTTAAATCAACCCAACCTGCCTGGAATGATAGCAATCTAAAACACATATGTAATAAAATTTCATCAAATTGTTTTTTAGGTCATGTTAGAGCTTCTACAGTTGGAGATGTGACAATTAATAATTGTCATCCATTTTCACATCTAAAATATTCTTTTATTCACAATGGCACCATTAAGCATTTTGAAAAAATACGACGCCCTTTGCTTAATGTACTTGATGAAAAATTATTTTATCGAATCAAAGCTCAAACAGATTCTGAACATTTATTTTTCCTAATTATGCATTTTTTATTAAATGATGCAGAACAAAGTTTAGAGCAATCAATTTTAAAAGCATTTCATTGGGTTATTGAAAATCAACTCCAGGAAGATGAAGAGCATTTTTCAAAACTTAATATTATCATCACAGATGGTAACAACATTATAGCAACAAGATTCGCTTCAAAGAACAACGAAGCAATTCCACTTTATTATAATATCAATCATGATAATTGCTCAATTATAATTGCATCAGAGATGCTTTTCAATGTTGAATCTACTGATTGGCATTTATTACCACAAAATTCTTATTTAACAGTAGGCGAAATGCCTTTAAAAATCCAAGTAAAATCTTTTTGATAAAGTTTACTTACAAAGGGTGGAGTAGCTTTTGAACTGACCTCAAAAAACAAGAGTAATAGTTAAGACATTTCTTTACATAGGAGTGCGAGCGTCCGAGCTTATTAACATTAAATTATCAGATATTGATTTAGATAATTGTCAAATAAAAATCACCAAAGGCAAAGGAAAAAAAGATCGCATAGTTTCGTTTCCAAAAGTATTTATGGAAGTGTTAGCTGTGCATATGGACGGTGCAAAAAGAAAAAAGCCACATATTTATTTGAATCTGTTCGAAAAAAACCATATTCTGGATAGAGGAATAAGAAAAATAATGCAAAAATATACAGAGAAGCTGGTATTGAGCACTCTATATCTCCACATAAATTACGCCATTTTTATTTACTTGGCTAAAAAGAAAAGGTGTGGATGACGCTCTAATACAACCATATTCCAGCCATCAACAACGTTCTTCTTTAGAAGTGTATTCAAAATTATCTTTAAGTGATTGCCAAGAAAAATATGAAAAATAAATTAAAAATTTTCCAATTTAATAAAAAAATGGGTGGGGTCTCTCAGTACACGTAGCTTAACACGTGTCATACTTAGCTGATGGCTCGCTCAACGTCCCTTCCTCCCTAATTGCTGATATCGCTACTTTCGTTTTGAATACTGGGCTGTATTTTTTCTTTTTACTCTTTTTTTACTCCGATATTTTATTTATTTTTTTATCAGAATTTATCCTTTCCTTCCCATCTAGTTTTTTAACACCACCTCTGGCTCAAATGCTATAAAAAATCTCTTAAAAATACTAATTTATCTATCAAGCTATTTTAAGCAATTGGTATTATATCGTAATCAATACTTTAAACAAACTTCCCATCTCCTCATTTGAGATTAATTTATTTAGCTGATAATCAATTTTTTCTCTTGATGCACCGTACTTAACTAACATTTTGGCCCTCTCTGAAATACCATACTGCAATAAAAAATCTGATTGATTTATTATATTAGATATAATATTGTTTTTTTTAAAATTCTTTTGTAACTCTGTAAAATCAACCAACGAAGTTAAGTCAGATTCACCTATCTTGTCAAACAATCCGATTTTTTTATGACCCATAACTGCTTGCAAAGTGCTTTTATTCGGAGATTTTAAATATCCATAATCGATGATAAGTGCAAATCCTTTATCATCAGAAATTTTTCTTGATATCTTATTGACATAATTACTTCTATGTCCTGATACTTCAATCAATTGATTGTTACCAAATTTATCTATATCCACCATATTAGAGACATCACTCACCAAGCCAAAAGTAAAATTATTTTTTTCATTTAAAGAAATCACTACTTCATATATTTTATCTTCCTTTAACAAATACTGCTTCACAGGAAGAGCGTCAAAAAATTCATTAGCAACTATTAAAAATTTTTTACCTTCCAATTTCTCTAAATCTTGATACCAGTTAATTTGAAAATTATTAAAATTTTTCAGAGTATTTTTTTGCACTTGTTGCAATTTATCACTTGTTTCAATTAAAGCTACTTCACATATATTATTGTATATATCTTTAAAATTTTGTATTGTTCTCAAAATATCCCTCATCATTGTCCCATTTCCAGGACCTAATTCCACTAAAGTAAATGGAGCATTCACTTTTTGATACCACATTTCCGACAAATAAATTGCTATTATTTCGCCAAACATTTGACTTATTTCAGGAGCAGTTATGAAATCACCGTGCTGACCAATGGAATCAAAATTTGAATAATAATAACTAGTTGCAATCTGCGTAAATTTATCAATACTTAACGGTCCATTGATATTTATAATATTTTTAATGTGGTTATTAATATTTTGCACCATCTAGGGTATAATATTTTTAAATACTTCTTGTATGAATTGTAGCGTAATTTTCCTTTTTCTTATAATCGACTGCTTATCTATTATGTTCACTACTTCATCAATAGATTTATATTTCCTCTCTATGTTTTGATAAATTAACTCAATTATTTCCTCAGATATTGATATTTGCTTTTGCCTAAAAAACTTCTCAATTAATAATTTTGCCAACCTCTCATCTGGTTCCTTTAATACAACCTTATAAATCGATTTAATCCTAGAATTTAAATCTTTAAGATTAAAACTCGGGTACTTTGAACATGTTAATAACAGAGAGAGCGATTTTTCTTGAGCAAAATTAATAATACTAATCAAGGTACTATCATTATAATTTTCTACATTATCAACTATAATTCTTTCATTATCATCCAAATCATCAAGACCATTTATAAATATTGCACCAGTATTTTTTTCCCATAATTTTGCCAACAAACTCTTGCCAGATTTTTCAGAACCAATTATCAACATTCTGTTGTTCTGCCACATATCCCAGTTTTTAATAGCATTATAAGCCTCAATATTAGAGAAGGAGGTAATAAAATCGTCAGCACAATTATCTTTATAAGTACTTTCTAATTCCAATATTTTTTGCATTTTAAAAAAACTGTAAAAAAAATGGTATATACAATGTCGCTATGATAGTGCTTACCAATAATGCAATCGCTGCTTTCTCAGGAAATTTGTTATATAAATTACACGTTATAATGCAATCTATTCCTGGTGGTAAAGCAGATAAAATAAAAAACATTTTATGCATCTCATTGTTATAAATATGGAAGACGAATTTATCTAATAAAATAAATGACAAATATAATAATGGAGACACAATGATTTTTGAAATTGAAAAAATGCTTATAAATTTGATTCCTCCTTCCAACTTTACTTTACTCAAACTTAAACCAAAAACCATCATCCCTAAAACTAAATATGCTGCCCTCATTTGAAAAAATAAATTATTAAAACCATCGAACAATCTTATATCACTTAAATTTGCCACTAACCCTATTGCAAACCCATAAATTGGTGGCAACTTCAAAAGGAGTAGCGCCCTTTTTTTAGCAGAGTCAATATTATTTGATATTGTGTAATGCCCTATGGTATATACATACAATACAAAACCTATAGTTGATAACATAAAAATTCTGACATACTCCTGATCAAAGACCAACATAGCTATTGACAATCCTAAGCTACTTGTATTAGCGCTTCCAGCGGCGTAACTGATAATTCTCTCTCTACCATCATCAAAAAATTTAGATCCAATAAAGAGCGCTATTTTACTAAGAATAAAAGAAAATGCTAAATACAATATAGGCAATAAAGCATACTTAGCTTCAAGCTCAGTATTCAGCGCAACATCAAAGAAGATCACAGGCATAATAAAATGAAACATGATTTTGCTAAGAGATTTAGTATCTATTTCATGTAATTTTCCAGCTATATAGCCTTGAACAGCTATAATATACAGTGGTAAAATTTTAGATATTAAACTAATAAACATATACTATATTATACCTCTCTTAGCTAACTCAACATTTGCTAAAGTTTCGATTTCTTGAATTATATCTGAAAGTCTTTTGTCAGTACAACCTATATCGCACATTTTAAGATTTTCCTTAATTTCATTTAATTCTTTCAATGACGGCTTAGAAAGCAACATAGATTTTCTATACTCAGACAATAAACGCAATAAGTTGTTACCGTAATTATAATCTTTCTCTTTATCTGAATCCTTAGAATTAGTTTGTAAAAAGTATAGGTTTTCTGTATTAATCTCTTGATTGCAACTTATTTTATTAGATGTTTTTGTTGAATCATTTAAACTAAACGCTCTCTTGTCTTTATCCTTTTTTTTATCAACGTTTCTAACTCCATGTATCTTACCTACGCTGATTGGATTTATACCACTAGACATTATATACCTTTTTCTACGATTATATCCTAATCACTAAGCAAGTTCATCATAATAGTGATTTTTTGTATAATCAATATTCTATCAAGATAATAATTATATTTTTAAAATCTCATTAAATACAGTGGGCAAAGCAGTAAAAATATCACCTTTAAAAATTACTTTTAGAAATAATTTTTCTGTTTCTTCTTTTTGTTGTATATTCAGTAATTCCTTATACTGTGATAATAAAATAATAGGAATGGAATCAAAATCACTATTTTTTCTAATTTTCTTTGCTAAATTTATACCATCAATTTCAGGCATCTGATAATCTAATAATATAACTGAGACGTCTTCCTTCAAATTGGCTAATGTTTCCAGCATTTCACTTGGATGATTAAATGTTTTATAATTAAAACCCAACATTTTAAACAGACTTACCAATGTATTAATATAATACGGATTATCATCTATAGCAAAAACCGTTTTCACCGCTTTAATATTATCATATAAATCTCCTTTTGTACTCACTATCACATTATTAAAACTTAAACAGATATGGGATTGTATAATATAATTGATTATAAATAAACTATCAAAATCAAAAATGTATATGTTAATGAAATATCATAGATTAAAGCAGGGTTATTAAGTATATCATTTATATTTAAGGGACGTAGATAAATTTACATAATATATTACAGCAATCTCCTATTTAAATTTCTAAATTATTATTAAAAGCCCCTCGTTCTAACAACACCCTGAAAAATTGATAATATATAGGCTCATTTCATTACTTAGTGAGTATAGTAGAATTAAATTAAAAAGGAATTTCATCCTTAATGTTATCTGGGTCAAATTCTTCATATTTTGACTCTTGATTATTATTTTCAAAATGATTTTCGTTATGTCGTGAATCACCACCTTTAGAGTCAAGCAAAGTTAGTGTACTATTATACTGAGTCAGCACTACCTCAGTAGTATATTTTTTTATGCCTTCTTTATCCATATACTCCCTGGTCTGCAACTTACCCTCTATGTATACTTTACTTCCTTTATTGACATAATTTTTAACAATATTTACAAGCCCAGGTGCAAAAACCACAACCCTATGCCAATCTGTTTTTTCCTTTTGTTCTCCAGAATTTTTATCCTTCCACCTTTCGCTCGTAGCAATTGAAAAATTTGCAATTTCACTACCACCAGCTTGAGAAACCCTAATTTCTGGTTGATTTCCGACGTTTCCCACTAATATTACTTTATTTACACTACCAGACATATATATTTAACACCATTTAAAAAAACATAAGCGCAACTAGTGCGCAATATGATAATAACTAAATATTACTTATTGTTCACAGTCGCTTTAAATTCTGAGCCAACTGAAAAGCTCACTCTCCTTTGAGCTGGAACTTTAGCAATGGTACCTCTTGGGGTTTTAACTTCTTTTGCAACAGTATGCTTAGCTTTAAATGAACCAAATCCAATAAATCTTAATTCATCTGAATCCTTTAGTGAATGCTCTATACACTTAAAAACAGAATTCAATATTGCATTGGCTTTAGTCTTTGTGCATTCTAAATCCTTTGATAATATATCCAAAAATTCATTCTTGTTCATTCTAACTCCGTTATTAATGTTTAAATACATATTATAAAAACTATCTATCAATAAAATCAATACAAAAGCAACAATTATATTTAATTTTTATAAAACTTTTATTTTTTAATAAAAAAAGCACTTAAAGAAATTATAGTTCTGCAAAGCTCATCTTACTGAATCATCATAATCTACTTTCCACGTACTATCAAGATTTTGTATAAAATACTTAATTTTATTTCCAAATAATTTATCATCTAATTTAGTAAGCAAGTACTTAATATTTACATTCTCTGTTGTGATAACAAATATGTCATTTACCAAATCAATATTAAAATTTGCCAATAAATCAGTTGAAGAAAGTATTAAAAAATTACTGTGGCGTATTAAATGATCAAAATTTGTTGCTATTATTAAATCCTGTAATTCTACATCAAATTTGTCATTTTCAGTAGAATGAGGTATAAAAGATAATTGAGAAAAAGACCACATTAAATTATCCAAATACTCCATTTCATCCTCATCCTTACACAGAAAATTCACCTTTTTAGCGACTTCTAATATTTTTATAATAACCTTAGGAATAGTCACTTTATAAAGAGTGCTTTGAACCTGATAAAAAGTTAGGCTTTTCATTTATATATTTTCTGATTTTACTAATTCTTTCAACTTATTGATTATAACTTGAACCAATACAAAATTGTTTTCACCATTTTCCAGCAACATCTTAGCTACAAACTTATCAAAATTATTTAATTTATTTTTGTCTTTAATGAAACTAAAATCGTCAGTATTTTTATAATCTTTTAATTGTTCATATACGATATCAACAGTAATCTTTCTTAGTTCATTTTCAATATAATCATACGCCAATTTCTCTATGTGATCTGCCTCATTATTTTTATTAATCAATTCTAAAATTTGCTCAAAATACAACCTATTTCTGATTTTAAAGTACACTTTAGCTATAACCTCTATATCAATTTCAGAAGATTGCTTAACTGTAATTATATCAAAAAACGATGTAATAAGGCTAAAATACACAATATTTAAAATTAAATTACTTGAATTTTTATCTTCCTTAATATGGCCGTTGACCTTTTTAATTTGCTTTGCAATCACAGTATTAAAATACTCATCTTTATTAAATGATTCGCATAATTCATTAAACCCTTTTTTCTGTTTTATAATAATTGATTCCACATCAGTCATTTCAGGATAATGCATTAAAATCCAATTTATTCCTGTTTTAATAATTGTGTGTAATTTATTCAATAATTTATATCTTGAATCTACGGAAATACTAACAAACGCACCATTTACATCTTTTAGAATATTTTTCACATCAGCAGTTTGCATTATAATATAAAATGCTTTAGCAATAGCTACAGGATTAAAGCCTTTTTCATCTTTTAGAAGGTGAAAAGTTGTGCAACCTAATGTATTCACAAATTCATTTGAGATCATTGTTACAATTATCTCATTGCTAAGCTTATGTAACATTATAGATTGTTTAAAATTTTGTTGCATGTGCTCTGGAAAATACGAAAGCAATATCTTTTGAAAAAAACTCTCTTTTGTAAAATCGAATGAAACCAATATTTTAGCGATAGAATTTTTTGCATATGCAACTAAAACTGCAATCTCTGGCCTTGTAAGCGACTTTTTCTCAAGCTCTAATTTTATAATTTCTTCTTGACTTGGCAATTTTTCAACTTCTCTTAATAACTCACCTTTTTCCTCCAAACAATTTATTAACCAACGATAATCTCTTAGATTGTTGATATCTGAATAACTTTCCATATTTAATAAAACAGATTGACTGTAATTATCCTGTAAAACCAAATTTTCTACATCAGATGATAATTTACTTAAAATCTTATTTCTCTCTTCATGAGTGATATTTTTTTGCTCTATCTCATGTTGCAAAGCAATTTTTATATTTACTTCATGATCAGAACAATCAACACCACCAGAATTATCAATAAAATCTGTGTTAATCAACCCTCCGTGTCTGGCAAATTCTATCCTTCCTTTTTGAGTAAAACCTAAATTTCCACCCTCACCTACTACCTTACATCTTAAATTTCTCCCTATTATTCTTAAATCATCATTAACCTTATCGCCAATCTCATTGTTATCTTCAAATTCACCTTTTACATAGGTTCCTATTCCACCATTCCATAATAAATCAACTGGCGCTTTTAATATTGCAGTTATTAACTTAGATGGAGATAATTTGTCAACACTGATTCCTAATGCAACCTTAACCTCAGGTGAAATTGGTATTTCTTTAACTGTTCTCTCATAAACCCCCCCGCCTTTTGATATTAAATCTGCACTATAATCTGTCCATTTTAAATTTGGATTATTAAACAATCTTTGCCTTTCCTTAAAACTTTTTTCTTGATCTGGATCTGGATCAAGAAATATATGTAAATGATTGAAAGCTGCTAAAAGTTTCATTTTTTTAGACAACAACATTCCATTCCCGAATACATCACCAGACATATCACCAATTCCTATAGCTGTGAAATTATCCTCATCTAAATTAATGTTTAGAGAGTTAAAATGATATTTTACACATATCCAGGCACCCTTTGCTGTTATACCAAGTTTCTTATGATCATAGCCAGCCGAACCTCCTGATGCGAATGCATCACCAAGCCAAAAATCATACTCCTTTGAGACATGATTAGCATAATCAGAAAAAGTTGCAGTCCCCTTATCTGCAGCAACAACAAAATATGGATCATCCTCATCATGTCTAATTATATGTTTAGGATTAACGATTTTTTTGTTAACAATATTATCTGTTATATCTAAAATTCCTCTTAGAAAATTTTTATAGCAAGTAATACCTAATTTTAAAAAATCTTCATTATTGTTTGTATGATATTTGAGAACAAACGCTCCCTTACAACCAGAAGGTACTATTAATGAATTTTTAGTCATTTGCGCTTTCATCAAATCTAATACCACCTTTCTAAAATCCTCAGTTCTATCAGTCCACCTTATTCCACCTCTTGCAATTTTAGCACCTCTTAAATGTATCGCTTCAAATTTAGAAGAATAAACAAAAGTATCTACTTCCGGTTTTGGAAGTGGCATATCTTCAATTTCTTTTGAACTAATTTTTAGTGATATATAATCTTTATAATAGCTTGTAACTTTGTCTATAAGAAAGAAATTTGTCCGTTTTGTTGCTAAAATTAAACATAAATATGTGCTCAAAATCTTATCTTCTACAAATACCGATATTTTTGAAAGCATTTCATTAACTTTATCCAAAATATCTTTTTCAGCAGAGCTTGTATATTTTAAATCTGGATTGAACCTCAACTGAAATAAATTTATCAAATTTTTGGTAAGGTCAGAATTCTTCACCAATGTATTTAACATATATTCAATACTAAATTCAAATTTAATTTGTTTTAAATATTTTGCATATGCTCTTAGAAGATTTGCCTCCCTATAATTAATATCCACATAATAAAGTAAATTATTAAAAACGTCATTTTCAACTGTGTTGTCCCAAATTTTTTCCAACCCCTCTTCTATATTAAGTTGCAAAGTACTATTAAATTCAAATTCTCCAAATTTAGGTTTTGTTCTAAAATAGTGAATGAAAACCTTCTCTTCTACTCCCATACTATTAATCTTAATCTCAAAAGTAGCCACATCAATTATAAATAGACCCAGATTATCGATTATCGGAAATATAGTTGATAGGTGCAATTCATTCTTTAACGAAAATATCTTCAGCTGAATCAAACTTTTGCTACTTTTAGCAGAATTATATATTTTAAAAGCAACTTTATTCTTTGTTAAAGCCTCTTCAATTGCGTTAATGTCATGGATCGCTTGTTCAGGAGAAAAGCTAGTAGTGTATTGAATGTTAAATGCATCTTGATATTTTTTAAACAGCTTATCAGCGTCCTTTCTACTTAAATTGCCATTTAACACCTCTTTTAAATTGTCATCCCATGCATTTATAGTACTAGCAATCAGCTTTTCTACTCTATCTGTATCGTAATGAGGGATTTTCTTATCAGGCAAATTTATTACTAATTGTAATCTAGTAAGTTGACCATCTCCTATTTTAACATAATGTTTTGCAACAAAACCATTGAATTGATTGCATAAAATATGCTCAATTCTCTGCCTTACCTGTGTACTAAATCTAGTTTTAGGTATAAATATCAATGAGCTAATATATTTTTTTGCTTTGTCTTCTCTAATAAACAATTTAATACGTGGGTTAATTGTTAATGATACAATTCCTGAAGCAATTTTATATAAATCATTTTTACTTATTTGTAATAATTCACTTCTAGGAAAGTCCTCTAAGGCAGAAATTAGCTCTTTTGCATTATAGCTATCACTTGGATATCCATATTTTTTTATAACATAGTTAATTTTGTCTCTGATAAGAGGTATATTCAATACACTCATATAATAGACTTTAGTAATTAAAAATCCAAAAAATGTATCTATAGATATGCATTTCCCAATTGAATTATAATTTTTAACAGATATGCATAACATATATGATTTTCTATGTACCGACGTTTTTGTATCAGATTTACGAACAGTTATCACACAATCATTAAATTGATAATTATTTAGTAACTCTATTTCATTAGTAAACTTTGGACGTTTTAACACGCCCAAATTTTTTCTTTCATCTACCTTAAAACTATCAATATTATTTAATATTGAATGCGCATATCCCAAAAAAATAAAATTATCCTCTAAAAGAAATCTTAAAAAATTTACATGCTCTTCATCAATATTAGTGTTATTTTTTAGCTCTAGATTTATTATTAGATTATCAGTACAAATTGACAAAGAATTCTTCATATTTTTCCAGTCATCTACTGCAATTTTAGTGCATTCCAGTATTTCAGAAATTTTGATTTTTAGGTTGCTATAAAAACTTTCATCAAACCAATTTGAAATGTAAAATTGTAAAACTGCAATTTTGCCATCACCAAGATTAGTAAACTGATAATTTTTATAGTCTTTGGAATCAAATGCTTTATGTGAAAAAAGATTTATATCTACATCATGAGATTGTAGCTCATTCTTTATAGAATCAATTATAAACGGGATATCAAAACAAACTATAGTTAAAATAGCATAATCAGCACTTTCATTTTCAACATCTATATCTATTATAAAGCTTCCATTAAATTTCTTTTTTATAATATTATAGGCATTTTCACACCCCCTACTTATTATCTTCGGATTTAATATCGATAAATTATCTTCAGAAAGCTCATCCAAAAATTTACTAGTAAAATTTGCTGCATATTGGTTTTTTATCAAACTAACTATTTCTTGAATTTTTATTTGATTCTGATTTGCGCACCCTTTTTCCATGATCGACATTTAACCCTATTATTTATTAAATGATAACATAAATAATATTGAAATAAACTTTAAAAACACTATTCATTCGCAATAATCTTTAAATAAACGAAAAACATAAAGCCGTTGCTCACATATTTTTAGGATAAGCTCTCCTCAATATCAATTATCTTTCAACTCTGCTCATTTGACATTATACTACACAACTATCATCCTTTAAACGGGTCTAGTAAATCGTGTAGGATAGTAGTTGCAAATTTATTAGCCTTTAAACATATTATCACCTGACCTTTACTGATGATTGACTAGTTGCTAAATTATCATTCAATACTTTTTCAGTATGCCTTCCAACTGCCTTTTCACTAGGTGTTTTTTCACCCAACAATCTGTCTGCATTTTTACCAACCCATTCCATTAAATCCTCCCCGCCTACTTTTGCATTGATATTAGTTGCATATTCCATAGGTGCTTTACCATCTATCTTTTTATCATTTAAAAATGCCCATTCTACTGCAGGCTTACCAGCTATATTTATATCGTTTTTAATAGCATATTTTAACATAGTATTCTCATTTTTTCCTAAATCTTCAACTGCGTATATAAATGCGGGTTTACCATCAATTTCTATGTCATTTTTTACTGCTAATTTTATAGCAGGTACCCCATTTATATTAATATCATTTTTTACCGCCCATTTAAATAACTTATCCTGATCATTTCCTAAATCTTCAACTGCGTATATAAATGCGGGTTTGCCATCAATTTCCACATCATTTCTTACCGCCCATTTTATTGCTGATTCTCCATTTAATTTATACTTATTATCTATGGCAAGTTTAACAAAATCTCCCCCCCTACCTTGTGTTTTTTCCCATTCATTAATCAACTCTATAGCTGGTCTGTTATCTACCCCAACTTTAACATCATTTTTAAGTGCAAAATCCAATATATCTATTAAATCATCTAGAGTAATTGAGCCTTCTTCAACAAACTTATTAGCGTTTTTCATAAAAGATTCAAATACAGGTTCTTCACCTGCCGGCATATCATTTGCCAATATTGCATTTTTTATCTCATTTACAAACGCCTCTGATTCTACTGCTTTATCAGTAGCCGCAGCTTCACCAGGAGATTTACGTCTTGCCATTTCAAAAACATTATCTTTAACTGCATTTAATTTTGTATTTGTTCCAGTATATTTATCAAAAACCTTTTCAAAAATATCTTGAGCATACGGCAATAAATTTTCATTATTTGAAAAAATCCCACTCACTGTATCTCTATACATTTGCGCAATTTTAGGATTTTTATCAACCAATTTCGTATATCTTTCAATTTCACTAAGAACTTGTGGAGTGACTTTAGATTCAAGGCCCTTTTCTTCTAAATAACTGTTAAAATCACTTTGTAACGTCATAACACTCACCAATAAATTTATACATACAACTCTAACATATCATTATTTTGAGTCAATATTTTGTAATTAATATATATAGTAGTAAAATATTTAACTAAAAGATAAATTAATAAACTTTATAAACATAAACTTACTCAAATTCAGCTAATAAATTACAATAGACGAAATTTTCTTTTTATTTGAAATCTAAGTGTTATAATTTAAGAAAATTTCGCAAAATGGTAGCATTGCAACAGATAATAAGAAAAGATACAACAAAAGTAAAAGTTGGAGATGTATCAATTGGTGCTAAAAACCCTGTGGTTATACAATCAATGACAAATACTTCAACAAAAGATGTTGAATCTACTACTTTACAAATTATTGATTTACACAACGCTGGCTCTGAAATAGTCAGAATCACAGTTAATGACTTAGATGCTGCAAAAGCTGTTCCTGCAATCATTGAGAATTTAGATAAAAAAGGCTTTAAAATTCCTATTGTAGGCTGTTTTCACTATAATGGCCATACTCTGTTATCAGAGGTTCCTGAATGTGCAAAATTTTTAGCAAAATATCGAATTAATCCTGGAAACGTTGGATTTAAAAATAAGCGTGATAAAAATTTTGAGCAAATTATAGAATGTGCTATAAAATACGATAAACCAATTAGAATTGGAGTTAATTGGGGAAGCTTAGATCAAGAACCAGTTGCGGAATTTATGGATAAAAATGCTAAATTAAGCACTCCAAAGTCTGCAGATTTTATAATGAGGAAAGCTGTGGTTCAATCAGCACTTAATAGCGCAAAAAAAGCAGAAAAAATAGGTATAAGCAACAACAAAATTATTTTATCTGCTAAGCTTTCAAAGGTACAAGACCTTATATCTGTTTATAGAGAGTTATCGAAAAAGTGTAATTACCCTTTACACGTAGGATTGACTGAAGCAGGAATTGGAATTAAAGGAATGGTAGCTACGACCACAGCCTTATCTATTTTACTACAAGAAGGAATTGGTGATACCATAAGAGCGTCCTTAACTCCTATGATAGGTGAATCTAGAACTGCAGAGGTAAAATTATGTCAAGAAATTTTACAATCTCTAGAAATAAAAAGTTTTTTACCACAAATATCATCTTGCCCAGGTTGCGGAAGAACTTCAAGTGCATATTTTCAACAATTAGCTCAAGATGTTCAAAAACATATTGATCAGAATATGCTTTATTGGAAAAATAACTACAAAAATGTTGAATCAACAAAAATTGCTGTTATGGGGTGTATAGTTAATGGTCCAGGAGAAAGTAAGCACGCTAATATTGGGATTAGTTTGCCAGGAGATGGCGAAAACCCTGTAGCAGTTGTTTATGAAGATGGAAAAAAAACCAACACCCTAAGAGGCGACAACATTACATTGGAGTTTATCAAGTTAATTGACAATTATATAGATAGAAATTATCAAAAAATCTAGAAGATTGATTATAACCAAAACTAAAGACAGATATTTTCAATATATATCAACGTTTGTATTTTTTTATAAAACTTTTAACATTAAGATTAAATAAAAATTGTAAAGCCAAAAATTTATAGTATGCTCGTCAAATCTTAAATTCACAATTATAGGTAAGTAAATGGGAAATTTTCTCAAAGTAGCAATAAACGATTATCCTACACACATACTTAAGACATATACAGAGCATGCTAAATATAAGCTTGCGAAAAAAAGTTTAATTGAGAAAGATTACGAGTCATTAAAGATTTTATTGCACCACATGGATAATTTTTATAGTATTCTATACAAATCTATAGAGAGACTAGATTTAGATGCTGTAAAATTAATAATAGATAGGGCTAAAGATAGTGATAATGAATATATTAAAAATGGCTCTTATATTAGTGAATATACAATAAAAAATTTATTTGATCACAATAATATAGCAAGAATTTTGGATATAGAAAATGCGAATACAAAAAGAGTTGAAATTTTAAAAGTTTTATTAAAATCAAAAAGCCCAGAACATATAACAGTACGTGAGTTACAAAAACTAGCTGATGTGTGTACAAAAGAAGAATTTGAGGATTTTTATAAAAGCAAAAATATAGATATTACTTCTGATAGGTTTAAAGATTTAGAATTATCGCAATACTCCTTAGAAGGTCTAAAACAAGTATTAAAATTAGAGAATCAACCTAATAGTGTAATTGATTTGCTTCTCAGCAAAACATTTTCTGATAAGCTAACTATGGAAGAAATTAAATATATATACACTAATTTATACAATTTGGATCCAATTGCTCAAGAAATGTTAGTATATACAGGGGCCTTGATTCATCAAAATAACACTATAAAAATTATGTTTGGTGGAGGAAAAGGATCTTATTACGAATCATGGGGGAATATTATAAAAATCGACAATATGTTCATTGATGAAGATCAGTTTAATATTGAATCAGTTGTAATTCATGAAATAGGGCATTTTGTTTATGATCAATTATTTCAATACGATGCAATGCCTTTTGATCTTAATCCGCTCATAAAACTCTTTCAACCATATATGATTGATTATGTAAATGACCCGTTTTTGCATGCTCGTTCGACAACTAGTTATAAAATTCTCTCAGATCAAAATAAAATTGAAAATCTTAGAAAGTTAAGTGCACCATTGTTTCAATATGAAGAAGCAGCAAGAAAACCTGTTGATAAAGCAGCTGAACTTCTTCGTGTTAACAAAACAGAATATGATAAATATTTATTTACGCAAGAGTATACCGAATATTTTAAGCAGAATTCTTATATAGATGTATTTTTTCTTAATGCAGACGCAGCATTTTCAACAGAGAAAAGGACAAATTCAACTATTCCTGATCATATATTTAATAATATATTAAATATATATCTGGCAAACCATGATTGTAAAAATTATAATCCATTCTCTAAAAATATTACCAGAGAAGAAATTATTAGATGGGCTACAGAAGATTTTTTACCAAAATTAGTCAATAAACTGAATTTATCACCTAAACAGATTCATTTTTTAGAGAGAATAGCAGATTATATAAATAGAGGAGAGCATTTACTAGAAGATACCGATCATAGCGATGACGAAAATGAAAAGTATGTAGAGTTGATAGTAAGAGCAATGGAGCTTAAGGCAGCTAAAGTTGGCAGTGATCTTATTAATTCATTTGAGCTTTTAGAACAGTATCATAAACAATACGTTTCTCCAACTATTTGCGATAAGATTCAAAATAGTGGCATTAATGACATGCCATTTGATTCAGATGTGAATAATGAGGCTTTTAAATGCAACTTTATGATAGCTAGTAGTGATCCATCTTTTTCTCAATACTATCATAGTACAGATCTCTAATCAGGGATGATTATTTATTTTACCATTCGTTTATAGATGTAGCAGGGAACTTGAATCCTACCTCCCTGCCGTCCTTTCTGCCCAGCTAAATATTTTATCTTACTGCACTGCCAACTTATGTTTGAACTTTAACAATGCAGCAGAACTAAAAATATGAATGGTATTATTCAAAAAAAGTATCTTGTTGCGGAATATTGAATTCTAAAGCGAGTTTAGCATCCATATTACCACACTTTTGAATTATATCAGAAAAATACTCTCTATCTAAAAAATCAGGGTGATCATCATTAATTGACCTCTCATAATGATTTTTTGCATCCTTTAACGTTTCATTTTCCGCGCTTCTATATGAAGATACTGCAGCCTCAACGATTTCTTTGCTCTCAATCTTACTGAAATTGTTAACTAAATCCACGTTGCATCGTCCTAATTGTGTATCAATATGATCAATTACCGCCTTTTTATCAACCACAGCGATTGAATTTAGCAAGTAAAAGTAACTCTTGCCTATTACTTCATCATAATTATGACTTTTGTTATCCAGAAGACCATGATTAAGATTTGTAGACCAACTAAAAAAATCTAAAATATCCTGACTATTGTGACTAAGAAAATCTTCAATTAGTTGTTTCTTACCGTCTTTTAACAAACATTCTATAACATGATATCCCATAGTACCATCGTTATCATAATTCTTCATAAAACTGCGAACTATAGGAGAGTTATCGAAGTACTCAGGCATAACACTTTCGAAATGTTCCTTGAGATGACTAGGATCAAATAAATCATGTCCATCTATTATCGCAGCTTTTATAGCACCTAGTAACCCCACCTTATCGATCACTTCGAAAGGATCTTTTTTGTCAAAATACTGAGTCAAAGCCTTGGCATGCTCTTGCTTCATTTTAAATGTATTGTTCTTTGTCATATTGTTACCTACCTATCAATTATTAAATTAAGTTTACCTAAAGTCATAATTTTACTTCATGTTTATAATTGTTATTATACACATGAAATGTTACAATTAGGTTACAATCACATGATTTAGTCTTGAATTAAACGAATAATTCTATAATTTATTTTTTTAATGCTTATGGATTAAAATGTATTTCAGATACGTATCTTCTTCCTTTTTCCGCTCTTTTAAGCTGCACAACAATATTTACCACTTGCATTATATACTCTTTTATTTGATCCGGTGGTAAACCAAGCCCTGCTTGCATAACCATCAATTTTAATTGCTCTATAGCCATTAATGGGCTATCAGCATGTAATGTAGAAATTGAGCCAGGATGACCTGTATTAATTGCCCTTAGAAAACTAAATGCTTCAGCTCCCCTGAGTTCACCAACTATTATCCTATCTGGTCTTAGACGCAAACATGCTTCAATTAAATCTTGTGTAGTAACTTTAGCTCTACCCTGCCCTCCCTTTGAAGCTAATAAATGAAGTCTATTAGGATGATCATTTAAAACAATTTCTCTTGCATCTTCACAAGTAATTAACCTTTCATCTGAAGGAATTTCTCGCAACATAGCATTTGTGAATGTAGTTTTACCAGTAGAGGTACCACCACTGATAATAATATTTTTCTTGCAAATTACTGCATGCTTTAAAAATTCTTTAATCTTTTTTTGCTCAAGATATTCTTTTAAAATTGCATCATTTTCATCAATAACTTTTTCAGTAGCCGTACTGTCAAATGCACCTAACTTCTCATATGAATCTAAATTCAAATTCATTGTTGACGGCTTTCTAATTGAGATGCCAATTGTACCAGCCTCGCAAGCTGGCGAGATCACTATCTGTATTCTAAAACCATTTGGTAAAGTTCCAGAAAGCAGTGGATTCTCTTCACTGATGGTTTGCTCAGTAGACTGAGCTATCAATAAAGCCAATGATTTTAAATGTTCGAAGCTTAATTCAGGGACGTTTTCTTTTCTAATATCTCCCTTTTTCTCAACCCAAGCCTCAAGCGGTTTATTTATTGAAATCTCATTAACTCCATCCTCATCAAATAATAGATATAAAGGTTTTAAATACGTTTCAAGGGCAGTAACATTTAACGTCATTTGTTTATTTTTCTATTTTGTATATAGTTTAGCGAAGGAAACACCAAATCTTTCTGCACTAGTATGCTGATAACTGTACCCTGATTAACTGTAATGGTAGGTTTTGTAGAGAAAGAATCCTGCAACATACCTTTTGTAATATCACTAAACTGCTTAGTACTATCCGCTATCGCTTGTGAAGTAGGATCGCCACTTGTAGTAATCGTGATTGAACCATCAGTATTTTTTGTTGATGAAGATTGACTAGTGCTGTTATCAGTTTTAATGTTAGAAGCTTTTTTTGCAGCTTGTGCAGCAACAACTGGTACAACATACGATACCAAAAATGCATTTCCGATTTTGCTCCAAAAGTGATCATATACATCGCCAGCAATCCCAGTTCTTCCTAATTGATCTACCCCTGCAGAGCCAATTTCTATATCTATTCCATCGGGTCTAATCAATCTATTCCACATTACTGCAACCCTAGTTTGCCCACCTTTAACTTCAGACTCATAAGTACCTATTAATCTTGATCCTTTAGGAATCATTATATCGGTACCTTGCTCAGCATATACATCTCGAGTCACTATAGCTCTAAGCATTCCAGGTATATCTGTATTTATCGCAGTTTCTAAAACCGCATTAACAATTTTACCTTGAATAATAGTTCTGTTCAGATTGTTAACTTCTGTTGCTTTAACCGCTACTGCTTTTGAGTTACTGGTCACTTCACCATCTAAGGCCCCATCACCAAAACCTAAAAAATCAGATGAATTTTTCTTTGGTGGAGTCGCTTCTTTTTTTCCACTACCCAATAATCCTCCACTATCACTACCTCCTCCACCTGATACCATAATACCTGCTCTTTTCTTTGCCTCTATAGCCATTTGTCTCTTTTTCTCTTCTTCACTATCATCAGAAAAAGGAGAATGGAATATACTTCTTGAAGAAGATGAAGCACCATCACCATTATCCCCACTTAAGCTTGGCGGCAGTGGCAACATTGGTTTTTGAGGTATATTAATTTTAGGAGGCGGTGGTGGAGGTGGTGGAGGTGTAGGAGCTCCTACCTCTGGTGCTGAAAGGGGCTTAGAATCTTTAGCACCATTGCTCAACTCCGTATCTTGATCAGATTTTGGAACCGACTTAGAATTCTTTAATATTTGTTCATTTTCTTTTTTATCAACAACCTCAGGCTTGTCATTAGTTTTTGAGCCGTTATTTTCAAAAACAAAGTAGTAAATTACACCTGCTACCAATAGTACCAAGACTATTAATAATAACTTCTTTTGACCTGATGCAATTGAAACAGTAGAAAAAGTTTTATTTTCTTCAACAACCTCTTCATTATCTTGAACCTGCTTTGTATTATTTATGTCATTTATCTGATCTTCTTGAGTCATAGACTTAATTTAAGTATTTCTTGTTGGTTATTTCAATAACATTATTATTAAAACTTAGTTCTAAAATTTTCCCTACATTATCAATAACTAAATAATCTCCAACTATCATAGGCTTAATATTATGAACTTCATCATTTCCTTTGACAAGCTTAACATTAGGCTTATCCAAATTAATATTCTTCTCATAATATATGTAAGTTTTAATCCCATCATCAAAGATTTTAGAAGGTAAAAATTTAACAGGACCAACCATTATATAGTCAAAATTATATGGTTTAATATCAAGCGAACCACTATTATCTTCTTCATTTTTTTGAATTTCAGGATATGCAATTTTCTCATCAGGACTAGGAAAATAAAACCTTGCAACATAAATCAACTCATTATCGATGTAACCTGAATATGGCTTAGATTGAATCTCGAACTGATACACCCTTTTATTAGTAATAACAGTCATGTTAGTTAAAATATTATCCTCTAGGGGTTTAATAAAAAGCCTATTATCCATTGGGGTTAATTGCCAGGCATAACTATTTCCTGTAGAAATGGTTTTAATTTCTTCATTTTTTTCAAACTCAATGCTGGTCTGGAAATTATAATGCACTACTATCCTAAAAATTTCATTTTGATTGTAGATCAAAGTTTTTATTCTACTATCCGTTGAAATTGGATTGTCTACAGCAAAAATAGTACAAATAAATAATAAATAACAAATCGTTATTAATGCTAATTTCTTAATTATTTTCATCATTTATCCTATATAAAGTTACCTGAAATCCAAGAGGGTTTATTAATCTATCTGCCTCACTCATGTTTAGATTAAAATAATCAAATTCCATGTAAATAATCTTATTCATAACCAAATTAATTTGTCCAGCAACGGTTAAATTAATCCTCACTTGCGCAGACGTTGCTGAAGGAAATATTATGGATTTTAAGCCCACAGTTCTATATGAACTACTTCCATATAGGTTGTACGTACTAGAAGGATTATTATAACCAAACTTATTTCTATAATCGCTGTAATATACATCTGAGCTTGACAGCACTCTAACCACGTCATTAAAATTTTTATTAAATGTCCCAGAAAAATATTCCTCTCTTGCCCTAATGTATTTCATTACAAAATATCTTCTAATTGCCTCATCTGCTGAGTATGTTTTTATAGATAAAGGCTCCACAACAGTTGGAACACCGCTTTTTTTCTCAATTTCAATAACAAATGGATCAATACTTTGAGTATTTTTTAAATATCTTATAGTTGTTAAGGAAATTATAATGAGTACAAAACACACTATCAACAACAATAACAACAGATTTCTTTGAATTACTGTAGATTGGTATCTATCATCACTCCAATTTTTTAATTCCTTATTGGTTGTTATAAAATTAGTAACGTTACTCTCTTCTTTAGCAACGGTCTCTGTGTTTTTTTTAAAAAATTTTTTAAAATTCATTCTGCTTTTTTAAAAATAATATTACCCTTTGCAAAATCCCAATTTAGATTAAACTTTACAATTTTATCCAAATAACTTGCCCTATCATTTTTATAATCAATGTAGTATGCATGTTCCCATACATCCACAGTTAATATCGCTGTTTTATTAAATATTAGTGGGTTATCAGCATCTTTAGATTGCATTATTTCCAATGTTAAAGTTTCAGGATCTTGTATTAACCAAATCCAGCCACTACCAAACAATGTTACACCTGCATTGATAAATTCAGCATAAAAATTGTCTAAACTTTCAAAATTCTCATTTATCATGTCAAGTACCTGATCAGTTGGAGAATTTACTTCTTTGCATTCAGTAATAGACCTCCAATAAAAATCATGATTCCAAATTTGTGCCGCATTATTAAAAATACTTAAATCCTCATATACATAAGACTCTTTAATTATTTCTTCTAAAGTCTTAGATGCATAGTTGGTTTTATTTATTAATTTATTAAGCTTATCCACATATCCTTTGTGATGCTTATCATAATGAAAATTCACAGTTTCTTCTGAAATAGTGGGCTTTAATAAGTCCCTTGAGTAAGGCAAGCTTTGAAGTTCAATCATCTTGTTTTTTGTACAACATAAACATTTTAGCTCAAGATTAATGAGCAAAGTGTAAATTTGCAAGAAATATCGTCTTGTTTTATATATTTTTTAGCATAAATTTAATCTAAGTATAAATGCAAAAATTATTATGATCAGTAAAAAATCAACTATCACTATATTTGGTGGCAACGGATTTATCGGAAGTAATCTGGTTAAAAATTTAGCCAAATTGGATGCTAAGATCAACGTGATACAAAGCACTTTTAGTGCACATGATGACTTGTTTTTATGTGGATTGCCAGGTCAAATATGCACCGTCAAATTTTGTGATAATAAAGCTTTTTATGAAGATATATTTAGCAATTCCGATTATGTCATTAATCTAATTGGAGCACTGAGAGAGAATAAACACAAATCATTTAAGGAGCTGCACATCAATATCCCAAAACAAATAGCTCATTATGCAGCAAAATATTCAATCAAAAAATTAATCCACATATCAGCCTTAGGTATCGATAAAACTCATAAAATATCTTCTTATGCAAAAACAAAATTGAAAGGAGAAAGTGAGTTGTTACAAAATTATCCAAATGCCACTATAGTAAGGCCAAGCGTAGTATTTGGTAGTAATGATAAATTTATTAATGAGCTAATTCATTTGGTCACAATTTTACCAATATTTCCTTTAATCAATAAAGGACATGTTTTTTTTCAACCGATTTTTGTTGAAGACTTAACGCAAGCTATATGCAAAATTCTTCTCACCAATGATGAATCATGGAGTGGAAAAATTTTAGAAATAGGTGGACCAGATAAATTGACATTTTTGGAAATACTAAATTACATTTTTGAAAAGCTTAATAAAAAACCTTATTACCTTTCTATCAATTATAGCATCATAAAATGGGTTTCTCATTTATCCAAATTTATAAAAAATTTCCCAATTACCCCAGAAGAAGTAGATTTATTATTAGTGAATAATACTGTTGGTGATAAAAATCTGGCTAACACACTAAACATCAACCTAACGCCGTTAAAATACTATATAAATAAGCAATTAAAGTCATTTTAAGTTGACAAAATCTAGTTTTTAAAGATATTAGGTCTATAGTGGAATATTGATCTAGATATGCCGAATTAGCTCAGTGGTAGAGCAACCGCCTTGTAAGCGGTAGGTCGTCCGTTCAAATCAGACATTCGGCACCATATTTTTTGTGAGATGATTAGAAATATAAAAGCCAACATATTAGTTATTGAGGATGAACCGGAGATTTCATATACCATTAAGAATTACCTAGAACAAGAGAATTTTACCGTGACAATATTAAGTGACTGTATCGATGTAATGGAAATTATTATAAAATGTGAACCAGATTTAATTGTTTTAGATTGGTTACTACCAGGAAAATCTGGTATAGAAATATGCGCAGACCTAAGAAAAACACCTTTTACTGCAAAAATCCCAATATTGATGCTGTCATCAAGAGGTCAAAATTTCGAAAAGGTAGTTGGCCTTGATAATGGTGCTGACGATTATATATCAAAACCTTTTAATAGCTCAGAATTAGTTGCAAGAATTAAAGCGTTACTTAGAAGGGCTAGACCTGTGTTTTCAAGTACTAAATTAACATATGCTGGGATAGAAATTGATCCTGAACATCATAAAGCATACACCGATAAAATAGAATTAAAATTAGCACCAATTGAATTTCAAATTCTTCATTTTTTTTTAGAAAGACCTGAAAAAATTATATCTAAAAAAACTTTAATGAATAAAATATGGGGAGCTAAAGTTTACGTTGAGCAAAGAACAGTGGATGTTCATATTACAAGATTGCGTAAGGCGATAAGCAGAGCTACTAATACTAAATTTGGATTAATTAAAACAGTAAGATCTGTTGGCTATATACTTAAGTCATGAAACAACCAATTACAATTACATTTGTTAATGCTTTTACCACAAGTGCAAACCATGGCAATCCAGCCGCTGTGTGCATTATAGATGATTTTCCTGATATTATTGAAATGCAGAACATATCAACTAAAAATAATATTTCAGAAACGGCATTTTTAAAAAATACTTCTAAAAATAATTTTGCTATTCGGTGGTTCACACCTGTGTCTGAAGCTCCAATCTGCGTTCATGCAACATTAGCTTCTGCACATGTATTATACCAAAACAAAATAATTGAAAAAAATACCGAAATAAATTTTTTCAACTCCAATAATAAATTTATAGCTTCTGAAACGAATGGATGGATAAGTTTAAATTTCCCCAGTGTTAATATAACAGAAATGAAGTCAAATAAGGTTATTGATGAGATTTTAAAAAACCTTAATATTGTTTATTTAGGCCTTTCAGGAAATATATTATTTGCAGAGTTGGAATATAATAATGAAGTAAGAAATTTTATACCAAATTTGGAATTAATATCATCCCTTCCATATAGAGCACTATTAATTACCTCAAAAGATAATAACTATGATTTTATATCAAGATATTTCGCCCCTTCTGTTGGCATTGATGAAGATCCAGTCTGTGGCTCGGCACATTGCAGATTAATACCCTATTGGGCTAAAAAATTGAAAAAGGACGAAATGATAGCGTATCAAGCGTCAATGAGAGGAGGGATAATCAGATGCAAAGATTTAGGTGATAGAGTCATTATTTCTGGTCAGTCCATAAGCACTCATAGTTATGAATTACACATATTAGAAAAAGTTAACTATAAATAAAGACTAAAAATTAACTTTTAAAATCCATACTCATGGGGTATCTATTGTTATATGTTAAAAGGAGTAATAAATTATGCTGAAAAGTTATACATGGGATGAATATTTTATGACCCTGTCCTATCTTATATCAATGAAAAGCAAGGACCCAAGCACAAGAGTAGGAGCTGTAATTGTTGGAGCTGACAATGAAATTATTTCAACAGGCTTCAATGGGTTACCACGAAATATTGATGACAGATTAAGCAGGTATACTGATAAAAATTACAAATATCTTTCTTCAAACCATGCCGAGGAAAATGCTATATTGCACTGCGCAAGAAATGGAATATCATCAAAAGGATGCTCTATTTATACACCTTGGATACCATGCTCTAGATGTGCTAAAAGCATAATTCAAGCTGGAATAATTGAAGTAATATACGATGAGAATTTTCCAGGAAATATTAAAGAGAATCAATACGCAAATTGGCAAGAAAGTATTGAAATATCAAATGAATTGATGCTTGAGGCTAATATAAAAGTAAGAAAATTTTCAGGCAAATTAATAAACTTGAAAGGGTTGTATCAAGGAAACGAATTTGAGATTATATAAATATTTATATAAAAACAATATTGATATTTGATTAAATATTAAAGTTAAGCAATGTTATTCATTTTGTTTTACTGTATAGTTTAGTAGTATATTTCAAATCGCTTCGCAAACTTACCATTAGATTGATTTTAACAACATATTATGCTAACTTCCGTAATGTTTTATGTTTATATATAACTTTGCGTGAATAAAATAAAGAAAATACTCATTGCCAATCGTAGTGAAATTGCTTGCAGGATAATTAAAACAGCAAGTAAATTAGGAATAAAAACGGTTGCGGTATATTCTGATGCGGACAACAATTCGCTTCATATAAAATATGCTGATGAAGCAATTTACATTGGTAAATCTCCTGCAACGCAAAGTTACTTAAATGTTGAGGCAATTTTAAAAGCAATAAAAATTTCAGGAGCGGATGCAGTTCATCCAGGTTATGGATTTTTGTCAGAAAATGCTGACTTTGCTAAACTTATGGAAAAATCCGAAATAAATTTTATTGGTCCATCCCCAACTGCTATAAAGAAAATGGGAGATAAAATTGAGGCTAAAAAATTGGCTAAAGCTGCTGGAGTTAATATTATTCCGGGCTATATTGGGGCTATAAAGACTGAAAGCCATGCTGTTAAAATAGCCAAAAGTATTGGATATCCAATAATGTTAAAAGCTGCTGCTGGAGGTGGTGGAAAAGGCATGAGGGTTGTAAGAAGTGATGATGAAATGCAACAAGCATTTCGCTCAACTAAAAATGAAGCCCAAAATAATTTTTCAGATTCAAGGACATTCATAGAAAAGTTAATCATAAGGCCAAGACACATTGAAATACAAATTTTAGCTGACAAATATGGTAATTTTATATGTTTAGGCGAAAGAGAATGCTCAATTCAAAGGCATAACCAAAAAGTAATAGAAGAGGCACCAAGCCCATTTATTACCCCTAAAATTAGAAAAAAGATGTATGCTCAATCAATAGCATTAGCAAAAAAAGTGCGATATTTCTCAGCTGGAACAATTGAATACATTGTTGATCAACAGGGAAACTTTTTTTTCCTAGAGATGAATACAAGGCTACAGGTTGAACATGCAGTAACAGAATTAATTACTGGCATAGACATTGTAGAACAAATGATAAGAATAGCAGAGGGTAATAAACTTCCGTTTAAACAAAAAGACATTTCACTTAATGGGTGGGCAATGGAATCTAGAATTTATGCAGAAGATGCAACCTGCGGATTTTTGCCTTCAACTGGAAGAATTATTGGATATAAAGAGCCTAAATTAAATGAAAATATACGACTTGACACTGGTATATATGAGGGTGGGGAAGTAAGTATGTTCTATGACGCGATGATAGCCAAATTATGCACTCATTCTGAAAGTAGAGCTAAAACAATTGATTTGATGAAGAATTCTCTTGGAGAGTACATCATCAGAGGAGTATCACACAATATAAGTTTTCTGCAAGCCGTTCTCAATAATGAAAAATTTATAGAAGGAAATATATCAACCAATTTTATCGAAGAAGAATATAAAGAAGGTTTTTCAGGAGCTGAGCTAAATGATGAATTAAGCTCAGTAGTGCTATGTGCATCTATATTTGCTTTTATTAACACTATCAAAAGAATGGCTCATGTTAGTGGCCAACAAAGAGGAATGTCTAGGGCTATTGGAACAAGATGGGTTGCTAAATTAGATGACACAAATTATCCAGTTACAGTTAGAAGCCACGAAGGAGGATATAAGATAACATTTGAAAATAGAAAATTCTACATTACTAGTAATTGGGAAGCAGGTAGACGACTATTTTGGTGCAAAATTAATGATAAGGACTATAATTTACAAATCGAAAAAGAAAAGGATTACTATAATATAACTTTTATGGGCTCCAAGGTAAAAACTCGCTTACTATCTCCGAGAACTGCAGAGCTATATAAATTTATGAAAAAACCCACTCATGACTTTAAACAAAATAATTTGGTAGCCAGTATCACTGGACTTATCAAAGAAATAAAAGTAAAAGAGGGCGAGAGTATAAATAAGGCCCAATCCTTGGTTATTTTAGAAGCAATGAAAATGGAAAACACATTAATAAGCCCAATAGAAGGAACAGTTAAAAAAATTAATTACAAAGAAGGTGATACCGTATTAAGTGGCGATACTTTAATTGAAATTGAAGAATCTCATAAAACTGATTAACTAAACCCTATTTTTGGAGCCACCAAAATCACTACCAGCACTTAATCTTTCCACATGAGATAACACTCCTACGACTTGCTTACTTTTTGCTTGATTAATTCCATCACCAACTACCACTACCTTATCAATAACTTTTTCCCGCTCGAGCTTTTCTTCCGCCCCTCTCTTTAAATAAAAATCCTCAAGCTTTTTATTATTGTCCTCATGATGATGTGCAAGCGGAGCGAAAATTTCTCTACTTCTATCATATGAAAAACTACCCATAAATGCCTTTTTAATATAATAATTTAACCCATGAACTTTTAAATCATCAGCTTTATTAGGCTCAGCTCTCAGTATATCTTTAACACTTTCTAATTCTTTACTAAATTGCAATTTTACTTGTTCAGGATCATCAAGAGTAATTTCGCCCTGTGCAATTTTCTGTTGTATACTTTTTATGGCTGCTATTTCATTTTCAGTATTAACTATTAGGCCCTTTAAAAAATCTAATCCTCCTCCTCGTGGATAATCTATCTCTAAACCACCCATTTTAAGCAAAGCTTTATTAGCTTGCACCACCTCATACATTTCCTCTCTTTGTTTGCTAAAAGATTTTTGTTCATTTATAGCTGATATACCGCCCACTATTACACAAAATATACCAGCACTGGTTGAAATTATATTACCACTCATAACATTACCAATCAGCGGTATCAATGCTTCTGGAAAATGTTGCAATACATTTTTTATTTTTAATGTTTTATCCTCTCCATTCAATATTTCTCTCTTTTGTAATACCTCATTTAAAATTTTTTTCAACTCCGGAGATTTATCTAGAACTTCTAACTTTTCCTTATGCAATTCCATTATTTCTTCTAAAGCTTTTGCCTCCTTCTGTTGTACCCTTAAATCTTTTAAATTTTTACCATCCATTATCACACCTATTCCCAAACATAAAACTGAAATACTAGCTGATACAGCTATTGCAATAGGGCCAAATGGACTAAAAGCCAACATAGCAATAGAAAATAGGGTTATAATTTTTAATGTAGATGGACCAAAAAACAAGTCAAGTGTGCCCCATAAAAACGCTTTTGTCCTATTCCAAAAACCCTTTTTTACTTCTTCTTCACTTTCATCCTTATGCTTAACCCCTTTTTTATCTTCAACATCCTTTTCATAATCATACAGCGCCCCATATACCTTTATCGCAATATTGCCTAGAGCTATACTTATATCCTTAATTGGTTGCAACATAATTTATCTCATTTTAATATTCATAAAATACCCTCTTAGGTTTACACTCATTCATGTTTACAACTACATCTTAATCAATTAATTAAAATTAATCAAATTCATATATAAAACAATGACATAATTTTTACAACAGCCATCTTATTTCAACTTTGTATTGGTATCAAAAATTACTAGAATTGCTAATTTATTACTAAAAAACTTAACATAACCTAACATAAGTGAGACATAGAAAGGAAATAAAAATCCTAATATTAAAAAATTTTGCCTTTAGTTTAAAATTTTTTAATACAGTTTCAGGCCTATCATTGCAATAATTATTAAAGCCATAAAAAACAATCTTAGAGGTGTTGTGGGTTCATTAAAAAACATGATACCAACCATCACAGCACCAACCCCGCCAATTCCACTCCAAATTAAATATGCGGTGCCAATTGGTATTCTTGCTAAGGATTTAGATAAAAAATAAAAACTAAACACACTAGATATCATAAAAACAACTATCCATCTAGTTTTTGTAAAGTCCTCTGATAATTTCAGCGCTATAGCAAATACTATCTCAAAAAGACCCGCTAAAACAAGATATATCCACGATATCATAATTATACATCCATAATATTAAAATCAGTTAATCAGTAATTAATAATCCAGATTGGAAACTTTTAAAGCGTTGCTTTTTATAAAGTCTCTTCTTGGCTCAACTACATCTCCCATTAAAGTTGAAAACACCTCTTCTGCATCACTGGCATCATTTACCCTGACTTGCAGTAAAGTTCTACAACTTTGGTCAAGCGTGGTCTCCCATAATTGCTCAGGGTTCATTTCGCCCAATCCTTTAAATCTTTGGATATAGAGCCCTTTCTTAGCATAGCTAAAAAGTGTATCAACCAAATCAATGATGGTAGAATTTATTTTTACAATTTCATCTTTGTATACAAATTCTCCCTTTTGCTTAAATTCATCTAGTGTTGCAACTAGATCAACTATTATATCCTTATTTTTCTCTGAAAAGAGATTTTTGCTTACTTCATATACTTCTTTGACACTTTTCTCTAATTTACTAATTTGAATCCCTAATTCAGTTTTTGTAATTTCCCATTCTATAGCACTTCCTTTAAATAATTTATTAAGCTTTGTAACAAGTTCATCGGCTCTAAGCGCAATATCTAAATCATTATTTTTGTTAAAAAATCCTAAAAACAAAAGTTCTTCTATGATGTAATCAGGGATTTGGTTACTATAATTCTTAATGATGTTTGAAAACTTAATTAGTTTATCTAGCAATTTAGTCACACCATCTTCACTCAATTGTTCTGCGTCATATTTAACAATACTGTTTTTGACAATAATTTGCTTAAGGTAATTATGAAGAGCTGATTCATCCTTTAAATAAGTATCAGATTGTCCTCTTTTTACCTTATATAGAGGAGGTTGCGCTATATATAAATACCCCTTTTCAATTAAGGCTGGCATGTATCTGAAGAAAAAAGTTAAAAGCAGAGTTCTGATATGTGCCCCATCAACATCGGCATCAGTCATTATGATAATTTTATGATAACGAATTTTTGTAAGGTCAAATTCTTTATCTTCAAGACTCACTCCTAAAGCAGTGATTAAAGTTCCAATTTCTGCAGAATTAAGCATTTTATCGAACCTTGCTCTTTCAACATTAAGTATTTTACCTTTCAGCGGCAATATTGCTTGAGTTTTTCTATCACGTCCTTGCTTTGCAGAACCTCCAGCTGAATCTCCCTCAACCAAAAACAGCTCCGATTTAGCAGGGTCTTTCTCCTGGCAACTAGCCAATTTACCTGGAAGTGTTGATATATGATGACCAATTTGCTTTCTAGATAAATCTCTCGCCTTTCTCGCAGCTTCTCTTGCAACAGCAGATTCAACCATCCTACCAATAATTATCTTGGCATCCTTAGGATTCATTTCAAGCCACTTAGAAAATTCTTCTGAAACAATAGATTCCACCACTGTACGAACTTCAGCACTTATCAATTTATCCTTCGTTTGTGAAGAAAATTTTGGATCAGGAACACGAACTGAAACTATCGACGTTAACCCTTCCCTCATATCTTCTGGGGAAATTTTAATTTTTTGCTTTTTTTGCAATTGATTTGTTTCTATGTAGTTATTAATAACCCTTGTTAGCGCCCCTCTAAAACCAGTTAAATGTGCACCGCCATCTTTTTGGCGAATATTATTGGTAAATGTTAAAGTGTTTTCATGGTAACTGTTATTCCACTGAAACGCCACATCAGTGACTATATCATTTAACTCTCCTGTAATCCTAATGGTTTTATTAATCGCGTGTTTTGCTCTATCAAGGTACTTAACAAAGTTTAAAATTCCTCCTTCAAAGTGCAAATTTGCAGATTTCTCCTCTTCACCTCTTTTATCATATAACTCTATCGAAATTTCTGGGTTTAAAAACGCCAATTCTTTATATCTATGCTCAAGAGTAGCGAAATTAAAATCTATATGAGAAAACGTTTTGTCTGATGGAAAAAATCTAATTTGCGTACCCCTTTTACCAGGTTCAGGACTCTCCTTTGATTCTAATTCTCTAACTTTATGCCCATGCTCAAAACGCATTGAAAATTCTTTCCCTTCTCTCCAAATTGTTAGCTCTAACCATTCTGAAAGTGCATTTACTACAGAAACACCAACTCCATGCAAACCACCAGAAATCTTGTAGGAATTATCATCAAATTTCCCACCTGCATGTAACTGTGTCATAATCAATTCTGCAGCTGAAATCCCTTCACCTTTATGTATGTCAGTTGGAATCCCTCTTCCATTATCAATAACTGTAACTGAACCGTCTGAATTAAGTATTATTATAACTTTATCGCAATAACCTGCTAATGCTTCATCTACTGAGTTATCAGTTACCTCATACACCATATGATGCAATCCAGAACCATCTTCAGTATCGCCAATATACATTCCTGGACGCTTTTTAACCGCTTCAAGCCCTTTTAAAACCTTTATCGAATCCGCTCCGTAATTTTGACTTTCGTTTGACATTTATATGAAATAAAATTTTATGTGCCATAGTAGCACAAAATTAAGGTTTAATCAAAATATCTGTTACATATTGATACAATACCGCTCAATTAGATTTATTCAGTTATTGTATGCAATGACACTTCATAAAATTGAAATTAATTCTTTTTTAGATAAACTGTGAAGTGAACTCAATCCACCACCCCCCATGATAATCCAACCCTTTTGGTCATTAACAAAATTGGCATGACACTAAAGAAAATGGCCCTAAAGAAGGTTGAGCCCTTAAAAAATTCAATTGCTAACTCAAATGATACTAATCACCAAAAATAAATTGAAAAATAAACCACTATTTTTAGGAGATTATTTTATGGCATCTGAGCTTAACGTATCTCGATACATGGCGAAGATGATGTGAGAAAATCACCAAAAAGACTAAATTTAAATGTTAGGTTATTTTTGGTGATTAATAGTTATACAACAAATTCTAAAAGTGATATCTAACACCAATTGTCGCGATATGAGCTCTTATGCTAAATTTCTCTGGATCAATAGGTAATACTGTCCCTGACGGTATTTTATATTTATTAAATCCTTTGGTTTTGCCAAAATCTTGGAATTTATACCCAATATCAAAATTTATTCTCTCAGTCATAGCAATTGATACCCCACCCATTAAAGCATAGGTTAAAATATTAGAATTTAAATATCAACCCCGTTGAAGCACCAAGCCCCCTAATTTTCGTCCCAATTTTATCTCCTGTAATTGTTTGTTTTGAAAGATATCCGCTTTGTTCATTGTAAATTTTGTTGTAGTAAGTGCCAATTTCAGATGTGCTTTTTCCGTAATCGTAGTATCTTGCGCTTATTTCCCAATCAACTTTTCTCCAACAATTGATTCTAAACCCAGTACCTAATTGCCAAGCTAAAGATGTGTTTTTAGCTCCAGGATATATAATTTTGTTATTCTCCCCTGTAGGATTCGAGACATATCTCTCTTTATGTATACCAAAGATAAAATCCTTAGAAGAATTTCTTGCAACTCCAACTCCTGCAAATGCAAACGGTGTAACTTTATTATGCTCTGTCTCTATGATATCGTATTTAAAATTAAGAAAAATTGCATTGGTTTGAATAGAATTTTTCAATCCAACATAAGCATCTATATCAACATCTGTGTTCCAACTGTTTGGCGCTGGCACAACCAGATAACTATGTTTTTCATACTTTGCTCCATTAAATTTATGATTTATATGGTGTAGCATCAGCTCTAAGTTTAACCTATTAGTAGCCTTAACACCAAGTCCAATCTCAAAACTCGGAGAAAATTTTGAGCTCACACCAACTTCAGGTTCAACACCTGAATGACTATAGTCAGAAGTTTTATTATATCCCATTGCTGTTTTTTGATAAAAATCATGCCCCAACACAGAAATAATATTTGATGCAAAAAGTATTGTGATAAAAAATATTCTCTTCTTTAGTTTCATCGTATACCAAAATCAAAATTTTCTGATTTACTGTATCTATTTTTTGCAAAAAGAACACTAAAAATTTTTGTCCTGTTGCAAAAACTTTCAGTGCTCTTATTTTGTTGCTTTAGTTCATTAATCATTCATGAATTTAATTGGTGTCACCTGGCACAGGTAATGATAGCTGTGATTCATCATAATTATTCTCGTGCCAATTCGCAAGATAGTTAGCAAGCTCAAGAATATTATTACTCATACCAATCTCATTATCATATTCCTCGGTAACGCGAGTTAATAGCTCAACTGCATCTTTGCAAAGCTCCTTGCGAAGATCATTAAGACTCATAATGCCCTCATCAACATTACATTTATTTAACAAATCTGATGAATTTTTCTTCTTGTTAGATCCATTTATAACATCATTGCAGTATCTAAGTCCTATTTTTGCATGACCCACCTGTTCGAATAAATCTAAAATGTCCTTTTTAGAATAGCTTATAATGTTATTGAATTGTATACTAGTCTCTTTATAATTCTTATAATGACCAGAATTAAACAAATCCTTATTACCTATACTGACATCAACAGCGCTACTGATTACTTTCATCATTGGATTAAAAAAATCATTATAACAAGCCTCAAAGTCCTTGTTAGGTTTATTTTCATTCAGTCTAGCTTGATTGTTTACTTGTCTTGTACTATGAAACGACATAATTATTTCTCCTTTTTAATTGTTAAACTAAGTTTACCTAAAGTCATAATTTAACTTCAAGTCTGCTCTCGTTATTTTAAATGTTTAGTAACTACTGTTACTTCATATAGCGTAGTATACACATACAATGTTACAATTACGTTACAATTACGTTAATATTTTAATCTATAGGTTGTATTTTGAAAAATGCTAAAAGTTTTTGTTTTTTAGGAAACTTGGATGCCAAAAATATTGATGGTTGAGATGTTTTTTATTTCAATTTTTACAATTTCAAGAACATAGCTTTGTGATTTATATTCAATTTGTATTAGGTCGTTGGGCTTTAGGTGTGCATATGTCATTGGTAATGCAAAGGCTACAATTGTGTCTTGGATGCTAAAATCGTTCAGTAATTTTTGCACCATTCCATCAGCTTCAGACTCAGTTAAGATTATTGAAGCATCTATGAAAAATTCATTGTTATGATTTAGTTGATAATTTTTGGCAGTTGCATTGGTTAAAACATATTCTTGATCATAAAGGATATAGTTCAATTTCACTTCAGAGATGAGCTCCTCACTGCCTAATTTATAAACTGAAAACGTGCTTTGCATATCGTCCTGCTTAACCACGATATCACCACTATCAATATGATTGAGAGCCCTGCTCTCTTTAGGAATAAAGTCAATTTTTTGCCCCTCCTCATATACGGCAAAGTGATATAATTTACTTAGGTCTTTGATGATATTTTTTGCAGTTGAGTTATCAAATATACAAAAACCAATGATGTCACTATTGATTTTGCTAACGTCTATTTGGTCTGGTTTCAAATTTGCCTTTTTACATATATCAAGTAGCACGGCATTTAGATTGGATTGAAAAAATTTGCCTTGTATCCAGTGTCCTTTAATCCAGCAATCACCATCTGCCCAAACATCTCTTCTATCTGGCCAACTTGGATATGGTCTTGCGTCCCATGCCCAGATGAACTTATTTTCAATCATGCTAGAATTTTTCCACTTCATTTCAGTTGCAAGTAAACCTATTTTTTGAGCCTGAAAATCCACTTTTCCTTTTGAATGCTTTGGAATATTAGATTCAGCACTACTTGGGTCATAAAAAACATTTGGTTGATTGGTGGCACAATCTATTGAGGGAAATCCTATTTCTGTAAACCATATTTTTTTAGATTTGGGTTGCCAATTTGTTTTATTGCCATCAGGATTTATGTGGTTATTCTCCCACCACCACTTAATATTTTTCCATGCATATTTTGCGTCAAGCGGTTGCTTTTTTCCTTTAGCATCAAGGTAATAGTCATATCCTTCCCCTGCTTCCCAAGCATCTATGACCTCTTGAAGGTCATAAGTTGTTTTATTATTATTTGTAAGAGGAAAATATGCATCAATCCCAACGAAATCAATATACTCAGATGCCCATAGTTTATCTAAATTATACCATCCACCATCGGTATGATGAAATTCGCTCCAATCTGCCCCGTATGATATCTTTACATTTTTGCCCAAAATTTCCTTTACCTGCTTTGCCAACTCAATTAATTTTCAACAGCTGGAAATTTATCTCCCTTAGATTTAAATTTTGTGAGCCCTATCATCTCAGACCCAATCAAAAAAGCATCAACCTTACCCTTAACAAGCTTTGCATAATGTAAAATAAATTGATTATAGCCAGTCTCCCCATCAAAGAAATTGTTTACATCACTTTCATTATTTGCATATATCCTGCCTCTCCATGGTTTGTTGTGCTCATCCACCAATACCATTGGATAAAACATAATTGAGTATCCCCTGTTCTTTAATTCATCCAAAAACCTCAAAATACTCATGTCATTTATTGTGCCACCATAAATTGGTTGATTATGTTTTTTAGAAATGACATAGGCAGTATTCCTGTTGTAATTTGACACCTTCCATTCATCCGGAGTCACTGTTACTTTTCCACCTTGATATTCAACACCTGGCAATATCTTAGAAATACCTGCATTTAAATTAGTTGCATACCAATTTACCACAGGTGACACCCATTTTACATTTGGCAATGTTGTTTTTAGCTGATTTAAGGAAACCACCGCATCACTTTGGCTATTATCTGTGTTGTTATTAACACTTATTTCTATGTATTCATAAGGTTCATTTTTGTAATAGCTTTTTTTCTGTATTTGCGTGTCATAAACATACTCTCCGCTTCCAGGTATTATAACTACCGAATTTATCAAATTCTGCAAATTGTTTGGGTTATTGATATTACTATTTCTTATAACTTCAAAATTAAATTTTGGAATTTGATTTTTGAATTTACTTATTGGAAAATCTTCAAACACAACATATGCAATTCCTCTAAATGCGCAGGTTTTTCCCTTTCCTTCAACTTTTTCAATAAGAGGATCGGGTAATTGCTGATTTGAACCATTATAAACACGGATATTATACAAGCTTTTATTTATAACTATATTATTGATCCAAATTCTCAAAACGCCTTTAATTTCACCTTCGCATAGGGCAATTGCAAGTGAAATTTTATATTCATATTTAGTATAAGAATACTCTGAACTTTGATTCGGAGCATTATGGCTTTTGGAAATAACATTTTTTAATTCTTTTAAGCCTGAATCCCATATTATGTTACCTGCTAATTTCACATTTCCATAAACGATCGGTATTTCTTTACCATACTTTACAGTTTGCACGTTGATTGTTTCCAGCCTCTTACCTTCAGTGCTTAAAAAAACTTTATTTTTAAATAGCTTCTTATTTAAAATACCTCCAAATAATTTACCAATTTTAAAACTTAATGAATTACCAAATATTTCAAATGACATATTTTTTACTGCAACTTTTATAGTTAATAATCTACTTAGGTTTTGATTTTTGAGGAAGTATGATAGAATGTTCTGCTTAAAGTAAGTTGTTTTGCTTAATGAATAAAATTGCAGATCTAACTAAGGAGTATAATCTAAAAGTCAGGAAAAGTACTAAGGCAAAAAATGTGGCTATAAGGATAGTAAATCAACATGTGGAGTTGGTATTGCCTTTGGGAGTTTCAGAAAAATTAGGATATAAATTTTTATTGAGTAAAGAAAAATGGATTCAAGATAAATTAAAAAATCTATCCAGCAATTTTATAGATGCTAAGCTCATTCGTACCGAATATCCAATTTTTGGTGAATTGCATGAACTTATTTACACCGAAACAAGTTTATACTCAAGTGTATTTATAAAAAATAATCAGCTCGTTGTATATTCAAAAAAATGTAGTTTAAATGGTACACTAAAAGTGTTCTTAAAAAATATACTGTCATCTGAAATAGATGCTTTATGCGCTTTTTATGCTAAGCAATATAATTTTAAATATAACAATATAGTAGTCAAAGAACTTCGTACTAAATGGGGAAGTTGCTCCTCATTAAAAAATCTAAATTTCAATTGGAGAATTATATTTGCACCAAAAAATATTCTAAGCTATTTGGTTATTCATGAGCTTTGTCATTTAAAAGAAATGAACCACAGTAATAAATTTTGGAACCTCGTTGCTGAAATTGACCCAAATTATAGAGAGTCAAGATTATGGTTGAAAAAAAATGGGCGCCAATTATATAACTATCTGTCGAATTAATTATTAATAGTTGATTTAAAAATGGCGGGGATGACGAGACTCGAACTCGCGACCTCCGGCGTGACAGGCCGGCGCTCTAACCAACTGAGCTACATCCCCATTTCAGGGATAAAATTAAATGGTGGGCGATGACAGGGTCGAACTGCCGACCTCCTCGGTGTAAACGAGATGCTCTACCAGCTGAGCTAATCGCCCTACCAAAACATGGTAAATCATAATTACTGGTATATACTCTAAAAATCAAGCAAAATTTGTTTATTCTATAAAATAAGGGGGCAAATTCAGCAATTAATCATAAAGTCACTCAAGGTCAATCATTTTCTTTGTGTAAGTTAAATTATTTTTGAGTGAATTAAACTAGGATAAATAAAGCAACAGGCCATCTACAATAACATGCTCAGATTAAAATATTTATCAATTTAAATGCGCTGACCAAGAGGGTTGCGATCCGTTTGTTGGGGAATAAAACAACCTCTCATTATTACCATCAATATCAATAGCGTAAAGCTTATTTTCTCCAGTATTTTTTTGCCTGCTAAAAATTACTGTCCTACTATTGGGCGCCCATGAGGGTCCTTCCTCTAGCCTGCTACTAGTTAATAACCTTTCGTCACTGCCATCAGGCTTCATAATACCTATATAAAAACTACCTGATATCTTGGTAAATGCTATCCACTTACCATCAGGAGACCATATCGGAGTTCTATAACTTCCTTTTCCTGCACTTATCTTTTTAATATTTGAACCATCTCTGTCCATTATATAAATTTGGCTACTTGCTCCTCCCCTATCTGAATTAAATAAAATATATTTACCATCGGGCGAATAAGATGGTGATGTATCAATACCACCTGACGAATTGGTCATCTCCTTCTTCACTTTTGAATTTAAATCAATTTCATAGATATTAGTCGTCCCCTTCTTTGCAAGCGACATAATCACATGATTATTATCTGGAGCAAAATGAGGGGCAAAAGTCATCCCTGACATATCTCCAATTAAATCCTCTTTCCCTGTTTCTAGATCCAACACGTACACTTTTGGAGGGTTTTTTCTATTTTTATAGCTCATGAAAGTTATTCTTTGAGATTTTGTGTCAAATCTTGGTGATAATATAAGCTCATCCCCATTTGTTAAGAATTTAAAATTTGCTCCATCTTGATCCATTATTGCTAACCTTTTCATTCTATTTTTCTCATCTCCTATTTCAGCAACAAATATCACACGTGAATCAAAATACCCCTCAACACCAAGAAACTTTTTATAAATACTATTTGCTATCTTATGTGCAATTCTCCTCCATCCATCTATAACAATTTTGTAATCACCACTTTCTACTTCTTTTTCCTTGAATACATCGTATAACTTATAGCTAACATCAACAAAATTATTTTGTCTGTCTAAATTGACTTTTGTAACTAGTAGCATATTTGCATTAACAGTACGCCAATTAGTAAAAATAGGAGTTTTACTAAATGATGGTAATTCTAAAAATGCCTCATTATCAATAACCCTAAACAAACCGGAGTTTTCTAAATCATTCACCAAAACATCTCTGATTTTAGCTCCAAATTCTATTGAATCCAGGTTTTGACCATCAAATTCAGAAATTGCAACTGGTAAAGCCTCAGATACACCATTATCAATATTTATTTCAATTTTTGAATACGAAGGATTAGTATTAAATAGGCAGACAAAAACAAAGGCAATAAAATAGTAGCAAGCTGTAATTGCTTTATAATTAAGCCTCGTCTTCTCCTTCATCTTCATCTTCAATTGATATTTTAGAAATGGAAACAACTTTCTCATTTTTATTTAAATCTATAATTTTAACTCCCTTTGCATTTCTGCTGGTAACTCTTATTTTATTAACTTCAGTTCTAATGATAGTACCCAAATTTGTCATTAACATTATCTGGTCATCTTCCTTCACTGGAAATGACGATACAACCAAACCATTCCTGCTTCCAGTATCAATATTGAGCACACCTTGGCTATTACGATTTGTCACCCTATATTCATATGCTGACGTTCTCTTTCCATAACCATTTTCCGTTATAGTCAAAATAAATTGCTCGTCCTGAGCAATTTTGTTCACATCTAAATCTCCAATATCTAACTGTTTTTGATGATTTTCAGATAATTTTAAAGCTAATTTTAACCTAGTTTTAAAAGGTATTTTAAGATATTCATCTCTTTTTAAAATATCTAATTCACCAGAATTCAATATGGACATCGAGACAACATTATCTTTGCCTCCAGATAATTTAGCCGCCTTAACACCATCTGATGATCTACTTTTAAATACTCTTAGTGCCTCTATAGAAAATCTAACGGCTTTTCCTTTGCTAGTAGCTAATAATATATGTGAATCATCACTACAAACTGATACCCCAACCAACTTATCATCCTCATCCAATTTAATAGCTATTTTTCCATTTGCCTGAATATTGGTAAAATCACTTAAGCTATTTCTTCTAGCATTGCCTTTTTGTGTTGAAAATACTATATTCAATTTATCTAATTCATCAATATTCTCTGGCATCGGCATAATACTAGCAATACTGTCATTCTGCTCAAGAGGTAGTAAATTTACTAACGCCCTACCTTTAGATTGAGGACTTGCCTCAGGTAATTTATATACTTTTAGTTTATATACTTTGCCAAGTGATGAAAAAAATAACAAAGGAGCATGCGTATTTGTTACAAGCAATTCTGTGATGATGTCATCTTCATACATTGTCATTGCAGATCTACCTTTTCCACCACGCTTTTGCGCCCTATATACACTAAGTGGAACTCTTTTTATAAACCCTGTTTTAGTGAGAGTCACCACCATATCTTCTTTTTGGATTAAATCTTCATCAGAAACATTTATTCCCTCATTTTTAATAACAGTCTTTCTTGGTGTCGCAATTTCAGATTTAACAGTTAATAATTCCTCCTTAATTAGATTCATTAAATTTTCATCTGAAAATAACAATTCTAAATATTCTTTAATTATTTTCGCTAATTCTGCTAACTCATTGTCAATCTTGCCCTTTTCTAACGCTGTCAAACGTTGTAATTTCATTTCAAGTATTGCTTTTGCCTGCTCCTCAGTTAAAAAACATTTACCGTCTTTAATTTCATTTCTGTGATCAGCTACTAAATTAAGCAGAGGTACTATCTGTTCAGATTTCCACTCACGAGCCATTAAATTAACTTTAGCAATTTGTGCATCTGCAGAAGATTTTATAAGTATAATTATCTCATCAATATTGGCAACTGCTATGGCAAGACCAATCAACAAATGCGCTCTTACTCTTGCTTTATTAAGTAAATAAGAAGTCCTTCTCTTAATTACTTCTCTTCTAAAATCTATAAATACATTTAAAATTGCTCTTACACCCATAACTTCAGGCCTTCCATCATCAAGTGCAAGCATATTAACACTGAAGCTATTTTGTAGCTGAGTGTTTTGATATAGTTGATTCAATATTACGTCTGGGTGCGCTTCACGTTTAAGTTCAACAACAACCCTAATGCCCAATTTATTAGTTTCATCTCTTATTTCAGATATACCTTCAATGACTTTTTCTCTCACCAAATGCTCAATTGACTTAAGCATTTCTGATTTATTTACCTGATACGGTATTTCAGATATTATTATTGATTCTCTACCATTTTTTTCTTCTACAAAAGTCTTGCCCCTAACTACAACACTACCTCTTCCTTTTAAAATGGCAATTTTTGCATCATCTCCATTGATAATTTCCCCACCTGTTGGAAAATCTGGCGCTGGTATAAATTCCATCAGCTCTTGATCTGAAATTTCTGAATTATCTATTAACGCACAACATCCATCAATAACTTCACCTAAATTATGCGTTGGTATATTAGTTGCCATTCCAACAGCAATACCACTTGCACCATTTACTAATAAATTTGGAAACCTTGAAGGAAGCACTTTTGGTTCTCTTTCAGAACCATCATAGTTATCTTGGAAATCGACTGTATTTTTATCAATATCTTGCAATATAAAATTTGCAGATTTTGCAAGTCTAACTTCAGTATATCTCATCTGAGCAGGAGAATCTCCGTCAATAGATCCAAAATTTCCTTGACCATCTATTAATGGTAATCTTAAAGAAAAATCTTGGGCCATCCTCACCAATGCGGAATAAATCGCACTATCTCCATGAGGATGATATTTACCCATCACTTCACCTATTACCCTTGCAGACTTTCTATATGGTTTATCATGCAGATTTCCAGTTTCATTCATAGCAAATAATATTCTTCTATGAACTGGTTTTAAACCATCTCTGCAATCTGGCAATGCACGACTAACAATTACACTCATAGCGTAATCTAAATATGCACTCTGCATCTCTCTTTCAATCGATACAGAAACCGTATTACCTAATTTTGAATTATCTTGTTCCAAATTTACAACTTAATAAATGATAAAATAAAATTTAAAAACGCCGTGTTGCCAATATTAACGGGAATATTAGCAACGCACCAAAAGATCCGATTGATATTAGCACGGATCCCTTAGAATAACTTAGCTTCTTCTCACACCAAAAATTCTTAGTAAGAAAATAAACAAGTTTATAAAATCCATATACAATGTCAAAGCACCATATACTGATGTCTTTTGAGCCATCTCATTCGATCCAGTAGCTCCCATTTGATAATACATCGTTTTAAGCTTTTGAACATCATAGGCTGTTAAAAGAGTAAAGACGATAACACCAACATATGATAAAACATTGCTTAATGCTGAACTTTGAAAGAACATATTAGCTAAGCTTGCAATAAATATCCCCATTACTCCCATCATTAAAAAGGAGCCCATTCCAGATAAATCCCTTTTTGTTGTATGACCATAAATCGTCATCGCACCAAATAACGAAGCAGTGATAAAGAAAACTTTAGCAATACTTTCACTGGTATAAACGTAAAAGACAGAGGATAAAGAAAGCCCCATTAATGCTGAAAAAGCCCAGAGCGACAATCTCGCACCAGATACTGACATAGACATAACCTTAGCACTCATAAAGAACACCATCCCTATAGGAGCCAACATCACCACCCACTGCAAGGGAGTAGAAAATATAGCATTCATCATCGCCGGTGATGATGCAGTAAACACAGCAACCAGCGCAGTAATCACAAGAGCTATACCCATGTTTTGAAAAACTGAGAGCATGTATGTTCTTAGACCCTCATTATAACCCGGTCTTTGGACACTGGTTTGTGCATAATTTGTATAATCCATCATATAATTTTATGAAATAATTTAAACCTAAGCATAATATATATCATTCCTTCTTAATTTTCAACGTGTATTAAGAGTGTCACAAATAAAAATTTTTCGGTTATGTGCTTTTATTATTTGCTAAAGTTATGAAATTGTAAAAGTCTTAAATTATATAAATCTTAAATGTTGAGAATAAAAATCATAAATCATCATAGAGCTCCGTTATTTTTGCGAAACTTTCTTTGACTATTTTAGATCTAGGATTTAATAAACTTAATCAGAGGCTTTTCAACGTGCCTACCCCATATGTTTAACGTTATTAACTTCAATGACTTTCTTGTGCTCATATCTATTCATCTCTCATACATATTACCAAGCAGTAAAAAATATTAATCATAGAGCCATAGTAAGATAAATGTTATATTAATCAATAATTTTCTCATTCGCTATGGTCTTATTTCTTGGGGTCAAGCTCAGTCAGGCTCAAATAAAATCTTCAGGTGCACTTATACAATAGAACTCCTAATAGAATCAATATCATTAACTAACTGTTCATTTTCTTTTATTGAAATCTCTATTTTTTTTAAATAATACAAAACTGTGGAATGATCTCTGTCCCCTATTTTTTCTCCTATAATCTTAAGACTGTTCGTTGTCATTTCTTTAGCAAGATGCGCAATAATCTGCCTTCCTATAACTAGCTTCTGTGTTCTTTTTTTAGATGCAATGTCAGATAATGATATTTTATAATATTTAGCAACGGCACTTATTATTGACGATATAGTAATCTTTTTTGTATTACTTTTGATATAATTTTGAATATACTTACATATGTTATCGCTTGTTGCTTTTTTTCCTGATATGCTCAAATAAGTTTTTAAATTATTTAATCCCGCCTCTAATTCCCTAACACTTGTCGTTATTTTATCAGCTACCATCTTTAGTATATTTTCCTCAAATTGAATATCATTGCTCTTATTATAACTACTTAATATCTTTAAACGTAATTCATAATCACATTGCTCAATATAAATTGTATTGCTCGATCTGAGTATCGATTTTGTGCGCTCATCATTAAGCTCAAGCATATGACATGGCACACTTGATGCAATTATTATTGTTTTCCCTGCCTCAATAAGTGAATTCAGTGTCAATGCAAATTCCCTTTGCGTGCTTTCCTTGCCGCATATAAATTGTAAATCATCAATTAAAAATATATCTACCTCATTTATTTTATCCCTCAAATTAAAAAGAGTATTATTTTTAACAGCGCTGACAAAATTATGCATGAACTTCTCCGCACTTAAATAACCAACTTTGCACTTACAAGTATTAACACTATCCTCAGCACCCTTATTGCTATTGTTTACTTCATTCACAATAGATTGTAATAAATGAGTTTTTCCCATTCCAACATGAGAGTGGATATAAAATACATTGTTGTGATTATAATCTACATTTTGCATTGCAATGTCTTTAGTAATTTTATACGCAACGATATTAGATTCACCTGTTACATAATTATTAAAAGTAAATTTAGGATTAGCTTTAGAAAAGGTATCATTTTCTAAATTTCTTTTTTGATCTGATTCACTGTTTATTGCATTACTATCTGCTAATAAATTACTATCAAGTGGACTATTGTTATCAATACTGCTATCAACAGTAATTGAGACCATTTTTATGTTATCGTCAATTTCAGCAATCTGCCTCTTAATAATCAAAAAATAATTTCTGATCAATGTTTCTCTTGTAAAGTTATCTTTAACAGCAAAAATTAGAATATTATTTTTTATTTCAATGAACTTTGCATCATTTAGTAAATTATTTAACTGAGAATCTTGTTCACTTTCATGTATTTTATTCAATATATTTGCCCATATTGAATTGCTTTTTATTTCTTCAATATGCTCATTTTTGTTATCAGATAAAGAAGGTAAATTATAAGCTAGTTGCATAATAGTGAATATAAATTATTTAAATTTTTGGTTTTAGACATTAACCTATACAAGCTTATAACTACGAATTACAGCCTGTTGTAAATAATCATCAATGTTGTTTAAGGTATTATCAAACTACTCTTTTTTATTTATTCGTAAAGAAAAATAATTGCATATTTTATTAATAAAATAGTTGACTAACTTCAACCTCAGAAGTTCTTTTGAATGTAAAATGTCAAGCCTATTTAATTATTTTTTTAATGATACTGGATTGACATTTATTTGTAATATCCTAGGCAACTTTTAGCAGATCTAACAAATTATCAATTCAGATACTATAAGGGCACTATTAGCAAAAACTTATTCATTACTCTCAACTGTCACTCGAGTTATTTTAATACTTCATGCCCAATGTGATTATCACTCGATTAATTAAAATTCTCTTCACCATCAGGTTCTGTAGTGTTTGAATACCAGTCCATAATTCCACACTGTAGTTCATTAGAATGAGTGTTTGAGTCCATATAATTATTTTTTGGGGTAGTATGTGTACTGTTATCAGATGTATATACGTTACTTAATAGATGCTCTATACAGTCAAAACTTAATGATATTAACTCGCTAGATGTCATCACTAATGGAGTTATAATCAACATAGAGTATTTCATTGGAATAGTTTCTACTTCTAAATGTGAAGCCAAGCTTTCATTTATGTTTACTGAAATCTTATAATTTATGTAAAATTTCGCTGTTATTAGCAATATTTCCATAAAATTTAATTTATTAATAATATCTTTTAGTTGGTTGACAGGATTACCATTACAGACCTTGTAGTCAATAATTGGCTCTACAATAAATTCATGTAGAAAATATCCTTCTATGCTATTAGTATTTTTAGTACAACGATTATATAATTGTTCCACAAAATGACCAACTACATGCCCGATACCTGATTCACATATCATACTCATAAATAACTCCAAAATTGTTTTTTAATCAATTCTCACTCAAGTTAAGATGCGAATGAGAATTATTACCTTTTGACAAGATAATGCAAATGAGAGTTAATTGCAATTAGGAATTTTGCAATACATGAATATAATTATATTCAGAGCCAAAAAGTATTATTGCTAGAATTTGTAATCTCGTTTTTGCTGAGCTAGTTCATCTAATTTTTTTTGTTCATTCTGATTGTGAAGATATTTTATTCTGGAATTAGACTTATCTAACAGGTTTTCATATTTTTTTTGCTCATCATATTTTTCTTTTAGATCGTCAATTAATAAATTTAGTTGAGATATGTTCAACTCTTTTTCTTCATTAATTTTTTGCATTTTTGTTTTAGATAACTCGAAAAATTTATCAAATCCAAAAATTAAGAATTCCTTAGATAGCTTTTTTTCTTCCTCAATTTCAGCCAGTAAATTTGTTAATTTAGCATTTAAAATATTTATGACATTGATCAGAGTATTTTTCTCAATTGTTAAATTGCCAATCTCCTTATCTAAATTCTTAATAATTCTTTTTAATGATTTTATCTGCCTTTCTTCTGCATTATTTTCCATTTTATTCTGAAATAATTATTTTTAATTTTTGATTATCTATTTGCCCAGTAATCACTTCAATAATCTCATTATTGGCCGAATTTACAACAAATGTAATTGGAAAAGTATTTAATTTCATACTTTGGTATAATTTTGAATTTATAGTAAATACATCCTCATAATAATTGCCATTCTTTTTTAGCCAATCAATTACAACCCTTCGCTCCTCATCAATTACAAAACCATATAAAAATATACCTTCATTTTGAAAAACTTTTAATTCTGATACCTCATCTATGCACTCTTGACACCAGGTTGAAAAAAAATGTAAAAATATATACTTATTTTTATTGCTTTTGAGCTTAATTTCATCTCCTGTTATTATGCTTTTCATGTTGAGAAAGCTTAGCCTATTGCCTTCTAAATCTATAACACTCTCAAATTTATCGTTTAATTTTATCTTAAAAGCAAATAGTGTCACAATCAAAATAAAAAATATAAGTGGTAAAAAAAATTTAAATTTCATATTCCTTGTCAAGCTTGTGATTAAAGGTATCAAAAAAACAATTTTTAATAATTTTATCTAGTTCTTTGCTCTCTGGGCACTTTTTGGTTTCCATATAGATGGATGTCATTCTGCAATCATGTATTCCACATGGGTTAATGTTGTTAAAAAAGCTCATGTCAGGATTAACATTTATTGCCAGGCCATGATATGAAACCCACTTTTTTACTTTTATTCCAATTGAGGTTATTTTTTTATTAGCATTATCATTATGAACCCAAATACCAATATTTTCCTTATCTGCATAAGTTACAATATTATTATGAGTAAAAATTGAGATTATCCAGTTTTCTAACATTCTTATAAAAAGTTTTAAATCTATCTTACCATCGAAAAGTTTTTTTAAATCAAGCATAACATAAATTATTTTTTGTCCAGGCCCATGATAAGTGATTTTCCCACCTCTATCTGTGTTGATAAAAGGTATATCTATCATATTTTTAATATCAGTGCTCACTGCACTTCTTCCAAGCGTATATATGCTAGGGTGCTCTAACAACCATACTGCTTGATTCTCATTCCCCTCAATAATTTTTTGCACTTTGGCATGCATAAAATCAATTGCAAAATCGTAATCTATTGGATTGTAAGAATAAATAAAATCAATTTTTGGCATTTATTGAATGAGGTTTTTGAAAACATCTACAAAACTGGCTTGGGCATGAGGCAACATTATATACTTCACCCATAACGATATTCTTCAGTCCCTCAATAAATTTATCATCTTCACTTACTGTTTTTGTCCTATGATATGCTTTTGCACCATTTTCTATTGCTAATTCTTTATATTCGATATCCAATTCAACCAAAGTCTCAACATGCTCTGATACAAATGAAATAGGCACTACCAGTATATTTTTATTCTTTTTTGAGGCCTCAATTATAATTTCATCAGCGTAAGGTTTAATCCATGATACCGGCCCTACTCTACTTTGATAAGCTAAAACATAATCTAGATCATGAATATCTGCTGCTTCAACTATCAATCTTGCAGTATTTTGCACTTGCCATTGATAAGGATCACCTGATTTAATTATTTTTTCTGGCAAGCCATGCGCTACAAATATTACATAAGGTTTGCCATTTTTTATTAAGGCCTTATGATATGCCGTATGAAAAATTTTTGTGGCTGATAAAATAAATTCTTTTTGAGAATAGTAACAACAGGTAATTTTTTGAGGACAATTTAGACCAGAGTTTTTGAAAGCTACATTCCATTTCTCTAAAAACGAGGCTGTAGTAGTCGTAGAAAACTGGGGATATAGAGGAATTAAAATTATATCTGTTGGATTATATTCAACTATTTGCTTTATGGTTTCCTGTGGCAATGGATGACAAAAATTCATACTAATAAAAACTTCATACCGATCTTTATCAAGCTTTTCCTGAAGAGCTTCCGCTTGTTTTATCGTATTGACAAATAATGGTGATTTTCCACCTAATTTATCATAATTCCTCATAGCCCCTTTTTTTCTTAATTTAGAAATTAGCTTAGCAAGTATATATCTGAAAGGGTTAGGTAAATTAATAATATTTTTGTCATTAAATAAGTTAAACAGGAAAAATCCTATTTCATTTCTACTGTTTGGCCCTCCTAAATTATATATTATAACAGCAGTTTTATTTTTAATTTCGTTATTTTCCATGAAAAATGATATTGATAATTTACAAAATGAATATTATCAGTAAGCTTAGAATTATCAAACAGTTATTTACTACCGTAGTTTGCTTGTGAAAATAAAGACCATAAATTTTATATATTGTTTAGCATTAATAATATTTTTTTTCGGACCATCGTATTGTTACGGAGACAATACAAGTGGCCCATATAATCTATTGCAACAGCTTAAAAATGTACCAAAAACAAAGATTATAACAAAATCAAACGAAATTAAAAGCACTGTCCCTAAAGCTGTAAAAAAAATTGAGACTAAGGCGGTAGAAAAAGTACAGATACATAAATCTGTTCAAAATAAATTAAATATTATTGCTGAGCAAACTATTGAAAGCACAAATATAATTTTTCCTTGGGATAAACCAGTTAATATGGCTTCATATATCAAAAACGACCATCTATATGTCATTTTTGATAAAAAAATACCTGCCACCATTAAACTTTTAAACAATTACATTAATAGCCAAGTAATTGAACACGCATTAATCGATAATTTTTATATTTATGATATTGAAAAAAAAAGTACATGCTTAGTATTTAAATTAATCGGGAAAAATATTGATAAAAAATATATCTCGGTTTTTAAAGATCATAATTCTGTGGGAATAAAAATATCTAGTCAAAAAGTACAGCAAAAAATTATTAATTTTCTATCAAAACCGTTTGAAATACCAACTGCTACAATAGAATTTAATACTCAAGAACTAGGAGAGTCAAAAATCATATCATTTATTGATCCAATAAATGGAGATAAAACTACTATATTAGCCGTGGAAAACTATCAATATTCCATAAAAAATTATTTTTCCTATGTTGATTTAGATATCATGTCAACCGCCCAAGGAATAGCGATTGCAGAAAAATCTGATGGACTAATTTTTAATAAAGATAATAATTTGTTTTCGATTATTTCAAAATATGGACTAAATATTTCCTCTAAATATAACTCTTCCGATAGTAATTCCATTTATCAAACTGCAGGCTTTTCAAGGTTACCTGAATTTGAAAATAATGATGGTATCCTAACATTAAAGCCCTATGAAAAAGATTTTAAAAATTATGTAGAAGCAGAAAAAATATTGAAAAAAAAGTTATATGATAGCTCTATTGATGAGCAATATAAATTTAGAATAAATCTTGCCTTGCTTAATTTAGCAAACGGATTTTATCCCGAAGCTAAAACTTATCTAAAATATTCTTCCATTAATAACAATTTGCTAAAAAATAAATTTGATTTTTTACTAGTATATGCGGTATCAAAATTTATGGTAGAAGATTATAAGGGTGCAGATAAGACTATCAATAAAATTGATTTATCCACAGTGCCAGCTAAAAATTTGGATGAAGTGAGGTTTTGGCAAGACATAATAAGCTTACCAAATGAAAAGGATAGTAATCTAAGTAATAACTTAACTGAGATTTTTTCCAAATCTAACGAAGTTTTTTTAAACCAATATCCAAAAAATATACTAACTAAATTAAAGCTTTTTGAGCTTAAATTTTTGATAAAAAATAATTATTTTAACGCAGCTCAAAATACTGTAAAGGAGCTTTCTGAGTTTCAGTTAAAAGGTGAAGAAGAGGCGGAAATGTATTATGAGATAGCCAATTTACAAAAGCATAGTTTAAATCATAAAGCGCAGTTCAAGTTTTTGACTAAATGTAAGGATATTCCTAATTCTCTGTACTATAGTTCCAAATGTGAATTTGATTATATCGATTATGAATTCAAAAATAAAATTATTGACGTAGATGTCGCTATTAATAAGTTGCAGATGTTAGATTTTAAGATCAGAAATTCTGATATGGAAATAGAAGTTTTAAATAAAATTGCGGAACTTTATTTGATGAAAGAGGATTATATCAATTCCCTGCTAACCTGGAGAATTATTCACAAGTATTTTCCAGATAAAGTTGATTCATTAATAGCAAGAGAAAATATGACTAAAACATTCACCAGCATATTTTTAACTACCGCTGGTGAAAAGTATTCAGCATTTGAAAAAGTTGCAATATTTGATGAATTTAGTGATTTGAACCCAATTGGCAGCGAGGGCGATAAAATTGCACTAAAATTATCTGATAACTTAATTCAATTGGACTTGTTACAAAGAGCAGCTAGTATTTTAAAGCATCAATACAAATTTAGATTAATTGGGTATCAAAAAGAAGCAACTTTAAATAAATTACTAGAGGTATATTTAGAATTAAATAGACCCAAGGACGTTATTAAATATCTAGATGCCGAGTCATCAAATAACCTTTCAGGTCAGATAAAAGTATCTAGAAATTATCTATATGCCGAAGCCTTGTCACAAATTGAAGAATATGATAAGGCAATAGAAATATTGGAAGGTGATTTATCAAATCCAGCAGATTTGGTGCGAGCTAATGTTTATTGGAAATTAAAAAATTGGAATGCTTTTAATGATAATTCTGAACCATATATATATTCCTTAATAAACAATCAGCAATCTTTGAGCAATGACGATGCTGAAAAAATTCTAAAACAATCTATATCCTATTCTTTTTTAGGTAGAAAAAGGCTTTTACTTAATTTGTACAATAATTTTAAAGAGAGATTAGCAATTGGTCATCAAAAGCAACTAGATGTAATTCATTTACTAGTAAAATTACAATTTAATAATAACAAAGAAAGCAAAATTCTTAATACCCAGGATATACAAAATATAATTAATGATGTATATAATCAAATGACTAATTGATTATATATTTAACAATTAAAATGAAAAGTAACACTGTCATTATAATACCAGCACGTTTAGGTGCAATTAGGCTGCCCAAAAAGCCCATGATAGATATTGATGGCATTCCTATGATTATCAGAGTTCATAATCAAGCAGTAAAAGCGAATATCGGTAAAGTCGTTATTGCTGGATGCGATAGTGAGCTTGAAAACCTAATTCGTTCATATAATTTCAACTACATTCATACGGACCCCAAGCTTCCATCTGGCACAGACAGAGTATATGCTGCATATCAAAATTTAGGAGAAAAATTTGATAATGTTATTAATCTTCAAGGTGATATGCCTCATGTAAACCCAGATACAATCATCAAGGTGAACGATATTTTAAATGATACAAAAAATGCTGATATAGAAATAGCAACTGCAGCAACTAGACTTGATAATGATGACAATATTGCAATCGAAGATATGAATACTGTTAAAGTGATAAAAACTGCTCAAGACATTGCTTTATACTTTACTAGGCACTCAATTAAATTAAGTGAAAATTTCAAGCATATTGGAATATATGCCTTTAGATCAAAATCTCTTGGTAAATTTATATCTTTACCGCAATCGATATTGGAGAGGGATGAGAGGTTAGAACAACTAAGAGCTTTGGAAAACAATATGAAGATTAAGGTTGTGATAACGGAAGACCCTAATATTAGCATTGATACTAGGGAGGATTTGCTGAAATCTGAAAAATACCTGCAGGAGTATGAAAAGATCTAAATCTATATCAATTCACATAAGGTCTCTAATTTTTAACATTTTTTTGCCTATTTGGACTGTTTTTATTTCAACATTGCTATCGCCATTAATATTTTTTAAAAATCCAAAGGTAATGTCTGCTTTAGGAATTAGTTGGTCATATGTTACAATATTTGCTTTAAGAATAATTTGTAATATTAAAATTGAAGTTCAAGGAGCCCATAACTTACCAAAATCACCTTACATAATTGCTTGCAAGCATCAGTCTGCTTTAGAAACAGCTTTTTTTCAGCAATATTTAAAATTTCCAGTTTACGTTGTAAAAAAAGAATTATTAAAAATACCATTTTATGGTTGGTTTTTGAAACATATGGGGATGATAGCAATTGATAGAAAAGGTGGAATTTCTGCTTTAAAGCAAATGTTACGAGATTGTGAAAAAAATTTAAATCAAAATAGAAGCATTATCATATTTCCAGAAGGCACTCGCGTTATGCCACTTGAATCAGTTGAATACCATACAGGTATTCTAGCAATAAAAAAGAAATTTCCAGAAACACCAATTATTCCTGTCGCACTTAATTCAGGTCTATTTTGGCCAAAAAACTCATGGTTTAAATATCCTGGCACTATGAAATTTAAAATATTACCTGAACTTGATAAAAACTTAGATAATAAAAGTACTTTGCATGAATTAAAGAAAACTATTGACGAAAATAGTGCTTCATTACTCTAGTAGAAATGCAACATATAGCTCGGGGGGGCAGATGTAGTGAACAAGGAGCAATGAGCGAAGTGTAGTAAAAGCCTACATAAGCGAAGAATGATGATGTCAATGCATATCTGAATTATGCTATATAAGCTTAAGAGTTAATTAATATCTCGCTTACTGCCACACTTTGCTGTATTTTTCACCCCATTTAGTGTTTGCTTTATCAAAAATGGTTTATCATGGTAATTGTTATGAACATAATCAACAACTTTGCAGGCTTTGTCATAGCTTCCAATCTTTGAAAGGCTTTTTGCTAGCATTGTTAAATTATTTAGCGTTCTTGCTCCCCGATCAAATTGAAAGCCTTTTAGATAATTCACCGCAGCTGCAGTGTAATTTTTTCTTTGATATTGAATTTCCCCTAAATAAAAATATACATTTGAATTTAATATACTATTGGGATATGTTTTTATAAATTGCTTAAATTCTAAAATTGTAGCGTCAAAATCTTTATTTTTTGTAGCGTCAAAATCTTTATTTTTTAATGAGTTTACTATAGTGTGGTATTCATCGTTTTCCTTTTTTGAAGCTTGAGCATCCTCAAACTTATTATCAGAATCCGAATTAGATTTTGCACCCACCTGGCTACCTAATTGAGAATCAATCAAATTTAAAATCTGTTTATCATTACTTTGTTCATCAATTTCACTTTCTATACTATTTAGCTTATCACCCAAGTTTTGAACTTTGTTATCTAAATCACTTCTTATAGATTTCAATTCTTTTATTACATGTTCCATTTCCTTTCTGAGCAATTTCACCTGTTCTACAAGCTCATCATCTTGGGTTGTAGTAACAATGTTAGGTTTGCTTTTTAGATCTTGAAGATTAAAAATATATTGTTGCAACTTATCTATTTGTTGTTGTTGCAACTCATCGATTTGTTGCTTCTGTTCAGTTGTACTTTTTTTATGATTTTCGTCTACACTCTGTTCAGAAAACGAAAAATCTACAAATGAATTGACAGCACATAAGGCTATAACAATAGTAGTTAATTTATGCATCCCCACTTAAACCACGAAATTAATTATTCTATTTTTAATATATATTAACTTTTTAATACTGACATTAAATAAATATTTATCAAGTGTTTTGATTGATTTCACCCTGTTTAATGCATCTTCTTTTTCACAATCAAGTGGCAGATCTATAAATGCTCTTGTTTTTCCATTAATCTGAATTGTTACTTTTACTAATTCATTTATTAGTAAATTTTGATTTGCAACTGGCCAATGATCAACATAAACAGTACTATTTTTTCCAAGCATTGAATATAATTCTTCGGCAACATGAGGAGTAAAAATTGATAACATTTTAATCAAAATAATTAACGATTCCTCTGTAATATTATTAGAATAATTATTAGCAAAAAGCTCATTAGTTAATTTTCTAATTTCAGCAATCGCTTTATTAAAGGTAAAATTTTCTAAATTTAACGTTACTGAATGAATGATTTGATGGAGAAATTTTCTAAATTTACTTTCCTTTTCACCATCTATATTAAAGTCTTCTCTTTTATTAGTAACAAAATTTTGAACAAATTTATAAAGAGAATTTAGATATCTATAACTTCCCTCAATACCTTCATCAGACCATTCTAGATCTCTAGTTGGTGGAGAATCAGAAAGAAGAAATAATCTTACTGAATCCGCACCGTATTTTTTTATAATATCACTTGGATCTATGGTATTTTTTTTAGATTTACTCATCTTTTCAATACGCCCATCCTGTGCGATTTCATTACTACCTTTTATAATCCATTTATCATCTTTTTTGAAAACTTGATCTGGGCTTAGCCAATTATTACTGGCGTCTTTAAATGTTTTGTGACAAATCATTCCTTGGGTTAATAGCCCTATAAATGGCTCATCAATGTCAAAATATTTACAATCTCTTAAAGCCTTGGTAAAGAAGCGAGCATATAATAAGTGCAAAATTGCATGCTCAATTCCTCCGATATATTGATTTACTGGCAACCATTTTTCTACAACTTTTTTGTCAAATGCTATTTGTTTTTCAAGACTACAAAATCTGGCAAAATACCAAGATGATTCAAAAAAAGTATCAAATGTGTCGGTTTCTCTATTTGCATCACCACCACATTTATGGCACTTTACATTTTTCCATGTTGGATGATTATCTAAAGGATTGCCCTTATTTTCAAATGATATATCTTGAGGTAAGCTAATGGGCAAATGTTCTTTTAACTCCGGAACAACACCACAGTTTTTACAATATATAATTGGAATAGGACAACCCCAATATCTTTGTCTAGATACGCCCCAATCCTTAAGTCTAAAGGTGATTTTCGTTTTGCCTATATTATCTAATTTTAATTTTTCTAATATTTTTATTTTTGCATCTTCTGTGGTTAAATTATCTAAAAAATCAGAATTAATAATTTTACCCAAAGTGTCGGTATATGGTAGTAATATTTCTAAATTGTTTGTATTAGCTAATACTTGTAAAATTTCTAAATCATATTTTGTTGCAAATTCATAATCCCTTTCGTCATGAGCTGGGCAACCAAATACAGCTCCAGTGCCATAATCTGATATTACATAATTTGCTATAAATATTGGCAATTTTTTATCCTTAATATATGGATGATCTACATAACACTCTGTAAAAAACCCATTTTTTTCAATACATTCATCAATACTTCCTGATTCAGAATCTGATTTACATTGGTTTATAAATTGTGTTTTTGCATCTGAATCTGGAATATTTTTTACAAACTCATGATCATGAGATATACAAATAAAAGTAGCACCAAATATAGTTTCCGGCCTTGTTGAAAAAACTAAAATACTCTCATTTAAATTATGAACTTTAAAATTAATCTCTGCTCCACTTGATTTTCCAATCCAATTTTTTTGCATAATTTTCACCTTATCAGGCCAATTCGGTAAATTATCCAAATCATTAAGTAATTCATCAGCATATTTGGTTATTTTTAGAAACCATTGTTTTAACTTTTTCTTCTGAATTTTTGCTCCTGATCTCCAGCCCTTACCATCAACAACTTGTTCATTTGCTAAAACCGTGCAATCAACAGGGTCCCAATTTACTATAGATTCTTTTTGATAAGCTAAACCAGCATCTAAAAAATCAATAAACATTGCTTGTTCATGTTTATAATAATCAGGTTGAGAAGTGTTTATTTCCCTACTCCAATCATATGAAAAGCCAAGTGAATTTAATTGCGCTTTCATTCCCTCAATATTTTTTATGGTCCAATCATTCGGATGCAATTTATGTTGAATAGCAGCATTCTCTGCTGGCAATCCAAAAGCATCCCAACCCATAGGGTGTAAAATGTTGAATCCTTGAGCCTTTTTATACCTAGCAATTGCATCTCCAATTGCATAATTTCTCACATGGCCCATATGAATATTTCCAGATGGGTATAAAAACATTTCTAAAACATAGTATTTTTGTTTATCACTACTTTCATCCGTTTTATATAATTGAGAATCATCCCAAATTTTTTGCCATTTCTTTTCAATTTTTATGTGATTAAAATTTTCTGTCATTGCCAAATAGTAAGGGTTAATTAAATATTTTTAAAAAATCAATTATGATAATATTCCATACCATAAACCTGAAGATTTATATATAAAGAATTTTAGTCAGTTATAAAATATTAGGTAATTATATTTTTTAAGCCTAATTAAAATCTTTGTTAATTTTTAAAATATTTTTTAATCTTTTAGCAAGATGCGGATGAGTTGAAAAAATTTCAGAAAACCAAGTTACAAACCCAGCAGATTCATCGTAATTTTTTATATAATTTTCTTCATCAATCTTTTTATATAACCTTTTTCCAGATGCTAAAATTAAAATCCCTTTTTGAGCTCCTTTTGGAGATAAAGAGCATCCTATATTATCGCATGTGTACTCTTTTGCTCTAGAATGTGCAAAATATAAAAAGGGGATAATATAAGATGGAAATAGAATTAATGTATGAAACAATCCAACATGTCCTCTTTTAATATGACCTAATTCATGTGCAATAACAAATTCCACAGCTTCAATTCCTTCTTCATACGCCATTTCAAGAATATCAGAATATATTATGACGTAATTATTTAATAAAAATTTTGTGGCAAAAGCGTTTAGTAGTCCTCCACCCTGTAATAGATATACTTTAGGAGTTTTTTTTAATTTAAGAGCCAAAGATTGTCTGTTAGCGATTTCATATATTTCCGGAAACTGGTCATTAGTTATTTCTACAGCATTCCCTCTGAGGTGTCCTATAAGAATTACTTGTGAAATAAATACAAAAATCACTATATAAATTACCCAGGGCATGAATATGGGTTTAATTAGTAGTATGCAGTAAAAAATCAGACTAACGATTAGAGAAAATCCATAATAAATTTTTTCTTTTTTACTTATTTTAAATATAACATTTTGCATTTTAAACACTATTCGATTTTAACTGACTTTACTTATTTGAAGATTAATTGCTATTAATAATTTCTCCAATTAAGCTATTCAATCCAGCTTCAGTAATATGCACCTTCTTTATCTCACCTATAATGTTATCATCTGATTCAACAATAACAGATTGTAAATAGGGCGATTTTCCAATGATTTGCCTACTATACTTTCCTGCTTTATCAAACATGACATCCATATCTTTCCCTATAAATTGTTTATTAAACTCTAATTGCTGACTTCTTAATAAATCTTGCAAAATTGCCAGCCTTGCGGATTTAACTTCTTCCGGAACTTGATCTTCAACCATAGAAGCAGGTGTGCCTGGTCTTGGACTGTATTTGAATGAGTAACACTGTGCATAGCCAACTTGTTTAACTAAATCTAAAGTGTCTTCAAAATCTTTATCGCTTTCTCCTGGATATCCAACAATAAAATCAGAAGAAAAAGCAATGTCTGGCCTATGCTTTCTAAATTTGTCAATAACCTGAAAATAAAAATCTCTAGTGTGATCTCTATTCATACTTTTTAGTACTTTATCCGAGCCTGATTGTACTGGTAAATGCAAAAATGGCATGAGTTTTTCTTCCTCTGCATGAGCTATAAATAACTCATCGTTTATCATGTCTTTTGGATGTGATGTAGTATATCTTACTCTTTTCAATCCATCAATTTCACAGATTTTCTTTATAAACCACCCTAAACTTCTTATGGTATCGTCTTGATCAATGCCATGAAATGCACTAACATTTTGCCCCAATAAAGTAATCTCTTTTACTCCTTTTGAAATAAGGCCTATTGCCTCTCTGTAAATATCTGGTATTTTCCTAGAATACTCTTTGCCTCTGGTATATGGTACGCAGCAAAAATGGCAAAATTTATCACAACCCTCTTGTATCGTTAAAAAAGAGGAATGCCTTGGATTTTCTGGAATGTTGATTTCGTCAAATTTACTTTCTTCATCAAAATCCAAATCCATAACCCATTTTTCTTGTCTTTTAACCTTCTCTAATAGCTTGGGCAAATTATGATATGATTGTGGGCCAACAACTATATCAACGTTTTTGGCTCTTTTAAAAATCTGCTCTCCTTCTGCTTGAGCTGTACACCCTGCAACGACAACAGTTGGCTTAACTCCTAAATTATTTTTTTTGATCTTGCCTAATTCAGAATATACTTTTTCTGATGCCTTTTCCCTTATATGGCATGTGTTTAAAATTATTAAATCTGCATTTTTTTCATCCTGAATTAATGAGAAGCCATGAGGTTTAAGCAAATTTTCCATCTTTAATGAATCGTAAACATTCATCTGGCAACCATATGTCTTAATGTACAAGTTTTTTTTACTTTGCATGACCTTTGGTATTGTTCTGCAATGAAATATAGCAGATTATATGCTAAAATCTAGATATTATACCAATCACCCAAAATAACTTGATAGATAAATTAGTGCTTTTGAGAGATTTTTTATAGCATCTGAGCCTAATGTACCTTGGATACATGGCAAAGATGATGTGAAAAATTACCAAAAAGACTCAATTTAAATGTTAAATTATTTTAGGTGATTGGTATTATATTTGAAAAATATTGAAATACTTAGAAAGATATATAATTTTTAATAAAGTTTTTTAGCACTAACAAAGTCTTTGCTTTAAATTTTTCTAAAATTTTGTAGAGTGTAGTTTAGTTAGTAAAAACTTAGTAGAATTATTCACAAATAAAAAATGGACTTAAAAGCAAATTTAATATCAGAAAAGTTAAAATTAATAAAACCATCCCCTACACTTGCCGTTACAATGAAAGCAAAGGCACTCAAGGCAGAAGGTAAAGATGTAATTGATTTAGGGGCTGGTGAGCCTGATTTTGATACTCCAGAAAATGTAAAACAAGCAGCTTATGCTGCAATTAAGTCCGGAAAAACAAAATACACAGCTATAGACGGCATTCCAGAATTAAAAAAATCAATTGTAAATAAATTTCAAAAAGAAAATAAACTAAATTACAGTACTGATCAAATTACTGTGGGGTGTGGAGCCAAGCATGTAATATACAATATTATAGTTGCAACCATAAATCCAGATGATGAGGTTATTATACCAACACCATATTGGGTATCCTATCCTGATATGGTATTAATTAATGGTGGCAAGCCAGTGATTGCAAAAACTTCAAGAAGTGAAAATTTTAAACTTACACCTGAAGTTTTGAGAAAAAACATAACGAATAGAACAAAGTTATTGATTCTAAATTCACCAAGTAACCCAACTGGAGCATGTTATTCAGAAAACGAATTGAAAGCCTTAGGTGATGTTTTAAATAATTACCCAAACATATATATCATTTCAGATGACATATATGAGCATATTAGATATCAAAATTATCAATACATAAATATTGCAAATATTAGTGATGCACTCAAAAATAGAACGTTTGTTGTTAATGGTGTATCAAAAGCCTACTCCATGACAGGTTGGAGAATTGGCTATGCGGCAGGTGATAAAGATTTAATCAAAGCAGTGGCAAAAATTCAATCCCAAAGCACATCAAACCCCTGCTCTATTAGCCAATATGCATCAGTAGAAGCTTTAAGTGAAAATTCTTATGAATTCATAGAAAAAAGCAAATTAATTTTCAAAGAAAGGCGTGACCTAGTAATCGAAAAACTAAATAAGATATCTGATATTCAAACAGATGTTCCTGATGGAGCGTTTTATATCTTCCCTAGTTGTGAGGAACTGATTGGTAGAAAAACTCCTTCTGGTATGCAAATAAAGAATTGCACCGATTTTGCACAATATTTATTAGAGGAAGCTTTTGTGGCTGTTGTACCTGGAGTCGCTTTTGGTGCCGAAAACTTTTTCAGAATTTCATACGCAACTTCAGATCAAAATCTTCTAGAAGCCTGCGAAAGAATCAAAAAAGCTTGTGAAAAACTTGTCTAAAAATATAAAATCAAAATTTATATATAAAAGAAAAGGTTTTTATCATACATATCAATTAGTATTTGACAATAATTAAAATAGATAATACTAAGCTTTACAGAGTGATACTTTATTATAACCAGTGCTTGTACGCATTAGTCATTTCAAGGCTGTTTACCTAATAATTCTGTGAAGATTGATTCATAATATGATTAATAATAATTTAAAATTTTTAATAGCTATTGCATTAATAGCCTGCACTGGTACAGTCAGCTCAGACATATATGCACCATCAATTCCAGAAATTTCTAATTATTTTGATATTTCTATATCGCTTGCTCAGTCTAGTATGGTAATTTTTATGTTTTCCCTTGCTTGTAGCCAATTAATATATGGCCCTCTTGCAGATGTATTCGGTAGAAAAAAGCCATTAATATTGGGGACGATAATTTTTATAATTGGTAATATATTAGCTGTATTTTCAAATGATATTTTGATGCTAAATTTCAGTCGTTTCATTCAAGGTTTTGGAGCTGGAGCTAGCGCTTCTCTTTGGCGCACAATGTTCCGCGACAAATATTCTAGTACAGATATGGCAAAATACGGTGGTTATTTAACAATAGCTATGACATTTATTATGCCAGCAGCCCCTCTTGTGGGTGGCTATTTACAAGAAATATTTAGTTGGCAAGCAAGTTTTATATTTATGATTATCTATGCTATCACTGGCGTGTTTTTTATTGCACTATTCATAGCTGAATCACACAAAATAAACGACATTCACAAATTTTCATTTACTAATATACATAAAAATTACTCCACATTGATTAATAATAAAATTTTTATTGGCTACGCATTTTGCTCCTTCTTATGTAACGGAGCACTATTTTCTTGGTTTATAATCGGCCCTGTAATAATAATACATCATCTTGAACACACCCCAAGTTTATTTGGATGGTTAGCTCTAATTTGCGCAGGCGCTCCTATATCTATAGGCGGATATTTAAATGGTAGATTTGTCAAAACGTGTGGTTCACAAAATTTACTTAAATTTGGCTGGAGCGTGATATTTATTGCAGGCATTCTACTTTTCTTCGGATTCTACATATTTGGAGTTAATGTATTAGCTATTTTCATCCCTATTACTCTTTTCAATCTGGGAATCTGCTTTGTCTTTCCTAATTCATTTGCACAGGCATTTGAACCTTTTGGACACATAGCAGGCACAGCCTCAGCTCTTTACGGATGCCTACAAATTGCAGGTGCAGCAATAATTGGCGCTATTGCATCTTATGTACCAAACAATAATCAAGTGCCGTTAGCGATAATTATGATGATATCCCCTGTATTATCCTGGATTATATATAAGATTTTAAAACTAAATGAACTTTAATGGTAAAAATTACAAATTCTTTTTTGCAAAATTTGGTTGCGGGGGCAGGATTTGAACCTGCGACCTTCAGGTTATGAGCCTGACAAGCTACCGGGCTGCTCCACCCCGCGTCAAAATACATAAGACTTGTATCACACAGAGATAGTAATAGCAAATCAAATACGACTATTAAATAAATTATTTTTTTGTAAAGATTGATTTAATTCACCGTCAGAGTCTGAGATAAAGTAATTATTTTATCAGGAAAATTTTTTTATTGGATGTAAATTAGTTGGAATTTATACCAATCGCTTAAAATAACTATGTAGATAAAATCTTAATACAATTTTTAATAAGCATTTCCAATTCAATTTCTTTTCCTTGTGATATCACATCGTTAATTGCAGAATTTATTTGCCCTAGGCTGTAGCCTAAATTCATCAACGCAGACGTCGCATCCATAATAATCTGAGAATACCTATTACTAGAAGTGCTAATTTCGTGTTTTACTTTAATATTTTGCAATTTATTTATGAATTTTTTAGTTTTCAATTCATTCACAAGTCTTGCTGCAAGCTTGGGTCCGACCCCACTGATTTGTGTAAATTTTCTGTCATCATTAATTTGTACTGACTGAATTATTTCATCAATATCAAGACTCCCAATAATTGTTTGGGCAAGCTTTGCACCTACTCCTTGAATAGTTAATAAATGATTAAAGAACTCTTTATCAATATCATTTGGAAATCCAAAAATGCTGATGTCATTTTCTTTAACCATTGTTTGAGTTATTAATTCAATTTTATCTCCAACATGATGTTTGCTTGTTATCTTTTTAGAACAAAAAACTACATACCCAACACCATTTACATTGATTATTATGTGATCCAAATAAATATCACAAATTTCACCAAATAATTTGCCTATCATTCTTTATACATGAAAATTATTGCTAACAAACTATCACTTTTGGTGAAATTAATAAAGAATAACTATTTAATTGCAAAAAGTTGTTGAAATAATCTATTGATTATACATAATGCTTAGATATTGTTTGCCCGCATGATGGAATGGTAGACATAACGGACTTAAAATCCGTGGGGAGTCAATCCCTTGCCGGTTCAAGTCCGGCTGCGGGTACCACTTACAAAACATCACTGATATGGAGAATACTTTCTTTTACAAAAATTTATCACAATCAGACAAAACAGTTAAGGAATACATTGATGACGAATTACACAGGCAGCAAAGCTCAATTGAGCTCATTGCATCAGAAAATATAGTCAGTAAGGCAGTACTTGAAGCTCAAGGCTCAATTCTTACCAACAAATATGCTGAAGGCTACCCTGCCAAACGCTATTATGGTGGATGTGAATTTGTTGATAAAATTGAAAATATGGCTATAGAAAGAGTTAAAAAACTGTATTCTGCTAATTTTGCAAATGTTCAACCGCATTCTGGATCTCAAGCAAATCAAGCAGCATTTTTTGCCTTACTAAAAGGTGGGGATAAAATTGTTAGTCTATCTTTAGACTGTGGTGGCCATCTCACACATGGTTCAAAAGTTAACTTATCTGGTAAATGGTTTGATATAGAACACTATTTTGTGGATAAAGAAACGTTTGAGCTAGACTATAATGAAATCGAAAAACTTGTTAAACAAGCAAAGCCAAAATTAATTATAGCTGGCGGCTCAGCATATCCAAGAAAAATTGATTTTGCCAAATTTAGACAAATAGCAGATTTAGTTGGGGCTTATTTACTAGTTGATATGGCGCATATTTCAGGCATAATAGCAGCAGGATATCATCAAAACCCTATTGAATATGCACATGTTGTAACATCTACCACCCATAAAACACTAAGGGGGCCAAGAGGTGGCATTATGTTAACTAACTACGAAGACATCTTCAAAAAAATTAATTCTGGCATATTTCCTGGAATACAAGGTGGTCCATTAATGCATGTCATAGCTGCAAAAGCAGTTGCATTCGGTGAAGCATTACAACCATCATTCAAAAATTATATCAATCAGGTTTTACTCAACGCTAATACGTTAGCATCAGAATTATTAAATAGAGGCTATAATGTTATAACTGGTGGAACAGACACCCATCTTTTGCTTGTTGATTTAAGAAAGCAGAAAATTACAGGGAAACTTGCAGAGGAATCTCTGGAAAAAGTAGGATTAACTTGCAACAAAAATGGCATTCCTTTTGATGATGCTAAGCCATTTATTACTTCTGGCATTAGACTCGGCACTGCTGCCACCACTACAAGAGGCTTTAAAGAAGATGAGTTTACTTTAATAGCTAACTTGATTGCAGATATTCTTGATGATTTAGCTAAAAATACGGAAGTAAATGAATTAACTAAAAATGCAACACTTGAAAAAGTGTTGAGTTTATGTAAAAAATTTCCTATCTATTAAAAATTTTTATTTTTCAATATCATTGTTCAATACCATCTCAGATATTTAAAACCATAGGAATGAATTTAACTTGCATAAAAATACATTAACAAAAATTTGCTTTTTATATGTCTTACAATACAATGCAAATTCGTGATGATACTATTTTTCAAAATTAATAAGATGAAATTAAATTTTTTAACTATTAGCAAATTTACATGTTTAATATTATTGCTGATTTTTTTTAATTCTTGCAAATACGCAAATCACCATACAAACATGCAACCATCACATAAATTGGAAGAAAATAAAAAAATAAATATAGCTTTAGTTTTAAGTGGTGCTGGAAGTAAGGGAATTGCACATGCTGGTGTAATTGCTGCATTTGAAAAACATAATATTCCTATTGATTTAATAGTTGGTTCTAGTGCAGGATCATTGGTGGGTTTGCTTTATGCAGATAGTAAAAACATAACCAAGGTAAAAGAAATTTTGGTTAACGCTAGCAGAAAAGATTTTTTACATGGAAGCCCTGCAATAAATTTTGTTGGAGCTACATTGTTCAATACCCCATCTGGATTTAAACAATTTGATAAATTTTTAACGACAAATGTTAAGGCCACAAATTTTGAAGAATTACAAATCCCTCTGGCAGTAGTAACAACAGATATAAATTCTAGTAAATCTCACATTTTCAATTCTGGTGATATTAAAAGTGCTATATTCGCTAGTTGCGCAATACCTGGTTTATATCAACCAGTAAAAATAGGAGATAAATTACTAATTGATGGTGGCGTAATTTCTCCTGTACCAGTAAAAGAAGCTTTACAATTTAAACCAAATGTTACAGTTGCAGTTAATATAGTATCACCCCCTCCAAGTGATAAAATAACAAATAATCTCTCCATATTATATAAAAGTAGTTGGATAACCTATTATAGTCTTTCATTGGAACAAGAAAGTTACGCAGATATATCGGTTAATATTGATACATCTAAATATGATTGGTTGGACGATTTAAGTAAAAAAGATAAAATTGAGTTATTCGAACTTGGCTTAAGCGCAGGAGAGAAATTGATTATTAATAATAAACAATTATTTAGTGGTAATAAAAAATCAAAATAGCTACATTAACCAGACAATAGAGCTTCTGCAAAATCCTTTGCAGAAAATGCGTTTAAGTCTTCAATTCCCTCCCCTACCCCAACAAGGTAAATTGGCAATTTAAATTTTTGAGTAATAGGCACTATAATACCAGCTTTGGAGGTACCATCAAGCTTCGTTAAAATAATACCATTGATATCAACTATATCTTTAAAATTTTCAACCTGCTTAATTGCAGTTTGCCCAATAGTAGCATCAATCACAAGCAAATTTAATTGAGGAAAAGCTTGATCATTTTTTTTCAGAACTTTGTTTATTTTTTGCAATTCATTCATCAAATCAATTTTGTTGTGCATCCTCCCTGCTGTATCGATTAAAAGCACATCAAAATTTTCATTCCTTGCCTTAATTAAGGCTTTATAAGCAATGCTCGCAGGGTCTGATTTATACTCCCCTGTTATAATTTCACAACTAGACCTTTTTGCCCAAATTTCCAACTGTTCAGTTGCAGATGCCCTAAAGCTATCACATGCTGCAATCAATACTTTATGACCATCCCTTTGTAATTTATGCGCTATTTTACCTAATGAAGTGGTCTTACCACTACCATTAATCCCTGAAAAAACGATTGTATAAGGTAAATCTGAATTTGGTACAATTAATTCCTTTGCGTAAGGCTTTAATATAGATTGCATCTCTTCAACAACACAATCAATAACCATTTGCTTTGTTATATTGGTATTAAAGCTCCTTTTTGATATCTTTTCAATAACTTCTCCAGAGAATTTTACTCCAAGATCACTTGATATCAATATTTCCTCTATATCATCTAATACTTCTTTATTAGGTCTATTTAGAGCAAAAGCTTTTTTAATATTTGTGCCTAAATTCGCAGACGTTTTGCTTAACCCACTCCTTAATTTACTAAACCAATTCTTCATAATTTAAATAGAGACAAAAGAATACGAATAACATAAAAATACTTTATTTGAAATTACTGATTTTAAATTCAGCAACTAGGACGGTTACAGTTATCATTACTTCAATCCTATCTGTTTTTTATGATTTTTATCTCAATTTACGTCACCGGCATGTTCCAGTTACTACTATAATTATAATTCCTCTTTCCAATTTTAGCTATCTTTTCACCATTTTGAAATTGCCAAACAAACAATATTCTTATAAAATGCTACGTTATCAATTGAAAAAACCTTCTACTAATTTCTGCATCATTCCTAAAACAGCCTATCAGAGTATGCGTCTTCATTTTTGCATCTTTTTGGTTAATGCCTCTGTTGTTTATACAGCTATGACTCGCTTCAATCATAACTGCAACACCTTTGGGTTTAAGCGTAAAATTGATAGTATTAGCAATCTCAGATGTAAGCCTTTCTTGGATTTGAAGGCGCTTAGAATAAATTTCAACTACCCTTGCTAGTTTACTAATACCGACAACTTTAGTGTTTGGGTAATATGCTATATGAGCCACACCTTTAATAGGAGCCATATGATGCTCACAATGAGAATATAATTTTATACCCTTCAAAAGAACCATATCTTGATACCCAGAAATTTCTGTAAATGTCTTTTGCAAAACATGACTTGGATCTTCTAAATAACCTGAAAAATGCTCTTTAAAACTTTCAACAACTCTTTTTGGAGTATCGATCAAACCCTCTCTACTTGGATCTTCACCTATCCATTTCAATATTGTTTCTACAGCACGCCTTGCTTCGTTTTCTGATACTTTAACCTGAATGTTATTACTCTTCAGTAATTTACTTTGCATAATCGCGTAATATTTAAAATAAGAACTGGATTATATCACTAAATATTTTTTTTTATAGCTTTTATTAACTAAATTAATGGCATAACACTTACAAGTTGACATTAACTGAATAAGTATCTAGAATACCATACTTATTAATAATTTATATCTTAGGTCTATGCTCATCATAGGTCTATAAGATCAATTGTTAGAGCTGATCTCTATATCAGACAGCATAGTGAAAATACTCAAATAATAATTATTAATAAAAATAAAAGCGTTTATCGCTCATAATAATTATTAATCGTATTTTACATATGGACAATTTTAATTCTCTTAATATACCAACTGATCTAAAAGATTCATTGACCAGAATGAATTTAATCATTCCAACTCCTATTCAAGCTAAAACTATACCAATAGCTTTAGAAGGTAAAGATGTTATAGGATCAGCACAAACCGGAACAGGCAAAACTATTGCCTTCTTAATTCCGCTACTATCAAAAATTTTACAATCAAATAATGAGCAGGCATTAATATTAACGCCAACTAGGGAACTAGCAACGCAAATACAGACTGTGATAGAAAGCTTACTTCTTAAAATAAAAACTATTTCTTCAGTTTTATTGATTGGTGGGGCACCAATATTCAAACAAATTCAAAACCTCAAAAGAAGACCTAACATAATAGTAGGAACACCAGGTAGGGTAACTGATCATCTAATTCGCAAAAGCTTAAGTCTTAAGAATATAACTATGTTGGTAATTGATGAATCAGATAGAATGTTAGATATGGGTTTTAGCATTCAATTAGATAAAATTTTAGAATTTTTACCTGCTGCAAGACAAACATTAATGTTTTCTGCTACTTTCTCACCAGAAATTTTAAAGTTATCAAAAAAATATCTTCAAGATCCTGAAAGAATAACAGTTGGCTCTATAAATAAAATTACTCCAAAAATAAAGCAAGATATTAAGCATACAAATACTGCAACTAAGTATGCCGACTTATCAAGTGAACTAGATGCTCGAGAGGGATCAATAATTGTATTTGTGAACACAAAAATTATTGCAGAGAGTCTAAGTAAAAAATTATTGCAGAATAATCACAGCGTATCGACAATTCATGGTGATGTGATGCATAGAAAACGTGAAAGAGTAATTAAGAATTTTCGTGCAAAAAATTTCCGCATAATGATTGCAACAGATATTGCTTCAAGAGGGTTGGATATTTCCCATGTTGAACATGTAATTAATTATGATTTACCAATGTCTCCTGAAGATTATATACATCGTATAGGAAGAACTGGGAGAGCTGATACCGAAGGATCTGCTTTGAATTTAATCTTACCAAATGAATTAGGTAAATGGAGAAGGATAGAGCGCTTACTCGATCCTAGCAAAAAATTCCCAGATGAGAAAAAATTCTCAGATGAGAAATTTGCAAAACCAAAGGCACATGACAACAATCGCTTTAAAAAGCCTAAATTTAAAAGATTTTATAGCAGAAAAAGCGCTTAATAAAACCAACACCGTTACCATTGCTATAAAAAGGAACAAAAATTGAGGTAAGAGAAAGATCGATGATTTAGAAAGTAAAATTGTTTTTATAAATAAATTTTCTATCTAAAATCATCTTTCTACTTATCTATCTTCATTCTTTGCTTTACATTGAAGCACTCTACCAACGCTAAAATAAAAATTCAGTGCAAAATTTATATTTTTAGTATAATATATGGTTACTATATTCAAAATTTTAATTTGTACATGATTGTACATAATTAATTGTAAATAATTTTTAAACTCGAGGTTGGATGAATAAAAAGCTTAAGCTTTGGCAGAAAGTTATAATAGGAATGGTTTTAGGAATACTTTTTGGTGTTTATGGAAAAGAATATGCTCAATATCTAAAACCATTTGGAGATGTTTTTCTCAACATGATTAAAATGGTTGTCGTGCCATTAATATTATTTTCCATATTAAATGGAGTAATTAGCGTTAGTGATGCTAGCACTTTTGGTAGATTAGGTACAAGAGCATTTTTAATGTACATGGTAACAACAGCGTTCGCTGTCACAATCGGCTTAACTTTTGCAAATGTTTTTGAGCCAGGCGTAGGATTGACTATTGATCTAACTAATCCAATTGAACATCAAAAAAGTGAAGATCTTAAAGATTTATTTATAGATATTATTCCCTCAAATCCCATAAAAGCCATGGCTGATGGTAAAACGTTGCAGATTGTTGTTTTTGCTTTTTTTACTGGTTTTGCACTTATTTTAATTGGAGATAAAGGAAGAGAAGTTAAAAATTTTATATCTTCTTGTACACATCTAGTATTCAAAATGATTCAGCTAGTGATTCAGCTTACTCCATATGGAGTGTTTGCGATAATGTCATGGGTAGTAGCTGATTATGGAATTGAAATTATGTTTCATCTTGGAAAGTTTATTCTTGTTGTAGTGGGAGCACTGTCTGTTCAATATATTCTTTTTGGAATTATGCTATTTCTCTTTGCAAGAATCAATCCCCTACCTTTCTACAAAAAAATGATCACTACTCAGGCCCTTGCCTTAGCAACATCTAGTAGTAAGGCAACACTTCCAACAGCAATTTCAGAACTTAGAAATAAAGTTGGTGTATCAAAAGAATCAGCATCATTTATATTACCTCTTGGTGCAGCAGTAAATATGGATGCAACCGCAATATACTTAGGAATATGTGCCGTTTTTTTTGCTCAAATCTTTGGTGTTAATCTTGATTTTAATCACTATATAATTCTAATTCTTACTGCAACTATTGGATCTATCGGTGCAGCTGGATTCCCTGGTGGCTCTATGGTTATGATGGGAATGGTATTATCATCGGTAGGAATACCACTTGAGGGTATTGGTGTGATTTTAGGGATAGATAGAATTTTAGAGATGCTTAGAACAATGATTAATATAACTGGAGACTGCACAGTGACGTTGATAGTTGATAAAATGGAAGGGACTTTCAATAAAAAAATATATTACTCCAAAGATTTAAAATAACCACCCTCATGGATAATGATGTTTATTTCATGAGTAAAGCACTTGATATAGCAAAATCAGGGATTGGAAAAACTGGTTCTAACCCCTCTGTTGGATGCGTAATTGTTAAGGACGATAAAATTATTTCTAGCGCGAGAACAGAAGATGGTGGTAGACCTCATGCCGAATGTTTAGCTATCGATAAATTACACGATAAGGAACTGGCAAAAAGCACTGTTTATATCACCTTAGAGCCATGTTGCAATGATAAGGAAAATGATGTTTCATGTGTTAAAAAAATAATTCAATCAAAATTTTCTAGGGTTGTAATTGGCATAATTGATCCAAATCCAAAAATTAGTGGCACAAGCATAGAGATTTTAAAAAATAATAAAATTGAAACTACAGTAGGAATTTTAAAAAATGAATGTGAAGAAATTATAAAAGGGTTTAAAAAAAGAATGTTGCAAAATCGACCATACATTACATTAAAAATTGCAACAAGTTTAGACGGTAAAATTGCCCTAGCAAATGGTAAGAGTAAGTGGATTACAAGTGAAAAACTGAGAAAATTATCACATCAATTAAGATCGAAAAATGATGCGATATTAACAGGAATAGGCACTGTTATTGCTGACAATCCGCTTTTAACATGTAGATTATACGACGAACAACATAGCCCTATAAGAATCATACTAGATTCTGATTTAAGAATTTCAAAAAACTCTCAAATAGTACAAACTGCAAATAGAATCAGAACTATAATTTTTACCTCACAAAATTCAAAAAATATAGATGGTGATATTAAAGTGATTACCGTAAAAAAATCAGATATAGGTCTTGATCTTAATGATGTTCTAAATCATATTGCTGATTTAGGAATTAATAATTTACTTATTGAAGGCGGTCAAAAAATAAACACATCTTTTATAAAAGAAAATCTGATAGATAAAATAATCCTTTTTCAATCTAATAAATTCATTGGGGGCGATGGATTAAACGCTATAGGCAACCTAAATCTTCAAGATTTAAATCAATGTTTTGAATTTGAAACAGAAGTTATACGTGAAAATTGACAAAATAACTATATCAACAGCACTAAATAATGCTCAAAAAATACTTCAGGAAATAGGCATTGAAACATATAAATTAGATGCAAAAATTTTATTATCTCACATCTTAAATTTGGCCGATTCAGAAAATTTAATATTCAAATTAAATGAAAAAATATCACCAGATACGTATTCAAAATATATCAATTTAATTGAGCGAAGATTAAAATTTGAGCCTGTGGCGTATATTACAGGCAGTAAGTACTTTTGGAAACAAAATTATACTATTAACAATAATGTCCTCATACCAAGGCCTGAAACAGAATTAATCATCGAGTTAATTTTAAAAAAATTAACAAATAAAATTGATGATAAATTAAATATTTTAGATTTGGGCACAGGCAGTGGATGCATCATATTATCATTACTTTCGGAATTAAAATTTTCAATTGGACTGGGAATTGACATCTCTGAAGAAGCTTTGAATATAGCCAGACTCAATGCCAAAAAATTTGATATAGGTAAAAGAGTAAGTTTTAAGATAAGCAATTGGTTTAGTAATATCGAAAATACTGATCAATTTGATATTATTATTTCAAACCCTCCGTATATAACAATTGATGACTGGCAAAATTTAGAGCCTAGCGTATTAAATTATGAACCAAAAAATGCATTAACTGACCATAATGATGGAGTAGAAAATTATAGAATTATAGCAAAAAATGCAAAAATATTTCTCAAAAAAGATGGGATTATAATTCTAGAAATGGGATTCAATCAAAGCAAAAAAATTAAAGAGATATTTGAGGCGAAAGGATATGAGATTGAAATTTTTAAGGATTTGCAAAGTATTGATCGTATTGCTATAATCAGAAACGATTCATAACATAGGTTTTAAATTTGAAATTAAAAGAATTGAAATATCATATTAAATCTTTCCTGTTGATAGATATATTAAAAGGTATGTTTTTAACTTTGACATATTTATTCAAGAGAAAGGTAACAATTAATTATCCCTTTGAAAAAGGATATTTAAGCCCCAGATTTAGGGGAGAACATGCATTAAGAAAATATTCTAATGGCGAAGAAAGATGCATTGCATGTAAACTATGTGAAGCAATTTGCCCAGCACAAGCTATAACTATAGAAGCAGAAGCAAGATCTGACAAAAGCAGAAGAACCACAAAATACGACATTGATATGACAAAATGTATTTATTGTGGGCTTTGTCAGGAAGCATGCCCAGTAGATGCAATTGTAGAAGGACCAAATTTTGAATATGCAACAGAAACTCACGCTGAGCTATTATACGATAAAAACAAGTTGATGGACAATGGTGATAAATGGGAAGGTGCAATATCTAAAAACCTTTACAGCAATAAGTACTTTTCTTGATTAAAAATCCTACATTATAACGTTGGTCCAATTAAATTAATTGATAATAAAGTTAGGGATTCATATAGTGCTGTTTAGAAGTTGTCACATGATAAAAATGAACCAGAACTCATTTCTAATGTCAGGCCATAATCTAAGGAAGAACTTTAATAATAATTTTGTGTTTTCTTAATGTCATAGTCACTATTTTACTAGCATTTGGAGTGAATTTATTATATAAGTGGATTCAATGAACAAATTAAGTTGTACGAAATTATGGCTGTACCTAAGCAAAAAACATCCAGATCAAAAAGAAATAGCAGAAGAGCGCATGATGGAATAAGTAAAGTTTCTATTTCTTTCGATTCAGTCACTGGTGAACCAAAATTGCCTCATCATTTATCTTTAAAAGATGGCTATTACAACGGTAAACAAATGGTAAAGCCGAAGGGGAAAAATAAGGAAGTAGACAATAGTCACCCAGGAAGTAAAGAACCTAAAGTAACCAAAGAAAAAACTAAACAAATTAAAACTGATAAGAAATCAGAATTTCCTTCTGAAACTAAGGATAAATAATAAAATCAATTATGTCTAATAAGACTATTATTAGTATTGATGCCATGGGTGGAACTAATTCACCTGATGCGATCATAGAAGCTATAGATGGGTTTTTTAAGTCGCATGATGATGTAATATTTACACTATATGGCAAAAAATCTATTGTTTTGCCTAAAATCATTGATTACAACTTCCCAGAAAATAAATATAAATTAATTGACAGTGAAGTTGCAATTTCTGATGAGGATAAACCAGCCACAGCATGGAGAAATGGCAAAAATTCTAGTATGAGAAAAGCTATAGAAGCGGTTAAAAACGGTGATGCACATGCAGCAGTTTCATGTGGAAATACTGGCGCACTAATGCTTACATCTAAAATGGTTTTAGGTAGTCTGGAGAATGTAAAAAGGCCAGCTATTACAGCAATATTTCCAAGCATAAATAATAATGGCACTGTGTTGCTTGATATGGGAGCCAATTTAGAATGTAATGAATCACATTTATTTCACTTTGCATTAATGGGAATCTGTTTTGCAAAAGTAATTTTAAAAATAGAGAATCCTAAAATAGCTATATTAAACGTTGGATCAGAAATTACTAAAGGTAGAGAATTAGAACTCAAAACATATAAAATTCTCGAAAAATCTGGTTTAAATTTCCATGGATTTATAGAAGGACACGACGTGGTGAAAGGCAATATAGACGTACTGGTTACAGATGGATTTTCTGGCAATATATTCCTTAAGGCCTCAGAAGGAGCAGCAAGTACATGCATAGATTTAATACAATCATCTATTATGAATGGAGGATTAGTAACAAAGTTTGCTGGATTACTTTTAAAATCAAAAATAAAAGCATCTCTTAAAGTTATTGACCCAAACAAAAATAATGGGGCTATGCTTGTTGGATTAAAAGGAATTGTGATAAAAAGTCATGGCTCTGCAAGTGCAGATGGGATATACAATGCTATTAATACGGCTTATACTCTAGTAAAAAATAATATAAACGCCAAAATATCACAAGAACTTGAGATGTTCGAAGAAAAAGGTACAGGATTAAATTTTGTTGATAAGATAAAGCAAACTTCAGCAAAAATATTAGGAATTAAGAATACATGATTTCTTCAAAAATAATTGGTGTAGGAAGTTATTTACCAGAAAAAATTTTAACTAATGCTGATTTAGAGCAAACATTAGATACTTCTGATGAATGGATACAAACTAGAACAGGTATAAAAAGAAGGCATATTGCAACGGAAGACCAAAAGACTTCTGACTTAGCAACATTAGCAGTGATTAATGCGTTGAAAAACGCGAATATTAATCCTAATGATTTAGATGCTTTGATATTAGCAACAACAACGCCAGATCTAGTTTTTCCGGCTACTGCTGTAAGAGTTCAAAATAACATAAAGATGAACAGAGGCTTTGCCTTTGACATACAAGCTGTATGCTCTGGATTCTTGTATGCTCTTCAACTTGGTGATTCACTTATTAAATCTAATAAAGCAAGAAGAGTTGCCATAATTGGTGCAGAAACAATGTCAAGAATCATAGATTGGACCGATAGATCAACTTGCGTGCTATTTGGTGATGGAGCTGGAGCAGTTATCCTTGAAAAAACTGATGGCAATGATTCTTATGGCATTATTGATATCGAATTATTTTCAGATGGAAGTCTTCAAAATATTTTAGCTGTTAATGGTGGCATTTCTTCTGGTAATTTAAATAAAAAAATTGAGATGAATGGTAGAGAAGTTTTTAGATATGCTGTTACTAAAATGCCAGAATCAATCAAGTCTCTTGTGAGTAAAAACCAATTAAATTTAGAAGATTTAGATTGGGTGTTGCTGCATCAAGCAAATGAAAGAATAATAAATGCTGTTATGGATAAGCTTGATATAAACATAGAAAAATCAGTCTCAACAGTACCACATCATGCAAATACTTCAGCTGCGTCAATACCTCTTGCCCTTGACCATTACATGTCTAGTGGAAAAATCAAAACAGGTGACTTAATAGCCCTTGCTGCTGTAGGTGGTGGGTTAACCTGGGGCTCCGCTCTATTGAGGATTTAATTAAATATTTATTGAATTTATAATTGTCTTGTGTTCTAATTGCCACAGAAAAATTTATTATATAATTAACAATTATGGTAAGAATTTTATTTGCACTAATATGCGTTTCTTTAATAGGCTGCAATACAAATGTTACGAAAAACGAAAAATTTGATATAAATAATAGTAATCCATTAAAAAACAAGAGTACGTATAAATTGGTATGCACTAAAATACCTAATGCGTCTGATGAGCTTTTAATAGAATTTTATAAATACGCTTATAATTTGGAGAAATATACAAATGATAGCAGTATTTCCGATCAAGTACGGGAAGATAATAAATTAAAAGGCGTAGAACTAATGTTAAAAATATTATCTGAAAATAAACAAGAAATTAAAATTGATAAAATACAAGCTATTGAGGATTTTAAGCTTATTTTCAGTAAAACTGATTCGAACAATATTTATCATGATAAGATGATGCACAAAATATTAAATCTTCCAATTCATCGAGCTGCAAATGTTATTCGTCTATTATTAAAAACTGGATGTGAGATATATAAGTAAAAATACACCAAAATGAACTTTCCTCAGGATAAATTTTGATCTAGACTATAAAAATAAACATGAGGTATCTGCAGTAAATTCCGTTCATGTCGGAGAATTTACTGCATTACAAACACCATCCAACTTCATTATAAGTTGGATTATAATCACGAATTCCAGTTTTCTAAAATCAGCTTTTAAAGCTATAAATTATTCTTCAACTTGAGGACAGAAACAATGCAATTCCCATAATGCTTAACAGAAATCACTTCATGATTTAGCAATGCAGGTGGAGAAACTTCTCTTGGCATTTCAATCATTAACAATGAATTCGGGTGCATAAAATTATTAACTGAATTTAGTATATCGATAGTAATTGGGACATTATATGGAGGATCTAAATATACAATATCAAACAATATTTTTTCTGATATCTCTAAATTCAAAATATTAGATCTAATCACTCTCCAATTTTGAGCATCAACTTTTAAAGTTGCTAAATTGTGCCTTGTTATAGCTAAGCTTTCATAATTATTATCTAAGAAGTACACTTGCTTAAATCCTCTGGAAATCGCCTCAATACCTATAGCTCCTGTACCACAACACAAATCTAAAAATGAAGATTCTTCAATTATCAAATCATGCTTTGCAAAATAATTGTATATGATATTGAATACAGATTCTCTAATTTTGGAGGTGGTTGGTTTAATAGTGGCAGATGCACCTTTTACGTTACTAACGATTTTTTTATTTTTATATTTTCCCGCAATAACTCTCATAATGATTAACTATTCATTTACTCCTAATTTTTTCAATATTTTGTAAATGCTGTTTATAGCTACTGGCAAATATATGCTTACCAGAACCATCAGCTACGAAATATATATCATTTGTCTGAACTGAATGAAGCACAGCTAATATTGAAGATTTACCGGGATTGCATATTGGCGTTGGAGGTAATCCAGCATATAAATAAGTATTATATGGAGAATCAAATTTTAAATCAGCATACGTCACTTTTCTACTAAAATTGCCCTTTCCTGAGATGCCATATATAACTGTTGGATCAGCTTGTAAAGGAATTTTCCTCTTTAACCTAGTTAAATAAGCACCTGCAATATATGGTTTTTCCTCATCTAATTTTGCTTCCTTCTCAACTATCGAAGCTAAAATCAATGCATCAAATGGACTACTTAGCTCTTTTGTATTTGCAACATCTCTTTTTTCCCATTCTTCTGAAATTATACTTTTCATTTTCAAATTCATTGTATTTAATAGCTCACTTATCTTTGTGTTATATAAATAATTATAGGTATTAGGGTAAAATTCCCCTTCTTTGTATTTGTTAAGTTCGGCTTCATCATTAATAACACCATGTTGATTTCTTAAAATTTCGAAAATTTGAAAATTTGTCAATCCTTCTGGAATGGTGAATTGATGAGTTACTACTCTACCATTGGATATTTTATCAAATATCTCTACAAGGTTTGCACCTTTTGGTATCTCATACTCACCTGCAACAATCCTTTTTCCAAGTAATCCAAAACTTCTAGCATATGAAATAAAAAATAATTTATGCCGTATAATCCCAGCTTCTAAAAGAATGCCAGATGTGCATTTGATTGAGCAAGATTTCGGAATTATTATGACTCTATCATCGATATTTTTTTGACTAAAAAGATTTACATATATATACGACGCAATGAAAATCTTAAACAATATAGCCAACACTCCCAACAAATATATTTTTCTAGAAATTTTTATCATTTATTATCCTATTATTTTTTTTAAAAAACTTTTTCTATGATATGGCGTAATACCAAATTTTTTAATTGCATCAATGTGTTGTTTAGTGCCATATCCTTTGTTTTGTCTCCATAGATAATGTGGATAATCTTGATCTAATTTATCCATAAACCTATCTCTGGTGACTTTAGCAAATATTGATGCCGTTGCTATTGATAATGACTTACTATCTCCACCTACTATAGTACTTATATTATCCATTGATTTATCAGGACTAATATTACCATCTACAAAAACATAGTCAAATTTATGCTCTATATTATTTATAACCCTCCTCATCGCAAGTAGCGAAGCCTGTAAGATATTCATCTCCTCTATTTCTTCAACACTGCTAGATTCAATCAAATAATGGCAATGTTCCTTCAAATAGGTAAAAATCTTTTCTCTTTTGCTGGGGGTAAGTTTTTTTGAATCATTTATCTGTAAGGTATCAATATTATCGTTTAAAATGACCCCTGCAACAACTACAGGTCCAGCTATACAACCCCTACCAACTTCGTCTATACCAAGTATTATGCCTCCAATTTTCTTTTCGTATGAAAAATCTGGTTTTAAAGATATATTATTTTGCATAAACAGCTCTAACTAGCAGGATTAACAATTTTTAAGATCCTCTTTGAAATTTTTTCTACAGTCAATTGAAAATATTTGTATAAATCATCTATTGGAGCAGATTTGCCAAAATCATCCATTCCAAAAAATGCCCCATGTGGACCAATAATTTTAGACCATGATTGCTCGCTACCCGCTTCTATTGCAACTTTCAAAGTATTATTGCAAAGAATAGCCATTTGATATTCAAGGGTCTGTTGCCAAAATAATTCTTGGCAAGGCACAGAAATAACCTTGCTTCCAATCCCATTTTTCTCCAAATTTTTTGCTACGTCTAAAGCAATAGACAGTTCTGAACCACTAGCAAAAATAGATATAGAATGCGCTTCTTTTGACTGATATAGAATATACACCCCAAATGCGACTAAATTTTTAGTATTATTAACATTAATGTTATTCCTCAACTGAGGTAAATTTTGTCTACTTAGGCATAATACTGCAGGAGTGTTTGTTTCTTTCAATATTAACTCCCAGCATTCAGTTGTTTCTATTGCATCAGCTGGTCTGTACACATTTAAATTTGGTATCACCCTCAAAGCAGATAGATGCTCAATAGGTTGATGTGTTGGCCCATCTTCTCCAACTCCAATTGAATCATGCGTGAATACCAACACAACAGGCAATTTCATCAAGGCCGCTAATCTGATAGACGGCCTACAATAATCTGAAAATACTAAAAAAGTACCACCATATACTATATATTCACTGTGTATCTTTACACCATTCATTATTGCAACCATTGCATGCTCTCTAACTCCATAATGGATATAATTACCCGAATAATCATTTTTAGAGAAAATTTTTTGATTAGCAGATTTTGTTCCATTTGAACCTGATAAATCTGCTGAGCCTCCAATGCATGATTCGGTATTTAAGCAAATTATATCTATAATTTTATTTGAACTTTTTCTAGTTGCCTCAGAATTATTAAAAGTGATTAACTCCTTCTTATATTTATGCATCTCATCTAAAAGATGGTCTAAATTTTTATTTTTAATCTGATTTTCTAAATATGCTTTTTTATGAACCTTTTCCCAATGCGAATAATCAGATAAATTTCTTTTATAAAAATCTCTCCATATTTTTAAAATTGGAGCAGGAATTGTGAATTTATCATGTTGCCAATTAAATTTCTTTTTAATTAAATCAATTTCTTTATCGCCTAAACATTTACCATGCGATTCTTCCGAATTTTCAAAACTAGGTGACCCATAGCCAATTTTTGTCCGACAAGCAATAAACATTGGCTTATCACTTTTTTGCGCAGAATTTAAAGCTTTCCATATTGTATTTGGATCATGTCCATCTATTGAAATTACATTCCAATTATAAGAGGAAACTCTGGAAAGCGTCATATCTGAAGTTGCAAGAGAAGTTGGACCGTCAATTGAGATTTTATTATCATCAAACAAAATCACCAAATTGTTTAATCCCAAATGTCCAGCAAGAGACATTGCTTCATGAGAAATACCTTCCATCAAACAACCATCTCCTACTACTACATATATTTTATGATCTATTATATCTCCTAAAGAAGCATGCATTTTTTTTTCTGAGATTGCCATTCCCACTGCATTTGCCAAACCCTGCCCTAAAGGCCCTGTGGTAGTTTCAATACCTAATTCAGGATCAAATTCTGGATGCCCAGGAGTTATAGAACCAAGCTGTCTAAATTTCTTTAAATCAGAAAGTTTATATTTTTCATAACCTGTTAAAAATAATAAACTATACAGCAAAGCAGACCCATGACCTGCTGATAATATAAATCTATCTCTATTTGACCATGTTGGATCATGTGGATTAAATCGTAAAAAGTATTGAAATAAAATTGTAGCAACGTCCGCAAAGCCCATCGGCATCCCTGGATGACCAGATTTAGCTTCTTCTACCATTTCAATTGAAAGAATTCTGAGTGCTGTTGTCAGTTGACTATGCAAATCTTGCTGGATAATATTTTTTTCCATTAGTAGTTAAATTTAAAAATATGATTTTATACAGTTAATTATTGGTGCACTAATATCAACTATTTGCAATTTAGATAAATATAGTTGTTTGTAATCTGTTTGTACACTATTTGATATACTGAGTTTATTAATTCTTGATAAAATTTTATCTAAATTAGGGTTTTCTACGTCAATTAAATTATGAGTAGCAATTACTTCAATACTTTTTGCACCTAAGGATTTTAAAACATCTATTGCCTTTATTATAGTTTGACCACTTCCAATAATATCATCAACTAATATGCAATGCTTGTTTTTCACATCACCCATTATACCATTCATCATTACATCATTTTTTTCATCTCTTTGTTTATATATTACTGCAAGTGGAGCATTTAAAAATTTGCTAATACTTGCACTTCTAATTTTCCCACCTATGTCTGGGGATACTATTACAGCATCCGCTCTATCATAATTATTGAAACTTAACTCAAATAGCTCAAGCATAGTAATATTTTTAACAGGGATTCTGAAAAACCCTTCTATTTGGCTTGAGTGCAAATCGATAGTAATCAATGTATCTATACCAGCTGCCTCAAGTAGCGAAGCTATGCATGAAGCAGAGATGAAATCCTGATCATTCTTTTTATGATCCATTCTGCTATATGCAAAATATGGAATAATGGCATGAACTCGCTTTGCCCCCCTTTTTTTTGAAGCATTTATTAAAAATAACAACTGTAACAAATTTTCATTAATATTTGGAAATAATTCATGAGTGATTAACACATCTTTTTGATATAAATCATCATTTATTTTTATATTTAATTCTTCATCAGAAAATTTATCAATTACACGATTGACAATTTTTAAACCAATTTGATTTGATATTTGTTTAGCTAATTTTAACGTATTATTGCAATGTAATATATTCATAGTCTTTTTTGTAATCTTTTAAAAACTTGTTTAATTTTAACGGGTGGAGGAATAATGTTGAAACTGAAAAATGTTCAGCTCCATGTTGTTGATACATCCTTAAATCCTCAATTGATTGTATCCCACCTCCTCCAATAATTTTTATCGAATCTCCAAACTTAGATTTAGCTTTTTGTATTAATTTTAAATACATTCCTTGAATTAATTTTCCTGAAAGCCCCCCTCTTTTAGTTGGGAAAGAATTAAAAAGATGAAAATACCAGACTCCAGATTGAATATAATAATCAATCATATCTAAGTATGTTTTAGAAGGTGGTATCTTAATTATAATCTCCAAACCCAAATTTCTTAGAAGATTAACCTCATTATTGGTCATCAAATTTATCTTTGCATTGGGACAGCTGATATTCACTTCTATAGCTTTAATATTAAATTTTTGATTGTTTATATAATCCCTTAATTTAACTAAAAAAACAGACATATCTTTTTTATCCATCAAAGCAATAGAAAGTATTTTACCTTCTACTTTAGACAAATTTAAATTTTCAATACCAGGATTCCTCAACCCTATAGAATTTATCCATCCGACTTTTCCATTTTTACAAACTGGTCTTAGTGTTTTTAAATATCTATAATACATACCCATTCTTTTTTGTACTGTAAAAGTACCACAAACAGAAGTTGTATAATCAAGATTAATAACATTTCCAAATGGAGGAGAAATTATCAAATGGTCAAACATTTATTTAAAGAACTCATGCATTTTAAATACCGGCTGAATCCAATTTGGTGAATCTCCTCTTGCATATACTACAACTCCAATAATTTTATCATAATTTTGATTTTGAAATTTTAGCTTTGCCTCTTCCATGGAGCCTCCAGTTGTTAATACATCATCAACAATTAACAAATTATTACTGTCATTTGAAATATATTCTTTTAACGCTTTTTCAAAAGGTATACCGCCTCTTGGCACACCATAAACATCTTTAAATTTTATTTTATCTGATACAATTTTTGCAAGAGTTTTATAATCTTCCTTAGTAATTGCATCGCATTCAATTTTAAAATAAGAAATTCCACCTGAATGAAGCGTAAATTTTTTATATTGAAACAAATTGGTCATAATACTCCTTTGCAATTTTATTTGGTTCGTTTGAATTATATATTGGTCTTCCCACAATTATATAATTAGTATTCAATTTTTTCGCTGTTAGCGCATCAACAGTAGCTGAATGGTCATTATCCTCATAATCATTTCTTATACCAGGAGTTGCAAGATTAATCTCATCTTTAAAAATTTCTCTAAAATCTTTAATCAAAAATGGAGGGCAAATAAAATTATGACCCCCAAGTTTAATTATTTGTTCTGCCCTTTTTATTATCACTAATTTATCAAAATCTAATGTATCACTGGATAAATGTATAACGAAATATGGTTTACAAGAATGTTCCAATGACATTTTTATTGTTTCATCCTGACATGCCGATGAAATTGTAAAAATTTGCAAATTATTTATGCTCTTTGCATATCCTAATATCGCCTCTTTTACCGTTGACGTAATATCAAAAAACTTCAAATCAAGCATGATAGGCACACCAAACGTTTTCAGTTGCTTGATATGAAAATTTGAGATGGCTATATGCCCAATTTTGATAAAACTTAAATATTGATGAGTTTGATGAATTACTTCATTTGCTATGGTTAGATTTTTAATATCAAGTGATAAAATTAAGGACATAACCGACAGATTATATAATGTTATGAATTTCCAAGGCTCTTATCAATCTTGTCATCCCAATTCCTCCTCCAAATCTAGGAAAGAATTTTAAATTTAAGAAGCTATCCAGTTCGTATTTTATTCTTTCTTCACCAAATTTTGCGTATAATAATTTTGCATATTCACCATTACTGATAGTATGGAATTTTTCATACATATCTTCTGGATCAGTTGATCTCTCGGCACTTCCTATAGTTTCCTGCCCTTCAATAATAACATCAATTTTATTAGCGATATCTCCAACCATTTGCATATTCCAAAAAGGACTTGTATAAAGTGGTAAATTCGTAAGGAAAATTACAGGACCATATTCTTTGAGCATTTGTGCTTCATGCTCATTTTCAATGATATTTGTTCCGTATTTTTTTGCCATATCTAAATATTTTTTTTCAGGAATTTTATCAATATCTTGAATTCCTAAAAAAGCAATTAACTCTTTTTCCATCTTTTTTAAAGCTTCAAAACCACCATGAGATTCAAATTCAAACATTGGAAAAATTGTTTTATGCCTACCAGGTATTGGATTTGGTTCATTCCTATATGAAGTTGATAAACAAAAATAACCAGCTACATCTGGCTTGGTAAGTAGTTCATATTCTAGCCACATTTGCCCAGTTTGTGGCAATGGCCAATCTTGTCCTTTATAATGAAAAGTTTGGATTGTTTTTGGGTCCTCACATGCTGCGAGGATACTCAACCTACTTTGAGTATGAGTTTCGATATAATTTTTGCCCAAAAAAAAAGACCTTAATAAGCTTAAGGTCTTTTGAAAGCTTGAAGCTGATACTACCATATCAGTTCGATCGTAGAAGCTCGAGGGCGTTAATGGATTTGCTGTCATATATTACCTTTTTTATATTTTTTACCTAACGAGTGATAGTATTGATATAAACTTATTTGTCAACTGATAATTTAATTAATTGTTGTAAAAATATTGTTTATAATAGGCACGGTATAATTTTAGAGCCCTTATTATGATTTAATTTGTATTAAAAGATAATTTTTAGAATCGTAAAAGCGCGCTATATTCTGTAATATAATAAAAACTCTATACCTTTCAAATATTTATAGCTCGCGGTCAGACAAGGAGTGATGAGCGAAGTGTAGTAAAAACCTACATAAGCGAAGAATGACGAGTCAATACTTATCTGACTTATGCTATACATCTTCATTTTTCTTCTTTAAAACACTACCACTATAATTAAACATTTTATTCTCAAGATGAACTTTGCCATGTATACCAAGCTTATCTCCTATTATTGCAAGAAGCTTTATAAAATGATTATTACTTTCTTCTGCCATTTTCCTTTGCTTTTCTGGTTTTAGGCCTTCAATTGTCTCCAAATTATGCTCTCTATCCATTTGCTTTATG